>CAZDWU010000077.1:0-9725 GCA_964509165.1 uncultured Chthonomonas sp. | reverse complement strand
GGTGTGAAGAGGCCAAAAGCTAGATCACCGGCTAGATTTGGCCTGGTGTGAGATAAAGAAAAGAGTGGTGGAGGATAGGGGGCTCGAACCCCTGACCTCCTGCATGCCATGCAGGCGCTCTCCCAGCTGAGCTAATCCCCCACTCGGATGGCCGAAGCCACTGGAAAGACAATTAAACCCCACGCCCTGGGCATCGGTCAAGCAGACCTAAGGCCAGCGCACCCGTGCGGGGAGCGACAGGGGATTACAATAGGGCCATGCAGATCCCGCGACCGGCGCAAATCATCGCCCGCGCGGTACCTGAATTCCAGGGGCACCTCTTTCTGGTGGGCGGCGGGGTGCGTGATGCCCTGCTGGGCAAGGGCGAGAGCGCGGACCTCGACCTGGTGACGACGAAGGACGCCCCGACCCTCGCGCGGCATCTGTTTGACATCGGCGTGAGCGACATCCCGCCGGTGACATACGAGCGGTTTGGCACGGCCATGGTGCAGGTGGCGGGGGCGCAGATTGAGCTGGTGACGGCCCGGCGAGAAAGCTACCGGGGCGACAGCCGCAAGCCGCAGGTGGAGCCCGCCACCATCCTGGAAGACGCCCAGCGCCGCGACTTCACGATCAACACGCTGTTGCAAGACATTTACACCGGCGAGGTGCTGGACCCCCTGGGGGTGGCCCGGGAAGACCTCGCGGCGGGCATCTTACGCACGCCCCTGGACCCGGTGCATACGTTCCGTGAAGATCCGCTGCGGATGCTGCGGGCCGTGCGTTTCCGGTGGCAGATGGACTTGCAGTACGCAGAGGGGCTGGCCGAGGCCATCCAGGCCGAAGCCAGTCGCTTGAGCATCATTAGCCAGGAGCGCATCCGCGATGAACTGGTGAAGATGATGCGCAACCCGCAGGCGAGCCGCGCCTGGCAGGACCTGAGCGACCTCGGCTTGCTGGCGGAATTCTTGCCGGAACTCTTGCCCCTGCAAGGCTGCGAGCAAGGCGACTATCACCACCTGGATGTGTGGCACCACTCTTTGGCCGCGCTGGACAACACCGCCGGGGATGAGGCGGCGGTGCGGTGGGCAGCGCTGCTACACGATATCGCCAAGCCGGCCACCAAGGGCAGCAAGCCGGATGGGCGCATCACCTTCTATGGCCATGAGATGGAAGGAGCGCGCATGGCCATGACCATCCTCTCAAGGCTCAGATTTCCGCACCGCGAGGCATTGCAGGTCAGTGCGCTCATCCGCCACCACATGCGCTTTATGGGCATGCCGAAGGTGTCCCCGGCGGCCGCGCGGCGTCTTGTCCGCGACTTGGGAGATAACTTGGAACCCCTGCTGCGCCTGTGCGACGCCGATGCAGGGGCGCTGAAGGCGGGCGTGCGCACGTTCTATTCGGACAATGTGCGGGCGGTGCTGGCCACCTTGCCACCGCCGGTGGAAGCCAAGAACCCTTACGAATCGCCGCTCACCGGCGAACAGATCATTGACTTGTGTGGGCTGGAGCCCGGCCCCGCGGTGGGGAACCTGAAGCAGTGGCTAAGCGATTTAGTGGTCGAAGGTCAGATAGAACCGGGCGACGAGGCGGCGGCAACCGCTATGCTGGAAGAACTACGGGCCAACGCAACCGAATTTGCGCGGGTCTCGTTAGGTGAAAGAACGGTATGAAGTCCCCCGCCCCTGATCAATCATCGGCGTTTCGCCCCTGGTTTTGGGTCATCCTGCTGGCGCTCCTCGTACTGGCCGGGTTCGTTTACGGGCCCTTCATTCAGGCGATTTTGTGGCCGGCCATTCTGGGCGTCTTGCTCTACCCGACGTCTCAGAGAATTGCGGCGTACTTTAATCGAAAGCAGCTGGCCATCATCGCTCCTTCACGGGATCCCGAAACGAAGGCGATCAAGTGGGCGAAGCGACCGCTAGAAGGGATTGGCAATACGCTTGGCCCGCTCTTCACGGTGCTGGGGCTGATCTTTGTGGTGTTGGGGCCGCTTTCGACGGCGGGGATTATCGCCGTGGCCGAAGCCCGGCAACTGGTGGCCGAAATCAACGCCGAAGCCGAGCCCCGCGGGACCACGATAGAAAACCTGGCCCACGAGGCGCAGCGACGACTCCAACCGACGCTAAACACGCTGGGTTTTAAGGACCTTGACCTCGCCGCGGTGATTGACGAGAACGCCACCCGGCTGGTCCAGAACTCGGCGCGCCCGGTCGCGGAGTTCCTTGGCAAGCTGGTGTTCATCATTGTCATCACGCTCATGAGCTTGGTGGCCTTGTTCTATGCCCTGAGGGATGGACACAAGCTGCGGGGGCCCGCGGTGGATTTGCTGCCCGTGAGGAGGGAGGAGGGCAACCTGATACTTGACCGGCTGGTGACGACCATTCGCGAAGTCGCCAAGGCAATTGTGGCCGTGGCCTTTATCCAGGGCTTGCTGGCGGGGACGTTTGCTGGCATTATCGGCATCAAGGGGGCCGTGCTCATTGGCTTGTTGACCTTTGTGATGGCTTGTATCCCGCTGCTCGGTCCGCCGTCGGTTTACATTCCAGTGGTGATCACACTCGTGTTGCAAGGGGATACGGGGCGTGCGATTGCGATGCTGATTTTTGGTATGGCGATTCTCTCGAACATCGACAATCTCCTGCGGCCGTTCTTTATCCAGGCAAGCATGCCGCCGGTGGGCTTGTTCTTTGCGCTCATTACCGGGGTGCTGTTCTTCGGCCCGATTGGGGTCATGCTGGGTCCGATGTTCCTGAGCGTGCTGCTCTCCGTCGCGGAAATCATGCGCAACCGGCGCGCCGAGCTGGAAAATGCCGCACCTGCTGCTTAGGCTGAGTGGCCGGGCGGGGCTGCCCAAGTCCCCGCCCGAGATCTTGGCGGAGCTCGTGGCAAGGTTTAGCGAGGTGGAAACGGTGCGCCCGGAAGCGGTGAAGGCCGCGCTGCAAGTGGTGGGTGACTATGCCACGGGCGTGGGGCATCCCGGCGAGTTCGCGCACCTCGAGGTGGCAATCCTGAGCGGACGCCCCCTAGAGCTCAGGCAAAAAATGGGCGACCTCATGCACGATTGCATGAGGTCGCTGTGGCCCGACGCCCGGGTAGGCGTCACGGTCGAGGTACGCGAGATGGACGCCTCGACGTACCGGAAGAGTTAGTCGTTATCGCGGAACTTCTTCTTGAACGGCGGGCGGCCAGAACCACCCGGTCGTCCACCCTTGAACGGCGGGCGTCCCCCACCGGGGCGACGGTCGAAGAACGGTCGGTCATTGCCCGGGCGATCGCCACCCGGTCGGTCGCCACCGCGATCTCCGCCACGGTCTCCGCCTCGGTCGTTGAAGTCGCGTCGCGGACGGTCACCAAAACCGCCTCGGTCGCCACCACGGTCCCCGAAATCGCGGCGCGGACGGTCGCCGTAGCCACCGCGGTCGCCACCACGGTCTCCGCCTCGGTCACCGAAGTCGCGGCGCGGGCCGCCGAAGCCACCCCGGTCGCCACCACGGTCCCCAAAATCTCGTCGCGGTCGGTCACCATAGCCACCACGGTCACCGCCTCGGTCGCCGAAGTCACGGCGCGGGCCACCAAAGCCACCCCGGTCGCCGCCACGGTCATTGAAGTCACGGCGCGGCGGTCGGTCGCCGTACGGTCGGCTCGGTCGGTCACCGTAGCTGCGTTGCGGTCGGTCGCCGTAGCCACCTCGATCGCCAAAGTCGCGTCGCGGTCGGTCGCCGTAGCCACCCCGGTCGCGGTCACCAAAGTCTCGGCGCGGCGGACGGTCGCCGTAGCCACCACGGCCGCGGTCACCACCACGGTCACCGTAGTCTCGGCGCGGTCGGTCGCCGTAGCCACCTCGGTCGCCGCGATCGCCTCGGTCGCCTCGATCTTCGCGGCCTTCACCTTCGCCTTCACCCTCGCGGGCTTCCGGCTTCGGTCGCGGTTCGCGCTCTTCGCGCTCATCGCCACGATCCTGATCGGCTTCCGGCGAGAACGGCGCGTTGCGGAACTTGATCCGCCCCGTCACGTAGCCCTCTTCGGTTTCGAGGGCAAATTCGCACACCGCGTCCAGGCGGTCAGCGTAAACAAAGGTTTCGACGGCCTTGACCTCGTTGGTCACGGATTCGGACCACTTGCCTCCGGCGGCGGTGATTTGCTCGACCAAGATGGCACGAGCTTCGAAAGGAAAGGCGATTTCCGCCCCGAACATGCGCTCGGCCACTCCCGGCTTGGTGATGCGCATATCCGCACCCCCGAAGTTGGCACGAACAAACGCCATAAACTGTTGGAACCACGCTTGGCGCGCGGGACCACCCACCGGACGCGAGGACGTGATCAGGCGCCGACGAAAAGCATCAAAACTGGCTGCGTCCCCGGACATAAGAGTGCAAGGATACGCCTTTTCTAGGGTCGCACAATGACTAATGCCGAATACGGACCCAGGTTGAACCCACCGCTATAGGCCAAACCGTCCCGGGGCGAGGTGCTCGCGACGATGTCCGGAGAAAAGGTATTCCCAAAATCGCCGCTATAGCCGTTCCAATCGCTGTTGAAGGCCACCTTCCAATTGCCGCCGTGCGGCAGACCAATTTGATACTGGTTGAACGGAGTATTCGACCAATTCATGATGACGATCACGTCATCGCCCACGCCGCCATTCTTCCACCGGTGATAAGCCACCACTTTGGCCCCGTGATTCACGTGGAAAACGTTGATATGCGGGCCACCCAGGCCAGCAGTTTTGCCACCCAGATTGCGGCGTAGCGCCACCAAATCCTTGTACATCAGGCGGATGCCGGCGTAGGTGTTGGCCTTGTTCCAGTCGATCGGGTCGGTATCTCGGAAGTATTCGTCTTCCAAGATTTCTTGGCCCTGGAACAGCATGGGGATACCCGGCGCGGTCAGAGTCGTAATCGCCCCCAGGGTGGATCGCTTGCGCGCCCAGTAGCTTCCCGGGTTGCCCGGATCAATCTCTTGCGGCACGCGGCTGCGGCCGTTGGCCACTTCGTCGTGCGATTCGGTGTAGACCACCCGCTCGAACGGATTGCCGTTGTAGTTGCCCGTGAGGGCGCCCACCAAATCGTTCATGTTGCGCCCGCTATCGCTGGGGCTGGTCATGAGGGGGCGCAGGGGGTGGACAAAGCCGGGGCTCCATTGCGCGTCAAAGCCGGCCCCGCCGGCGCCCGTGGTCTTGGTGATCCACGGATTGTTTTGGAGGTCTTCGGCCACCATTAGCTTCCACGGCTGGCGCGCATTGACCTCGTTGTTGATCCACTGCATCAGGCTCCAGCCGTCACCGTTGTCGCCCCAGTTGGTGGTGCGGGTGCTGAGCGCACTATCCCAGCGCACGCCGGAGATGCGGAACTCTTCCAGCCATTGCAACACGTTATCGCGGATGTACTGGCGCACTTCCGGGCGGCCGTAGTCGGGGCGGGTGTCGCCCCACGACGTGATGGCGCGGGTGTCGTTGTAAAAGTAAATCCCGCCCCAGTTGCCTTGGCTCCAGCCATCGAAGCGCCAGAGGTTCATATCGCTGGGGCCCCAGTGGTTGTGCACCAGGTCAATAAGTACGACCATGCCGCGTGCGGCGGCGGCATCCACAAAGCGCTTGAGGGCATCGGGGCCGCCGTAGGCTTCCTCCACACTGAAGGGATAGGAGGGGTTGTAACCCCAGGAGAAGTCGCCGGGAAACTCGTGCGGCGGCAGAATCTTGATGGCGTTCACACCCAGGTCTTGGAGGGAATCCAGGCGGCTGATGGCCGTATCGAAGGTGCCGGGGCGACCACCGGGCACGTCGTTGAACGTGCCGATATGCATTTGGTAGATCACCATGTCGCTCCAGCCGGGCATGGTGATGTTGTTCTGCCAGTTAAAGGCGGGGTTGTGAATCTTGGTGTTGCCGACCGAGTTCGTCAGCCACTTGGCGCGCGGGTCGTTCTGCCACAGGGTTTGGGTGCCGTTGCGGATGACGTACTTGTATTCCTGCCCGGGCACGGCATTGCGGAGGTCGAGTGACCAGTTGCCGTTGCCCTCGCTCACCAGTTCGGCGGCGTTGCCATTCCAGCCGTTGAAGGAGCCGGCGACGTGGACACGCTGGGCATTGGGGGCCCACACTCGGAAGGTGGTGCCGCCGCTGTAGGGGATGCTGCCCATCCCGGGACGGGCGCTGGCTTTGCGCTCGCTTTGGATGGTGAGAATCACGGTGTAGGACTTACGAGCGCTTATGCCGATCCAGTAGCGGCCCGTTTTGAGTTTAGGGGTCGTCGAGTCATTCAGGACGACCACTTCATCCCCAGAAACCAATCCCGGGCGAATATCCCACTCGGACTTTGTCGGCTGAGCGTTATATCGGACGAAGAGATCCGCGACTCCCTGATCAATTTCATCCATTGTAATGGTGAGCACGCTCTCCGGGTCCTCGATATCCACATGGAAGTAACGGAAGGAGCCAGAACGGCTCTGGACCTGCCCCTGGAAGTAATCCTGCGCAACCGCCAAGGAGGCGAGGAGCGAACCAATGAGGATGAAGAGTGCCTTTTTCATGGAAGAGGTGTGGGGGATAAGACGCAATCGGGGTCCTGGCGGATGCCAGAACCCCGGTTTACGTGGTTTTCAGACTCGGGGTTCCGAGTAGGAAGTTACTTGCTGCGGCGTCGGCGAGCGAGGGCGAGGAGGCCCGCACCCAGCGCGATCATGCTGCCCGGTTCCGGCACGCCCTGAACGGTCACGTACTGTTCGCCGAGGAACTGGTTGAAGTTCACGTTGCCCGTGGTGGCGAGGTTGCCGGTGCCCAGCGGGAGACCGCCGATCACTTGGTTGCTCATGAAGTTGCCGCCGCTGTTGACGAAACCAGCGACCTTGATGTCGCTAGCCGCCGAAGCGCCGATGGTGGAGAGCGCCATTTGGAACTCCCAGCCCGTGGCCACGCCGCTGCCGTCCGGAACGGACTGCTCACCGCCGCCACCAATGACGCCGCCGACGTTGCTGTTATTGAGGCGCGAACTGACCAACGAACCGTTGTACAGCGAACCGGTGGCAAAGGCGCCGCTCACTTGGAGGTCGCCGCCAGCACCGAGCTCGGCGAATGTAAGGAAGGAGTTGGTGCCGTCGTGGCGAATCCAGATGGCGTAGTCGGCATCGAAGCCGGTGTCGAACGTCAGGCCCGCGGCGTTGCCGTTCAGCCAGCCGAAGTCGTCGCTCGAAGCATTGGTGTTGGTGATGGCATTGAAGCCACCAGCCTTGCTGTCGATGAACACCACGTACTTGTTGAAGTTCGATTCGAGGTTACCAGCGACGGTGAAAGCGAAGTTGGTGCCATCGTTCAGGCCGAAGGCTTGGTCGATTTCCGAGCCGTTGGCGGTGTTGAACGAGTTGTCGTTGTTGTTGCCAAAGGCGGTGGTGTTCTGTTGCGTGAACAGAGCCGAGCCATAAGCAGCTTCGGCCGTACCATCCACTACAACCGCGGCCGCATTTGCTGCAATTGCGCCCAGGGCGAGAAGGGTAATCGCGAGTTTATTCATTCTCCGTTGAACCTAGAAGCCGGCCCGTTGAGCGGACAAGCCCGAGTTGAGAATACGTTTTCACGTATCCGTAAAGGCATGTTAGCACAAGAAAAGCTGGTCTGGGACCGGTAAAAGTACGAGCAACGGCAAACCTAGTAATGGATGCGGTCCCCCGGCCGGCCGGATTGGTTCGGATATCTTCCGCTGAATCCATGTTCTTCACCAAGTTTCCGCACCCGGCGAACTTCAGCTGGGCGAAGTACGACGGCCAGCAGGCCGAAGCGCATGGGGGCCCCTTCCGCCTCGAAATTCGCTCATTTGGGCAGGGGCTGAGTCAGATCGTCAGCGCAGACGAGGCGCGCTGGGGCACCGACCCGAACTTGCTCAGTTTGAACCCGGGAGAGGCGGGCGAAGGCTGTGTGCAATGGCAAGGCGACCGCTTTGTTGTCGTAGGCCCGGACGGAGAGACCTGGCTCGAATCTGAACCCGGGCGCGCCCTGGGTGTGAGTGAAGAAGCGCACATGTTCCAGTTCCGGGTGCCCGCCGATGCGCGGTACTACGGCATGGGCGAGAAGTGGCTGGACCGCATTGAACTGAGTGGCCTGCGGACCAAGTATTGGAACACCGACGTGTGGAGCGACTTCCACTGGGCGCAGTGGGGTTCGCACCCGGTGGACCCGCCCTACTTCACCACGCCCTACCTCGTCGTGCGCACCGAGCGGGGCTACGTTGGGTTCCTCATCCACAACCCGGGCGTGACCTATATGGAGACGCCGGGGCACGACCGCACCCGCGTCTTTGTGGCGTGGCAGGAGACGTATCCGAACCTGCTGCTGGGGGCCGAATGCGGTCCGCCGAACTTGTGGGTGCTGGTGGATACCGACCTCAACGCCCTCACGGCGAAGTTACAGAAGCTCGTCGGCGTGACGCCGCGACCGCCCATGTGGGCGTTGGGTTACCACCAAAGCCGGTGGGGTTACGGCGGCGAACGCGACTTGGAGAAGCTTGGCCGGCGCTTTGCAAAAGAAGGGATCCCGTGCAGCGGGCTGTGGCTGGACCTGGACTACATGGAGGGTTACCGCATCTTCACGGTGGACGACAAGCAATTCCCGAACGGGGTGGCCCCGGTCGCCGCCAAGCTCCTAGAAAGCGGACAGCGCATTGTGCCGATCCTGGACCCCGGAGTGAAGAAAGAGGCTGGCTACAGCATTTTTGACCACGGCACCAAGGCGGATGTATGGTGTCAGAACCCCATCGGCGAACCCTACGTGGGGCTGGTGTGGCCGGGGGAAACGGTGTTCCCTGACTTCACCATGCAAGCGGGGCGGGAATGGTGGACGAATCACGCCCGGGCCTTCTTTGAGCGTGGATTTGCCGCCGCGTGGGTGGATATGAATGACCCCAGCACCGGCCCGGTAGACCCGGCGGGGATGCGGTTTAGGCAGGGCACCGAGGCTCATGCCCGCCACCGCAATCAGTACGCCCTGGGCATGCAGATGGCGACGGTGGAAGCGTTCCGGCAGGCGAAGCCGGGGGTGCGTCCGTTCCTCCTCAGCCGTAGCGGATTTGTGGGTTCCAGCCGGTACGGGGCGATTTGGACCGGGGACAACCTCAGCAACTGGTACTACCTCCGCCAGAGCATTCCCACCTCCCTTGGCTTGAGCCTGAGCGGGATGCCGTTTACGGGTCCCGACATCGGGGGCTTCGGGGGCGATTCCACGCCCGAACTGATGACCCGGTGGATGCAGGCGAACTTCCTGTTCCCGTTCTTCCGCAACCACAGCAATGAGAGTGCGCCGGACGAGGAGCCGTGGCGGTTTGGCCGTGCCAATGAGGTCATTGCGCACTTCATTCGCCTGCGCTACCAGTTCTTGCCGTATCTGTATCAGTGCTTTGTGCGGCAGGAGCAGCGGGGTGAGCCGATTCTGCGCCCGGTGATGGCGGAGTTCGATGAAGAGAAGTATCTCGAGACCAGCGATGCCTTCTTTGTCGGGGCCAGTGTGTTGCAGGTGCCGGTGCTGACGGAAGGAGCCAAGAAGCGCACCTTTGACCTCCCGGAAGCCGCGTGGTGGAACCTAGCGGATGGTGAGTGGTACGGCGGCGGGGTGGTGAAGCTGGCGTGCCCGCGTTCGCACACGCCGGTCTTCGTCCGGGGTGGTCACGTGGTGCCGGTCCAGGCCGAGGCTCCGCGCACACCGGAGGTAAATCTGGCAGCCCCATGCTTCTTGGTGGCCAACCCGGCCGGAGATTGGT
>CAZDWU010000076.1:8099-10053 GCA_964509165.1 uncultured Chthonomonas sp. | reverse complement strand
CAGTGGCCGACCATCAGTTGCACGCCGGCCTTGGCACAGGCGGCGATCATCGTATCGGCGGTAGCCAGATCCAGCGCCATTGGCTTCTCGCAGATCACATGGCAGCCCAGTTCGGCCCCTTTGATCGTCGCGGCGGCGTGGTCCACGGTCGGGAGGCACACGTCCACCACGTTCGCGCCGGTGGCCTGCACGGCCTCTTCAATCGAGGCAAAGGCCGGGCAGCCAAAGTCCTTGGCGAAGGCCTCGGCCTTCTCGGTGCGGCGATCTACGCACGCCACCAGCTCTGCATTTTCGAGCAAGGCGTACACGTTCGCGTGCATCCGCCCCATAAACCCACAGCCCACCAATACGATCTTTTGCACGGGGGTGACATTACCCGCAAGTCGCGTGAATCGCCCTCAGCCCTTGCATCCATGCGCCCGGATACGTCACGCTACAGGTATGGGGCTCTCTCCGAAGGGTGGTCTGTGGTTAGGGGGCGTGTGCGCCCTCGCGTTGGCGTCTTGGACGATGATCGGGTGCGGCGGACCGGCCGGCACCACGGCGGAACCGGAAACCGGAGGCACTACATCCGCCCCGGTCGGAACGGAAGTCAAGGGCGACATCGAAGTCCAAGCCTTTAAGGGTGGGTTCGGCATCGATTTCTATCAGAAGGCCGCCGACGAGTTCAACAAGAAGCACACGGCGGCCAAGGTCACCGTGGATGGCGACCCGCGCGTGTGGGAGAAGCTGAAGCCGCGCCTCGTTGCCGGAGACCCGCCGGCGCTGATGTTCCCGGGCTGGGGCATGGACCACTGGTCGCTCATTACCGATGGCGCCCTGATGGAACTGGACGCCGCCCTGGATAGCCCGGCGGAAGGCACGGACGGCACCTGGCGTAGCACTTTTGAACCCGGTCTGCTCAAGCTCGGCCAGCAAGAAGGGAAGACCTACGTGCTGCCGTACTACTTCAACATCAACGGCTGGTGGTACGACAAGACGGTCTTTGACGCCAACGGCTGGACCGCGCCCAAGAACTACGACGAACTCCTGGCCTTGTGCGAGAAGATCAAGGCCAAGGGCATCGCTCCCATCACCTACCAAGGCAAGTACCCGTACTACATGGTCCACGGGATGCTGATGCCCTGGGCGCATAGCGTGGGCGGCCCCGAAGTCATCCGCAAGATTCAAAACCTTGAGCCCGGCGCTTGGAAAGACCCGGCGGTGCTGAAGGCAGCGCAGATGATTGTGGAACTCCGCGACAAGGGCTACTTTGCCACCGGGGCCACGGCCCTGACCCACACCGAGAGCCAATCCGACCTCGTGGTGGGCAAGGCGGCGATGATCCCCTGCGGCACCTGGCTTTACAGCGAAATGAAGGAGCAACTGAAGCCCACGAACAAGCTGACCATGTTCTTGCCGCCGCCGGTGGCCGGAGGCAAGGGTGACCCGTCGGCGATGATTGTGAGCATCGAGCCCTGGATGGTGCCGGCCAAGTCACCGAACGCTAGCGGCGCGATTGCTTTCTTCAAGTACATGACCAGCCCCGAGAAGGCCAAGGAGTTTGTGGCCGAAAAGGGCTCGCTGATGGCCATCAAGGGCAGCGCCGAAGCCGTCAAGATCGAAGCACTGAAGGAACCCGCCCGCCTCTTTGGCGAAAGCAAGGATGTGTGGTCCTGGCAGGTGCGCGATTGGTACAAGGCCATGCATACGGAGATTGAGAACGCTTTGACCGCGATGCTCAATGGCGAGCTGACGGCCGAACAGTTCTTGGATCGTTGCGAAGCGGCGGCCGAGGCGACCCGGAAGGATTCCGCGATCGTCAAGCACAAGGTTTGATGAAGGCTTCTTCCTCGCCGTGGCTCTTTAGGCTGGGGTTCATCGCCCCGGCCTTTGTCCTGTATGTGGGCTTTGTCATTTGGCCGCTCATCCAAGCGTTCCAGATCTCGTTCTATCGCTGGCGAGGCACAAGCAA
>CAZDWU010000076.1:0-7999 GCA_964509165.1 uncultured Chthonomonas sp. | reverse complement strand
GTGGCCTTTGCGTGGTACGCGGTGGGGTTCTACGTCATGTTGTTCTCCGCCGGATTGCGCCAAATCCCCTCGGAGATCACCGAGGCCAGTGAACTCGATGGCAGCACCGGCTGGCACCGCTTTACCAACGTGACGTGGCCCCTGCTGTGGTCGGTCAAACGCACCGGTGTCACCTACCTGGTCATCACGGTGATGAACACCTTTGCCCTCGTCTATCTGATGACGAAGGGCCAACCCGACCGCAAGACCGAAGTGGCACTGACCTATCTCTATGAGCAAGCCTTCACCAATAGCGATTGGGGCTATGCAAGTGCCCTGGCCGTGGTCAATCTCTTCTTCGTCATGGCTGTCACCTTGCTGGTGATGTGGATCTTCCGACGTGACCCCACCGAGCGGAGGGCCCGCGCGTGAAGATCATCCGCCCGCTGTTCGTTTGGCTCTGCATCCTGGGCATTGGCTTGCCGCTGCTATGGGTGTTGGTGTCCTCACTCAAAGGGAGCCTCGAAGTCATCTCCGAGCCCTGGGGATTCCCGGCGCAGCCCAAGTGGAGCAACTACCGCACGGCCTGGGTGGATGCCAACGTCGGCACGGGGCTACTGAATAGCACCATCACCACCGTGGGCACGCTGCTCATTTTGCTCCCCATCGGGGCGATGGCGGCCTATGTGCTGGCGCGGTCGCCGTTCCGGGGGAGCAAGGCCATCTTTGGCCTGTTCCTTAGCGGGATGATGTTCCCGGTCTTCCTCGTCATCGTGCCGCTGTTCATCCAGATGCGCACACTCGGCCTCACCGATAGCCTGCCGGGCCTGATCTTGGTTTACGTGGCGTATTCGCTCTCGTTCACCATCTTCGTGCTGTTCGGCTTCTTTGTCTCCATCCCGAAGGAGATGGACGAAGCGGCGATGCTGGACGGCTGTAGCCCTTCGCGGGCGTTCTGGCAGATCATGATGCCGCTGGCGCGACCCGGCCTCATCGTGGCGGGCGTGTTTAACGCCATTGGCCTCTGGAATGAGTACGGTTTGGCCCTGGTGTTAGTGAACCGTAAGGAGTTTCGTACCTTGCCACTGGCGGTGGCCGACCTCACGCAAACGCAGCAGTACCAGGCCGACTACGGGGCGCTCTTCGCTGCCCTGGTGGTCGTCATGGCCCCCATGCTCATCGCGTATCTGTTCGTCAAAGATCGTCTGCGCGAAGCGATGCTGGCGGGCGCCGTCAAGGGCTAGTTTAGGCGGCGCGTTGACCGAAAGATCCGCGCCCCAGAACCTCTAATGCGACGTCGATCACGTCCGGATCCCATTGGGTGCCTCGGCCTTCTCTCAGAACTTCCAGCGCGTGCAGGGCGTCCTGCGCGCTGCGGTACGGGCGTTGGCTGGTCAGGGCATCCCAGGTGTCCGCTACGGCCACAATGCGCGCGCCCAGGCTGATGTCTTCACCGGCCAGCCGGTCAGGGTAGCCCATGCCGTCCCACCGCTCGTGGTGGTTGCGCACAATCTTGAGCTTGGCGTCGTGGTTCCAAATCGGACGCAGAATCTGCTCGCCAATCAAGGGGTGCTGCTGCACTTCCCGGAACTCTTCAATCGTCAGCGGCCCTTGCTTTTGCAGAACCGACTCCCGAACACCAATCTTGCCGATGTCGTGGAGTAGGGCGGCCTCGGAGATTTCCGCCACGAAGGCCTTGTCATCTCCGCTAATGATACGGGCGATCTCGGTCGCGACATTACTGACACGTTCGCTGTGATTGCGGGTGGATTCGTCCTTGACTTCCAGCGCACGGTTGAGCGCCAGCAGGCTGGCTCGATATGCCTGCGCCAGTTGCAGACTCTGCGCGGCCACCTTTTCCTCCAGGTGTGCTTGATGCTCTTGGTTAGCCCGCCGGAGTTCTTCGCGCTCAATAAGCACCGCCCGCTGGGCGGCGGCCTTGATCACCCGGGCGATCACGTCGCGCACCGAGAACGGCTTCAAAACGTAGTCCGCGATGCCGTCCCGCAGCATGTTGATGGCGAGTTGGGTGTCGCTCTCGGCCGTCATCATGATGACCATCAGGTTCGGGTCCAGCGCCCTCAGTTGGGCCTGGAGCACATCGCCCTTCATGCCCGGCATGTTGTAGTCCGTGATGACCACCTCCGGCATACGCGACGTGACGAAAGAAAGGGCGTCCTCGGCGCAGGTGACGGTGTGGGCCTCGAAGCCCGCCATCGCCAGGGCCTTCGTCAAAACATGGCCGACTTCGACCTCGTCATCAACAACGAGAACCAGGGTCGGGGGGGCAGAAAGGTGAGTGCTCATGCGGATAGGGTGACGGAAGGGGCAGCGAGGTAGGGGAAGGTCACCCGGACTTGGGTGCCTTGCGGAGACGAGTTCAGCGTGATCGTGCCGCCGTGGGCTTCGGTGAGCTTGCGGCAGATGGCAAGACCAAGTCCGGTGCCGTCTTCGGCCCCCTTGGTCGTAAAGTAGGGTTCAAACACCTTTTCGCGAATAGCTTTCGGGATGCCCGGACCGTTGTCCGAGACCGTATAGGCGACTTGATTCTTGTCCAGTTCAGCTTCCACCACCACGCGGGGGTGGCCATTGGCGGTGCGCGAGACGGCCTGCACGGCATTCACCATCAAGTTGATGAGCACCTGCTCAATTTCGGCTTCGCGGAGCCAAGCCGGGCCGGGGTTGCCCTTGGTTTTCATTTCGATTGCGACATCCGAAGCACCGAAGCGGGCCATGAGCATCTCGGCGGCCGACTTCACCGGCGACCAAGGATTGACCAGCACGGCCGCATCCTGGCCAGATCGCGCGAACTTGCGGGTGCGATTGAGAATCCGGATGGCGCGGGTGATGAGGCTTTGAATCGATTCGCTCACCGATTGGATCTCGGGCTCGGCGTGGTCGGCCAGCAGCTCAGCGTGAGCGCGCAGAGCCGTAAGCGGGTTGTGAATCTCGTGGCAGATCTCGGCCGTCATTCCGCCCAGCAGCATCAAGCGGTCTTGGTGCGGGGTCAGCATCGGGGCCGGGGTGCCGTCTTGATTCTCGGCGGCGGGCGTATCGCCCAGCAACCCGACAAACACGGGGCGTCCGCCGAGTCCGGTGGGCACGCACACGGGATGATTCCACACCGCGCGGGTCGTGCCGTCTTGCAAACGTAATCGAATCGGCTTGGGTTTGAAGTCGCGTCCTTGAAGGAGATTTCCTTCGCTCGCTTCCACTCGGCCCCGGTCCTCGTCGTGCCAGCGGTCCAACCAGTCTTGGTAGGCCAGCGCCCGAGGGGCCTCGGGTTGCACGGCCGCATCTAGGCTCCCGAGCAAGAATACGGAACCACTAATGGGGTCGAGGATGCTGATCTCGCGTTGCTCTTGGAGAAGCCAGGCGTGGAGGTGCTGAAGCAGTTGGCCGTCTTGCCAGCCTTGAATCGCCTCGTCATCCACTTCGGCGATCTGCCACCATTCGCCCTCGGGCGTGGTGTGGGCCAGGCCTCTCAGCCAGATCCCGCGCGGGGCGAAGTAGACCGGGTGAGGATGCTCGGCCTTGAGTATGGAAAGCAGGCTCTCCAGTTCGGTGGTCGAAGACTGAGGCCAGCCCAGCAGGCGGCAAAGGGCGGCATTGGCCTGCGCCGGAGTTTGGGCCGAAGCCCGCCAGGCCAGGGCAAAGGGAAGCGCATCGAAGTTCAGCGACTCCGGCACCGAAGCCTGCAAGCGGATGGCGACTTGGCCATCCGTGGGACTCGTAAATAGGGTAACCGGATTGTCTGGTTGACGAATGGTATGGACTGTAATCTCGCCAGGGGCGTACTTGAGACGGGCCCACTCAGAGCAAACCCACGGCTGCTCTTCGGCGGCAATCCAGCGGAACAGGGGCGTGCCAATCAGTTCGTCGGCAGGGCCAAAACTCGACCAATCCCCCCACAATGTGAGGATGCAACCGTCGGCTCCCACTAGGCCGTAGGCACACTCTTGGCTCTGCGCAATGGCCTTCGCCACGCGCCCCAAATCGGCCTCTGCCCCCATGCCCGGTGGTTTCGAATCCAACACCCAGGCAAAATTGTCGGCATCTGCCGGGCAAATCTAAAGTGATGCCTTAGACTTTTTCGTACTCGCGCCGGTCGAAAACGAGGTCGTCGGCCACGCGCCACTGCTCCTTGGGCACCTGCGACTCCGGCCGGATCTTGCTGAAGTGGACGATCGCCGCATCCAGCCCGACTTCGCGACACCGATCAAGGAAGACGCTGTTCAGCACCGCCCGGGCGACCGGCTTGAGACCGAAGCTCACGTTGCTGACGCCCAGAATGAAGTGCGCCCGCGGAATCCGCGCCTTGAGTTCGCGGATAGCTTCGATGGTCGCCACGCCACTCGCTCGGAACTCTTCGTCGCCGCTGGCGAGGGTGAAGGTGAGGCAGTCAAAGAACACGTCGTGGTCGGGCAGGCCGTATTCGCGGGTCATGGCGATGATTCGTTCGCCAATCGCGATCTTGTCCTCCACCGTCTTGGCCATGCCTTGCTCGTTGATGGTGAGCGCCACCACCGCCGCTCCGTATTTGCGGCATAGCTCCAGTACGCGCCGGGTGCGCGTTTCGCCGTCTTCAAAGTTGATCGAGTTGATGATCGGCTTGCCCGCCAGGCGGCGGAGCGCCACCTCCGCCACGTTCAATTCCGTGGTGTCGATCATGATCGGCACCGTGACGTGCTGGTTGTAAAGCATCAGCAGCCGGTCCATGTCGCGGGCTTCGTCGCGGCCCACGTAGGCGGCACACACGTCAATCATGTGGCTGCCTTCGCCTTCTTGCTCGCGGGCCATCTCCACCAGGCCATCCCAGTTTTCGGCGGCGAGCATCTCGCGGAATGCTTTGCTTCCGTTGGCGTTGGTGCGCTCCCCGACGATGAGGAAACTGTTGTCCTGCTCAAAGGGCACGAACTGGTACAGGCTGCTGCACCCTCGCAGGGCAAAGGCATCGCTTTGCTCCGGTCGTTGAATCGAGAAGTCAAAAGCAGGGAAGTGGCTTTGCACGCGCCGCCAGTGCACATTGGCGGTGTGGTTCGCCCCGTTCAGGGCCTTGGCCACGGCCTCGATGTGGGCAGGGGTGGTGCCGCAGCAACCTCCCGCCAGGGCCACACCGAATTCCTCCACAAACTGGCGGTGGTAGCGGGCGAGTTCGTCCGGCGTGAGCTTGTACATCGCTTGGCCGCGTTCCATCACCGGCAAACCCGCGTTGGGTTGCACGCTCAGGGGGCGGGTGGAGTTTTGGGCCAGCGTGCGGATGTGCGGCATCATTTCCAGCGGGCCGGTGGCGCAGTTCATGCCGATCGCGACCACTTCCGGGTAGCACTCGATCATGTTGATGGCGGCGAGCATCTCCGAGCCCAGCAGCATCGTTCCCGTCTGCTCCATGGTCACCTGGACGATGACGGGCAGGCGCACGCCGGTGGCCTCCATGGCCTCGCGGGCGGCCACCAGGCCGGCCTTCACCATCAGCAGGTCCTGCAGGGTTTCCAGCAGCAGCACGTCCACGCCTTCTTCAATCAGGCACCATAAGGCGAGGGTGTAGGTTTCCACCAGGGTGTCCCAGGTGGTTTGGCCAAGGCTGACGAGCTTGGTACCCGGGCCGAGGGCCCCCGCCACGTAGCGACGTTTGCCATCTTTGGCCTCGGCGGATCGGGCGGCGGCCACGGCAATGCGCCCGGCGGCGCGGGCGAGCTCTTCCACAATCTCCGGAGCATCGAACTCCGCCATCACGATGCTGGTGGTGCCAAAAGTGTTGGTCTCCACGATATCGCTGCCGGCGGCGAAGTAGGCCTCGTGAATGCCCTGGATGAGTTCCGGGCGCGTGAGACAAAGAAGCTCGTTGCAGCCTTCCAGCGGCACCGAGCCGAGTCGTTCCCGCACGATGCTCAAGTTCGCCGAATCAAACGGCACCGCGTCCAGCGAGAAGTCGCTCAAGGGGGGCGCGGCGTTCTGGATTTGGGTGCCCATGGCCCCATCCCAAATCATCACGCGTTCTTGCAAAGTGGCCAAGAACTCGGTGCCGCGCGAAAACATATCTCGGTTATGGCCCCGTGGCGCACCGGACCGCTGGGACGCACCTCGGTACACTCTCAGGAATGCGCATTCGGCGGATGCTGGAAACCTCGGAACCGTGTTTTTCCTACGAGTTCTTTCCGCCGAAGACCGAGGCCGGTCTCCGTAAGCTTTACGGAAGAATCGAACACCTCAGCGAGCTAAATCCTTCGTTTGTTAGTGTGACCTACGGTGCGGGCGGCGGGTCCCGCCAAAGAACCGTAGCGATGGCGCAGCACATCAAAAAGGAAATTGGGATCGAGGTCCTGGCCCATTTGACCTGCGTGGGTCACACCCGTGCGGAACTGGAAGAGCTTCTCGATGAACTCGTGGATGTCGGGGTGGAGAACATCCTGGCCTTGCGCGGCGATCGCCACGATGAAGTCCCCGAAGGCGAATTCCTCTATGCCCGCGAACTGGTGGCCCTGGCCCGCAAGCGGCACCCCCATCTCTGCATCGGCGCAGCGTGCTACCCCGAAACTCATCTCGAATCCCCCAGCCCCGAGCACGACCTCCGCTGGACCAAAGAGAAAGTGGATGCGGGCGTGGACTTCCTCATCACCCAGCTGTTCTTCCAAAACTCCAGCTACAGCAAGTTCGCGATGCAGGCCAACGCCCTGGGAATCGACGTCCCCATCGTGCCGGGGCTCATGCCCATCACCAACGTCAAGCAGATCGAGCGGTTTGCGCGGATGTGCGGGGCGCAAACGCCGGCCGTACTTTTCGATCGCCTACGAAAGTGGGAGCACGATGAACAAGCCGTGATGGCCTTGGGTATGGAATGGGCGATCCAGCAGGGGCGGGAACTGCTCAGCTTCGGGGTGCCCGGGCTGCACTTCTACACTTTGAATTCCTCCCTGGCCACCCGGGTGGTCCACACCAGCTTGGGAGGTCGCGGACGCTGGTCCGCCTAACGAAATCCTATGCCTGAAGATCGCAACGTTACTTACGACCCGCTGGTCGCGTTTATGGCCCTGTTCGAGAACGTACAGGCCGTTTCGTCGCAGCAGGACCCGTTTGAAGGGCTGGGCATCGAGGAGCGCCTGAAGCTCCACATCGTCAACGGCATCAAGAAGAAGCTTGATGGTCACCTCGCCGAGGCGATGGAGACGTACACCCCGCTCCAGATCATCAACGACATCCTGCTGGACGGGATGAAGACCGTGGGCGAGCTCTTCGGGGCGGGCAAGATGCAGCTCCCGTTTGTGCTGCAAAGCGCCGAAGTGATGAAGACGGCGGTGGCTTACCTGGAACCCCACATGGAAAAGGTGGAGGGGAGCGAAAAGGGCTCGATTTTGCTGGCCACGGTGGCGGGCGACGTCCACGACATCGGCAAGAACCTGGTGGACATCATCCTCAGCAACAACGGCTACCGGGTGGAGAACATCGGCATCAAGCAGCCGATCCACACCATTCTGGAAGAAGCCCAGCGTCGCAACTGCGATGTGATTGGCCTCAGCGGTTTGCTGGTCAAGTCCACCTTGGTGATGCGCGACAACTTGCTGGAGATGAACGCGCGGGGCCTGGCGCACATCCCGGTCATCTTGGGGGGCGCCGCTCTTACGCGAGCGTACGTGGAAGAAGACCTCCGCGCCCAGTACCACGGCAACGTCTTCTATGCGCAGGATGCTTTTGAAGGCCTGCACCTGATGGGCGAGATCAAGGAAGGCAACACCGAGGACGCCGCCCCGCGAGTGTCCCAGCGGGTGGTTTCGCACCGCTTGCCGGACCGCGATCCTGAGCTTTATGTCTTCACCGGCGAGCGGAGCGAAATTGAACCGGTGGCCCCGCCCACGCTCCCGTTCTACGGGGTGCAGAAGCGCACCAAGTTCGACATTTTCGAGCTCTACAAGTACATCAACCCCATTGCGCTTTGGCGGGGGCAGTGGCAGTTCAAGCGCCGCGCCGACCAAACCAATGCCGAGTTCAATGCGTGGCTGGAGGAGAACGTCCGGCCGATCTA
>CAZDWU010000075.1:7900-10095 GCA_964509165.1 uncultured Chthonomonas sp. | reverse complement strand
TACGAAAAGGAGCACGCGCCCGGGGACAACATCACGGTGACGGCGGAGGGCGTGGGCAACGAGGCGACGTTCCGCGTGTTCTACAACGGCGAGTTTGTGGCGCAGCAGACCAAGACGGCGAGTGACGCGACGCCCAGGAGTCGCTAACCGCCATGCGCATCACGCCGAGCATCCTGTCTTGCGACCCAGCCGAATTCCGCCCGGCGGTGCGGGATATGGTGGCGGCGGGTGTAGATGGGATCCACTTTGATGTGATGGACGGCCAGTTTGTGCCGCCGATCACGTTCGGGGCGGACCTGGTGCGGTCGCTGCGGAGCGAAGGGACGCTTCCTTTTGATGTCCACCTGATGACGCACACGCCGGAGCTGCACTTTGAGGCCTTCCACAAGGCGGGGTGCGAGCGCATCGCGTTCCACGTGGAAGCCACGGTCCACAGCCACCGCCTAATGCAAGAACTGAAGTCGCGGGGGTTAGAAGCCAGCATCGCCCTGAACCCCGGCACTCCCGCCGAGGCAATCTATCCGGTGCTAGACCTGGCGGATGCGGTGCTGGTGATGACCGTGAACCCGGGCTGGGGCGGGCAATCGCTCATTCGCAGCACTTTAGAAAAGATCGCGCAAATTCGGGCCTGGCGACCCGACGTAGAAATCCATGTGGACGGCGGCGTGGACCACGAGACGATCGTGGAACTTGCGGCGGCCGGGGCCACCGCCTTTGTCACGGGGAGCTACCTCATGCGCGCCCCAAGTATCGCCGAAGGCGTGGCGAGGTTGAGAAACGCATGCGGCTCAAAGTCATCGTAACGGCCCTGGTGGTGACCGGCCTGGCCGGGTTGCTGTTGTTGGCGTTGCAGTTCCGCGACGTCCCCCCGCAGAATGCACCCGCCCGAGTGAAGGCGCAGTATGGCCAGCGCCTGCTGGTGGGCTTCAGCCTTACAGCCATGGTGTGGCTGGGCGCGGCTTGGGGTGCCATGCTGATTGCGCGGCAGGCCCGGGTGGAGTTCATCGAAGGGGAGCGAGAGGCGCTGAAGAATCTGATTGAAGGTTCGCTGAAGGACCACCAGAACCGGGCGAACCGAAGCGAATGACGGACCTTGAAGCGCTGAAGCGGGCATGCGAATTGGCGGCCGGGGGCTACCCCGCGCCTAACCCCCACGTGGGCTGTGTGATTGTGTGCGGCGACGAGGTGGTGGGTGAGGGGTTCCACGCCTTTGCGGGCGGACCGCACGCGGAGGTCGTGGCCTTGGCGGCGGCAGGAGAACGGGCGCAAGGGGCCACCGCTTACGTCACGCTTGAGCCGTGCCACCACCATGGGCGCACCCCGCCCTGCAGCATGGCCCTGATGAATGCAGGGGTGGCGCGGGTGATCTATGCCGTGCCCGACCCGAACCCCCGAGCCCAGGGCGGAGCGGAGGCATTGCGAGCGGCGGGGGTTTCGGTGGACCGGATTTCTTTGCCCGAGGCCGAAGCCGTGAACCGGGTGTGGCTGACGGCGGCCCGTCGGCAAAGCCCTTACGTGATGCTGAAAGTGGCGACCACCCAAGAGGGTTTCTTGGCCCGGCCGGATGGCACGAGCAAATGGATCACGGGCGAGGTGGCCCGCATGGCGGGGCACGTTCTCCGCGCGCAGATGGGCGCGGTGCTGGTGGGCGTGGGGACGGTCCTCGCGGATGATCCGCGCCTGGATGCCCGGGTGCCGGGCGTGGGGCGGCCCGTGACCAAGATTGTCTTAGACCCTCAATCATTGCTCAGCGGGAGTGAACAGGTGTTTCAGTCGCCGGGCGAGGTGATGTGGCTACGCGAGGAAGTGCGGGGTGGGGTGGCCGGAGTGCTGGCGCATCTCTGGGCGCAGGGCGTGACCAGCCTATTGGTAGAGGGCGGGGCCTTCACTCTGGGTGAGTTTCTGCGCACGGGGGCGTGGGATGAACTGCACCAGTTCGTCGCGCCGACCGAGTGGGGCGAGGGCATCCCGTGGCACGGCGGCGCGGAACCGAACCTGGGCGAACCTGACGAAATCCGCACTCACGGGCCGGACGAAGAGCGCATCTACCGGCGCCGCTAAGAATTTTTCAGAATTCTTGGGATTTCTTGGAACATGGCGGCGCGAGGTCGCGTCTTAAGATTGTCATTCTAGTGCTTCATTCCTCCCCATAACACCCGGTTTCCGCCCCCACGGAGCCGGGCTTTTTCTTTTTT
>CAZDWU010000075.1:6019-7800 GCA_964509165.1 uncultured Chthonomonas sp. | reverse complement strand
GTGCGGTTCTCAATGCGCTTGGCCAGCATGATCATGCCCATGCAGGTGCCCCAAATCGGCATGCCCGCCGCCGCTCGTTCGCGGATGGCCGCCCCGGTGCCGTAGCGCTCCAGCAGCTTGCCCACGGTGGAGCTCTCGCCGCCGGGGATCACCAAGCGGTCCACCTGGGCGAGGTCTTCGGGGGTGCGGACTTCGCTCACCTCGGCCCCCAGCCCGGCAAAGACTTGCATGTGGCAGGCGTAGTCTCCCTGGATGGCCAAGACCCCGACGCGCGAACTCATGGGGCGAGGTTACCGAGCCTCCCGGTTCTGGTTTCGGGCCCGGTAGTAAGATCAAGGGCATGATTGAGCTGATTGGCTCACCCTTTGATGGTTGCGGCCGCCGCACGGGTAGCCGGCTTGGCCCCGCCGCCCTGCGCATGGCAGGCATGCCGGAGGCTCTCGCCCGCCTGGAAGAGGTGATGGATAGCGGCGACACGATTCCGCTGGACACGCGCCCGCTGCCGGGATGGGCCGAAACCGCCCAACTGGCCATCCGCGCCTACCAGGCCTTGGCCCCGAGGGTAGAAGCCAGCATTCGCGCCGGTCACATCCCACTGATGATGGGCGGGGACCACAGCCTCAGCATGGGGTCGCTGGCGGGAGCCCTGCGCGCCACCGAAGGCGACCTGGCCGTGGTGTGGATTGACGCCCACATGGACCTCAACACCCCCGCCACCAGCCCGAGCGGCAACCTGCACGGCATGCCCCTGGCCGCGGCCCTGCGCATGGTGGACGACGCCCCGAACCCGCACATCCCCGATGCCCGCCGCGCCGACCTCGACATTGTGTGGCAGCAGATTCTCACCACCGTGATGCCCGAATACACGCCCAAGGCCGTGGCTTGGATTGGCCTGCGCGACGTGGACCCGGGCGAAGCCGCCAACCTGATGAACATCCCGCAGGCAAGGGCCATCACCATGCAAGAAATTGACGACAAAAGCATCGGCAATGTGATGGATGAGCTCGAAGCCTGGCTCTCGGCCCGCAACGTGAAGAACGTGTGGCTGAGCTTTGATGTGGACGCACTGGACCCGATCTACGCCCCGGGCACGGGGACGGCGGTGCGCGGCGGACTCACCTACCGCGAAGGGCATCTGGTGGCGGAACGGTTGTGCCGCCAGTTTGCCAGCGCCAGCAATCCGTATCGGCTGGTCGGACTGGACTTGGTGGAAGTGAACCCCCTGGCCGACATGAACAACGAAACCGCTACGGTGGCGGTGGAGTGGGCGTGCAGCCTGTTCGGCCGCACGGTGCTGCACCAATACAAGGGAGACGCCGCGCCGTGAGCACTGACCACCTGACCCGCCTGCAGCAGGTGCTGCGGGACGAAGCCGGAGCCCTGACGACCCTAGCGGACCGACTGGACGATGCCTTTGCCCAGGCGGTGACCTGGATGCACGAGTGCCGGGGCCGGGTGGTGACGTGCGGGGTGGGCAAGAGCGGCCACATTGCGGCCAAGGCCAGCGCGACCCTGAGCAGCACGGGCACGCCGAGTGTCTTTATGCACGCCGCCGAGGCCGTGCACGGCGACTTAGGCATGGTGACGGCGCAGGACCTGGTGCTGGTTTACACCTATAGCGGCGAAACGGATGAACTGGTGCGGCTGTTCCCGTCGTTCCGGCAGATCGGAGCGCGGACCATCACGATGACCGGTCGCCGACAGAGCTCGGCGGCGCACCTGGCCGACCTGGTGCTGGACGTGAATGTGGAGCGCGAAGTGTGCCCCCACAACCTGGCCCC
>CAZDWU010000075.1:1864-5919 GCA_964509165.1 uncultured Chthonomonas sp. | reverse complement strand
AAGGACGCGATGTCGCCCTCGCCCAGCACCATCGAGCAGGACATGTTGGCGTTTGAAGCGCTGGAAGTGTTCCAGAACCATCCGCGCAAGATCGGCGAGATGCCCGTGGTGTACCACGAGCGCCCGATTGGGCTGCTGGTGCTGAAGGATCTGCTGCGCGCGGGCCTGGTCTAATCCGCTAAGCCCCCCAAAACGAAAATCGCCCCTCGTCCGGCGGGACGAGAGGCGACTCAATTTGCGATCGTGAACCGTTACGCGGTCTGGTGTTCGTACACGCACACCCACTTGCGGTTGCGTCGCGTTTCGAACTTCACCTGGCCGCCAACCATGGCGTACAGGGTGTGGTCGTTGCCCATGCCCACGCCGGCGCCGGCGTAGAACTTGGTGCCGCGCTGGCGAACGATGATGCTGCCAGCCTTGACGATTTCGCCCGCGTAGCGCTTCACGCCGAGGCGCTGGGAATTGCTATCGCGACCGTTCTTGGATGAACCTTGACCCTTCTTATGTGCCATTTCTCAATTACCTCTGGGATCGGGCTTACTTGGCCACGACCTCGTCAACGCGAAGGAAGGTCACCGGTTGGCGGTGGCCCCAGTGCTTGCGCACGTTCTTCTTCGGCTTGTAGTTGAAAGCTTCGATCTTCTTGGCCTTGCCCTGACGGATGATCGTGGCCTTCACGCGGGCGCCCTTCACAAACGGGCTCCCGATGGTCACTTTGCCGTCGTTGTTCAGCATCAAAACTTCGTCGAGTTCAATCTTCGTGCCCGGCTCGCCTTCCAACTTTTCAACTTGGAGCACTTCGTCCTTGGCGGCCTTGAACTGCTTTCCGCCGGTCTTCACAATCGCATACATACGCAAACACCTCCAACGGTGGGGCGAATCGAGATTATGCCTCAATTCGTTGGTGGTCCTCAAGCCGCTTCGGGCTGCGAGGCCAGGATCGACAGGAATTCTGGGTCCAAGAACCCAGATTCCGAGCCTTGGCGGTAGTTCCAAACGGTGGCACCGGCCCGAAGGTAGTCCCGGCTGCTCGGTCCGGCGTGGACCAAAGCCCGCGCCAAGTTGAGTGCCACCGACCAATCGTGGGGCAGATCGAGCGCCCATTCCGGGGTCTTCTCGGGCAGGAGAAGCATCAAGGTAAATGCGCGGGCCAGGGCATCAATCCCATCTGTGCCGCAGACCTCAAGCAGCTTGAGGGCCACGAGGTCACGACGGTAGGTTTCCAGTTCGCGGGCGCATTCGGCCAGGGCTTCGGCGGGCACCAGGCCCTTGAGCGGAGATAAATCGAACGGGCGCAACTCGGGCGGTTTGGGCAGCGTCTGGGTGGCGGTGGCCACGCAGTTGCGACCGTTGCGCTTGGCTTCGTAGAGCGCGAGGTCGGCGGCCTTCAGCACCAGGCTGGGCGTGTTGCCGTTCTCGGGGTAGTTGGCCACCCCGAAGCTCGCCGTGATCTGGCGGGTTTGCCCCGCTGCGTTCACGTACTGCAGCTTGCTAATGGCGTCGCGGAGGCGCTCGGCGGCTTCCTCGGTGCGGCGCTGGTCCAGGTCGGGCAGGATGACGGTGAACTCCTCCCCGCCGTAGCGGGCGGCCAAGTCGTAGGTGCGCACCTGGTCGCGCAGGGTGCGGGCCACCAGGCGTAGCACTTCGTCGCCCGCGTCGTGCCCCTCTTCCTCGTTGAACTTGCGGAAGTGGTCCACGTCAATCATCAGCACGCCCAGGGGAGACTTGTTGCGGTTGCTTTCAGTTACCTTGGCGGCCAGGAAATCTTGCATGGCGCGGTGGTTGGCAATCCCGGTGAGGGGGTCGTGCCGGGCCAGGCGCTCCGTCGCCTCAAAGAGGTGGGCACTGTGCAGGGCCAGTGCCAGGTGCTCGCTGATAGTTTGGTAGAGGTCCACCGTATCGGCGAAAGCGGTGTCGTCGGCCCGACCGACGTACTCGATGACGCCCAGGAGGTTGTCGCCCACGATGAGCGGGTGCACCACGATGCCGCCGGGAGGCAAGTAGCAGATTTTGGCTTCAATCTCGGCGGTGAGCGGAGAATCTTCCGCTTGGGCCAGCACAATAGGTTTGCGCTCGGTCGCCACCAAGTCGGCGAGACACTTGGGGTGTTCGCCCAAGGGGAGATGACCAAAGAACTGCAGCCCCTGGCGGTTGGCGCCCACGTTGGCGGCTAGTTCCAGGGCGTTCTGCTCCTCGTTGTACGTCCACAGCATCACGGCGGCGAGCTCAGCGGCGGACGCGATGGAGTGCGTGGCGGCCACGGCCAGCGATTGCTGGGTTTGATTCATGTTCAGCGCTTTGCCAATGCGCTTGAGGGCGTCGGCCTTGCGCTCGCTCAGGCTAGCCTTTCGCCAGGCGTCGTACTCCTCGGCAGCTTCCACCACCAGCACCAGCAAGTGGGTGGGGTCGTGGGCGGGCAGGCCTGCCCCCAGCAGGCGCACGCCATTGAGTAGCAAGTGCGACGGGAAGCCCCGGAACACCGACTCGGCCAAGAGTCCAACTGGGCTCTCAAAAATGTTTTGCCCCTTCGCCAGTGCCGGCACGCGGCGCGCTAACCCCCAGGATTGCGTGACTTCGCCGGTGTCCTTGATGACCGCTCCGCCAATTTGACCTTCGTCAAACCGGGAGAAAAGTGCCGCCCAGTCGAGGCTGAGGGACAAGGAGAGGCCGTCCGGGCTTTCTAGTTCAAGGGGGAAACCTTGACCATAGTCAGACCAATCGTTTTCGTGAACAGAGAGGCCGGCGCTCAGCAGTGCCGTCTTCAGTTCATTGGGGAGGGGGGCATCAGGCACTCGTTACAATAGTTTTCGGTTCATTTCGGGTCCAGCAAGAGGCCAATTGAGAACGATGACCGAGGGAAATGCGTCATCCTCTTGAAAATGCGAGTTTCGGTCTGGATCATGGTAGCAGCAGGCCTGGCCACCTTCTTGGCGGGTTGCGGCGGTGGCGGCGGTGGAGTCACCACGGGTGGCGCAACGGGCGGGGGCACGCGCCAGTTGGGCGACATCTGCCCGGCGGGCACCCCGGCCGGCACCCTCAACTATCGGACGACATGGGGATCGTCGCCCTCGGCGGCCAGCCAGGTGGTGCAACTGCTGGATGCCAATGGCCAGGTGATCCGCACGGAAAGCCTAGACCGCGCTAGTCAATCCACCGGCCAAATCATCGCCAGCAGCCTGACGCCGGGGGTGTATGAACTCCGCGCGCGGCTCTTTGCGGCGGCGGGCGGCACGGGCACAGAACTCGGCACCACCAGCCAGGTGCTGGACTTCTGCGGCACGGGCTCGAATACGGTGAATGCCAATACGTCCTTTGGCACCACGCCGCAGGCCGTACGCCTGAACCCCGCCAGCTTGACCCTGAAGGAGCAAGCGGTGCGGCGCGTGATTTCGACGGTGTGGGCGGCGGATGGCTCCGCGCGCTTTGTCACGCCGGGTTCGATCTCCTTTGCGAGTTCGGCCACGGGTACGGCCACGGTGAGCGCGGCGGGCGTCGTCACGGGCGTCAACGCGGGCACGGCCAACATCACCTCTACCTGGGCGGAGGGTCCGTTGAACGGTTCGATGGGTGTGACGGTCGAGGATCTCGTCATCACTCGTTCCAAGTGGACCGTACTGGTTTACATCAATGCCGCCAATGACCTCTTCCAGGCCAGCGACCTCAACGTGAACCAGATGGAGCGGGTGGCGAACAACCCCGACGTCCGCTTTGTGGTGCAGTGGAAGCAGTCGCGCGACCAATTCCCGAGTTCGAGCTTCGACGGGGTACGCCGGTACGCGGTGAAGTACGACACCACCGGCAACATCGCTAGCGAGCTCGTGCAGAACAACATGGTGAACGGATTGGGCCAGCCGCTTGACATGGGCGACCCGCAGACGCTCAATGACTTCATCACCTGGGGCAAAGCCAACTATCCGGCCGACCGCTACTGCCTGGTGGTGTGGAACCACGGCAACGGTTGGAAGCGCAGCAACCTGGAAGAAGGCGGTACGCGCGGCTTTAGCTACGACGACGAATACGGCACCAGCATCCAGACCTGGGAGATTGACGAAGCA
>CAZDWU010000075.1:0-1764 GCA_964509165.1 uncultured Chthonomonas sp. | reverse complement strand
GTCTCGATTGACTTCATGGGCAAGGACCTGTACCCCAGCCTCCGGCCGGATTACGAACGCCTGAAATGGGCGGCGGATACCCGCTGGAACGAGTGGCTGGCCGTCGCGCCTTGATGGTCTGAGAAAAGGAAAGGGGGTGGCCGACCGGCGAAGATCGGACCACCCCTGGGTCTTGGCTTGTTTTGTTGTCGAACCGGGCGGTGTCCGACATGAGAGGTGTTCCCCGGTTGGGGTTTGCTTAGTGGTGACGAAACTACCAGGGTGAGCCCGGAAAGGGCAAAGTCCGTCATGCTTACGCGGGCAAGGCTACGGGGATTGCCCGTAACCTTGAGAGGGACGGGGCCTTGGTGGGGTCCGGGGGCCGGTCGGTCAAGTGTGATATCATCTCATTCCCACGAGGGCGAGGTTCCATGAGCGAAGAAAAGACGCTGAACAATCCGACGGCCTATGATGCCGCCGACCCCGCTGCCGATCAAGGCGGCCTTGACATGTCGGAAGGGCGACCGGGTGAAGCCCGTGCGCGTCTGCGCCGCCGCCGCAAGGTGAGCTTCCTCACCGCCAACAAGATTGATGTGGTGGATTACAAGGACGTGGCTCTTCTGCGCCGCTTCCTCAACGAGCACGGCAAGATTCTTCCCAGCCGCTCCACCGGCAACACCGCCCGCCAGCAGCGCATGGTGGCCCAGGCCGTGAAGCGTGCCCGCGAAATGGCCCTGCTGCCGTTCGTGGTGGTGGACCTGAAGGACGAGCCGCGCGCTCCGCGCCCGCCCAAGGTCTGAACTCCGGTTTTGTCTTACTGAGAAACCCTCTGGCTTCGGCCAGGGGGTTTTTTTGTGCGAGACGTGGGATTCCGGGGAATTTGCGTACTCTAGTGCAATTTTGCGCAAGGGCCTACTTGTGAGCAATGTATGAAAAGTATGATTTGGAGTATGGATCCGCAGCAGTGGATGGATTCGTGCTTTTACGGCACCGTACGGGTAGGGGAGCGCGGCCAGATCGTGATCCCGGCCGAAGCCCGACAGATGCTGGACATTCAGCCCGGCGACAAGTTGATCATTTGCAAGGACCCCAAGGTCGATGGCCTGATGGTCGCCAAGGTGAACGCCTTGCAGCAAGTGGTGGGCTATCTCAGCGCGATGATTGAGCAGGCGATGGAAGCCCAGCAGGAAGAGGAATCCGAGGAGGAGACTCCATGAACTGGATTGCCATGGGCCTGGCGGTGGCGATGAGCCAAGCGGCCCCGGCCGGACCGCTGGATGACGGCGTGCTCACCATGGACGAAGCCGTGACGGTGGCCTTGACCGAAGGCTTTACCGTGCAGCGCGCACAACAGGCGACGGCCCGGGCTGAAGCCCAAAGCCGCGCCGCCGAGGCGGCCCTGGGCGTGAGTGCCTCGTTTTCGGGCAGCTACGCGTGGTTCGACGGCACGGCGGGATTGACCACGGGTACGGGGACGCTCGGTGGCACCACCGGGGGCACCACCGGGGGCACGCGCCAGGATGGCGACACCGGCAACACGGGCGGTGGCGGCCGCGTGAATACCTTCAATCAGTTGGTGGTGAGTGCGAGCAAAGTTTTTGACATCAGTGGCCGCATTCGAGCCGGGATCCGCGCGACGGACTGGTTCGTAGAGGCCTCGAAGGTCGGCGAAGCGGTGGCAGCCAACGGCGTGCGCGGTGACGTGCGCAGTGCGTACTTGCAAGCCTTGCGGGCGCAGGAACTGGTGGTGATTCAGCTGGCCGTACGGACGAGCATTGCCGAACG
>CAZDWU010000074.1:0-10109 GCA_964509165.1 uncultured Chthonomonas sp. | reverse complement strand
ACATCCACCTGCACTTGCGCGAGGGGGGCATCCCAAAGGAAGCTTTGGCGGCCCACCCCGATGGTGCGGGGCTCCATTTGCGACCCCGTGGGGTTCTGGCTGCCCAGCACGCCCGCCTGCTTGCCATCCACCACCGCTTGGGCCGGCTCCAGCACGGGCGCCCACAAGAAGCTGGCACTATGCTCCAACATCACCCGGCGCGTGCCAAGCCAACGAAACTCGAACTCCCCCCGCACGCCTTGGCCGGTCTTGGTGAACGTTTGCGTGCCGCGAAATCGGCCGTTATCCGCCGAGAGGGTGACGAGGATGCGATCGGGCCGGGAGCGATCGATGCTCACGGGCTTCCAGGCCGAGGAGTAGATGCCCCGGGTCCAGTTCGGTTCGTAGAGTTGGAACGACGAGCCCGTGACCAGCGGCACGCCATCGTAATTGACGGTCAGCCCCTGAAAGTCTCGGTAATCAATCTCCAGTTCCGGCGAGGGTGCCAAAAAACCGGTGGTCGCAAATACGAGAGGCCAGAGTCCCACACTGTTAGTCTACGACTCTCAGCGTGGCCCTCCGGCCTGTTTTCGCTTCGAAAAGAGAAAAGGCTTAGCCTTGCGCGACCTTGTTGGCCTTCTTGGCGATCCGGCTCAGTCGTCGACGAGCCTGGTTCTTGTGAATCACACCCTTCTGCGCAGCGCGGTCAATCTTGGATTGAGCGGTCTGCAGGGCGCTTGCCGTGACTTCGGTATCAGCGGCTTCCACCGCCTTGCGGACCTTCTTGATGTAGGTCTTAAGGGACGTGCGCACACTCTGATTGGCGATGCGCTTGCGCCCACTGCGTCGAATGTCTTTCTTGCTTGACTTGAGATTGGCCATATGTTCTTTCTGAAGCGGTCAGCTAAGGTACCCCGAATCGTCTCCTGGTCCTTAGTTCTTCTTGATGAATTTCTTCTTGGTCTTATCGAACCCTTGCTCCACCTTCTTGTGGTCGTAGTGCCACACCGGCGAGCCCGAGCGCTGATAGAAACAGACGTAACTGCTGAGAAGCGAAGCCAAAAGCCGGCGGCTGGTGCGGCGGACGACGTTGACTTCCCACATGATGGTGAGGAAGTCGGCGCCCTTGCTCCAGTGGCTCATCACTTCGCGGAGGATCTCGAACGTCGACATGGAGTCGGCGCGGGTGGCAATCTCCCGCAGCTCTTCCATGCGCTGGTTGCTAACGTACACCACCGGGTCCGTCTGGTCCAGCCATTCGAAATCGAAAACGTTCGGCTTGTTCGTGCGGGTGAGCTGGAAGACCGCGCCCGATTCGATCGGCTGGTCAATCCACCACTCAAAGAGACCGAACATCAAGCGGAGCTTGGTGTTCAGCCAAACCTGCAACGTGCGGCCGTGCGTGTCATTGAGAATGACTTCTTGCAGGCCCGGCTCGTCATCAAACCAGCCCGTCGGGAATTGCGCCATCGGGAACGTGCCCAGTTCGCGGTGGATCGGCTTGAGCACCAAGCGGATCTGGTCCGGGATGTTCTTCAGGCGCGGCTGCAGTTCTTCGTCCAGCACGTCTTGCGCCAGCGGGTGCAAGATGAGCTTGCGGAGGCTGCTGCTCAGGCCTTCGTCCACCAGTTCCACGTCCACCGGGTCGCCATCTTCTTGCAGATGGTCGCTGGCCACGTATTGGAACGGCATCGGGATTTCGTCCACGTCGTCCGGTCGGGCTTCCGGCTTCTGGAATCGGTCGCCGCCCACCCACATCACGCGCTTGTCGCCGCGCAGGGCGTCCATCACGTTCGCCATGTCGTCCGGGTAGGTGCGCACGGTCGGAGTGATTTCGAAAAGTTCTTCCAGAAGTTGCTTGGCCGTCACGGTCTCGGAGGCACCCGTGACCTTCTTGACCATGTTCTCGATGTCTTCCGGCTTCAGCTCGATGGGCACCGCGTCTTCGATTTCGACAGTCGGGGCCAACTTGTCGGCGAGCTTGGCGGCTTGGGCCACCCACTTGGCGCCTTCGGCTTCGGGGGCAATCACGCCGTTGGCGGAGATCACGTAGCCCGGGATGCTGAGCAGGTCGGCGTAGAACGTGCGCCAGTCAAAGAGGTGGTTGCCAAACGGGGAATCCGGGCTAAGGGCCACCCACGCGGCGGCACCGAGGGCCTTGAGCGAGACCGGAGCGGCCTTTTCGAGAGCCAGCACCAAGGCGTCGTTGTGGAGCCAGTCGAAGTCGCCCAGCTTCTTTTGCGCGTCGGCAACTTCTTCTTCCGTGATGCCCGCCAGTTTGTAGGCGCGGGGGCGGGATTCGTCCGAACCCCGGAAAAGCACTTCGGTGGAAACCACACGATCGTCGCGGGTCAACAAAACGAGGGGATCGGTTTGGCCAAAGCGGCGAATGCGAACGGCCGCATCTTCCGGCTCAATGCCATAACGGATGGCAATTTCACGCGCCACCAGGTCCACGGCCACCGGCGCCCCGAAAGCGCGCAGAAGCCGGTCCACGGCGGCCAGCATCGGTCGGCCTTCCGTATCCAGGCGAGCCTTGGGCACCCAGCGTCGCTCGTTGTAAGCAAAGAGGTCAGCGTTGCTGGCCAACAGGGAGCGGATCGCCGCCAGACCGAGACCCTTGCTGCTCAGTTGTTCGGAAAGCTCACCCGGCTTGATGACCTCGTGGAGATCAACCAGGGCTTCCAAAATCAAACGGTCAGCGTAAAGTCGTGCAAATTGCTCGTCGGGCTTGATGGTTACGGTTTTTGACAAAACAGTTCCTCGCGGCAGAAGTCGGCGAAGAACCATTATGCACGACAATGCACCCCCAACCCGGACGTTTCGCCGGGGCTTCCCCGCGAGGCCGGCTCGAACCCTTACGGCTGCGTCGGGGCCGGGTCGTTTTCAGTCTTGAACTCGGGCAGTTTTGCGTCGGCAGAATTGCCCGTCACGCGGCCGAGGTCAATGGTGGTGGCGCTCACCATCAGCAGGATCATTAGCACCACGCCCATGTTGGTCACGAGTTGCTGAAGGTTCATGCTCAGGCGCTTGCCGCCCCGGATGAGCTCGATGAAATTGATCACCATCTGTCCGCCATCGAGCGGAGGAATCGGGAGCAAGTTCATGATGCCGAGCGACAGACTCAGCATCCCCATCAGCGTAAGAATGCCGTAGGCGCCCATGCTGGTCGCCCCCTGCGTCGCCTGCGCCACGCTCACCGGGCCGCCCATCGTGTCCTTAGCCGCCTGCGGGCGGCTGACCAAAGTCGCCAAGCCCTTAACGAGGACCACCGGCTGGTTCCAGGCTTCATTCCACGCCTCGCCCACCGACATCGTCTTCGTTTCGAAATCTGGACCGACCCCAATGATCAGGCGCGTCTCACGTTCGCCCAAAATCGGGTTACCCTCCTTGTCCAGCTTGGGCATCCCTTCCTGGATTTGGGGGGTCAAGGTGAACGTTAGAGCCTTGCCTTCACGCTCCACAGTGACCTGGCGCGGCTTTTCACCGCCGGCGTCAATCACCGGGCGGATGCCATCAAAAGAGGAAATGGCGGTGCCATCGATGCTAGTAATGCGGTCGCCAATTTTGATACCCGCCTTGTCCGCCGCACCCCCCACGCTCAAGCTACCAACCACAGGCTTTTCCGAGACATCCTGACGCCCGTTGGCCGCCCAAACGCCGGTTAAGACGATGATGCCAAAGAGCACACTAAAGAGCGGCCCGGCAAACAAGGTGAACAGCCGCAAAATTGGGTGCTTGGTGTAGAAGCCGCCCTCGATCTTCGTCTCGCGCCCGTCTTCGAACGACTGCATGCCCCGGATGCGGGCAAAGCCGCCCAGCGGCAGCAAAAGCAGGCTGAACTCGGTGCCGTTTTTGTCCGTTACCCACCACAGGGGGCGGAAGCGCACCGGCACGGTCTCGCCGTTCACCATGATCTTCCCTTCGCCTTGGCGTTCCTCCTCGTTGGCGTGGTTGCCACCCATAAGCGGGGAGTAGTACATCACCAGCATGGCAATGACCATGCCGCCCGCAATCAATCCGATCCAGGTGCCCGCGTCCAAATTGCGGAACTGCGTGCCCATGAACAGCATGGCCACCAGGATGGCCAGGGTGATCATGATGCGCCGAAACGCCGTCCCCATGGGAAGGTGGTAGAGCCGCTCCAGGCGCAGACTCGCCATGAGAGGCGCCCACACGCCGCTCGCCACTAAGCCGGCTTCAAACACCAAGGCGTTCTTGGCCACGGTGCCCGCGATCATGGTGAGCAACCCCAGGCCCGCGATGATCCAAATCACCCGCGCCGAAATGAGCCCCTTCGGTTCGTGTTCGCTCAGGTCCGTGCGCCGCACGCCACCCATCATCACGGCGAAGGCCTCGACGTGCATGCCACTCATCCGCGCGGCCAGATAGTGGCCAAGTTCGTGGACGGCCACGATCACGGTAATGACCAGCAAGAACTGGAAAATCGTGCTGGCGACGCTAAATACCGGGGCGAGTGCTTCCATGCGAACTGTTCCTTACCTTACTCCCTTACGCCGTTGAACTGAAGCTCGATGCACTAGGCCTGCGGGATATCCAGGATCCGGCGGACTTCGGCCCGCGCCCACTTGTCCACGTCCAGCAGCGCCTCAAGCGTGACGGGCAGGGCCGCGTGACGATTCACCACCCGCTCCACCACCTCGGCCATGGCCAGGAATCCGCACTTGCCGTTCAGGAACTGCGCCACGGCTTCTTCATTCGCCGCATTAAAGGCACAGGGAGCAGTGCCCCCTGTCTTCATCACCTGCCGGGCGATACGTAGCGAAGGCAAGACGTCTTCGTTGGGCGGCTCGAACGTGAGGTTCGGGGTGAGGTGGGGTCGCCAAGGCTTCAGGCCGCTCGCCGGGCGCTCAGGGAAGCTCAGCGCGTACTGGATCGGCAAGCGCATATCCGGCCAGCCCAGTTGCGCCAACACGCTGCCATCGGTGAGCTCCACAAACGAGTGGACGATGCTTTGCGGGTGCACCACCACTTCCACCGAGTCCATCGGCACGTTGAAGAGCCACCGCGCCTCAATCATTTCCAAGGCTTTGTTCATCAGGGTGGCGCTGTCCACCGTGATCTTTCCGCCCATCTTCCAGGTCGGGTGGTTCAGGGCTTGCTCACGCGTGACGTTCTGGAGTTGCTCGCGGGTCCAACCACGGAACGGCCCGCCACTGGCCGTGAGAATCACTTTCGCAATCTGGTCCGGCCGCACGCCCTGCACGCACTGGAAAACTGCGCTGTGCTCGCTGTCAATCGGCGTCAGCATCACGCCACGCTCGCGCACCAGGGGCATCACCAACTCGCCGGCCGAGACCAAAACCTCCTTGCTGGCCAGGGCAATGCGCTTCCCTTCGCGGATGGCGGCGAGGGTGGGCACCAGCCCAATCACCCCGGCTACGGCTACCACCACCAGGTCCGCCTCGGGCAAGGTGGCCAGTTCCACCACGGCCTCCATGCCCCCCGGCAGTCCGGCCTTGTCCGCCGCGTTCTTGTCCATCAGGGCCAAGCGCTGCACGCCGAACTCGCGGGCTTGATTCCGGAGCGATTCGGCGCTGGTGCGGGCCGACATGGCCACGACTTCAAACTTATCAGGATGCTCTCGCACCACATCGAGGGTTTGTCGCCCGATACTGCCCGTGGAACCAAGAAGCGCAATGCGGATCATCTGCCCTCATTCTAACCCGTAGGAATACCGGTCGTTAGCACCTGAAGAGACCTGCACCGCCCGCCAACAATGAACCTCGGGAGATCAACGCCTCCCGCATTGGGATTCTATGGCAGAAGTTCGAAGTTTTGATGATTTGAAGAGTTCGATTCGACCGGATTCGGTCTTGCGGGACTTGCCAAACAATGCCACCCAACTCTGCGAGGCGATTGACAAGGGCACGGCCAGCGCGGCCACCCTCGAACGAATCATCCTGGGCGACCCCGGCCTGACCGCAGGGGTTTTGCGGGCGTCTTCCGCCGCCGCTTACGGGGGCATGACCTCCGGAGCCACCACCATCCGCCAAGCCATCATGACGCTGGGCGAACGCGCCGTGCGCAGCCTCGCCGTGGCCGTGTGGATGCAAGCCGTAGTGCAAAACGCCTCCGCCAAGCGATTTGACGCCAAGGGATTTGCCCAACACTCCATGTTTGTGGGCTTGCTGGCCCGCTATCTCTTCTCAATGGCGAAGAAGACTTCCGATGCGCCCTCGGCTCTCGTGCCGGATGAGGTGTTTGCCGCCAGCGTGCTGCACGACCTCGGGCTAGCCCTGATTGCCAGCGTTGAACCGGACACCTATGACGCCCTGATGGTGACGGCCCAAGCCCGCAAAGTGGACCCAACCACGGCCTTCATCGATCGATTTGAGCACCACCCCAATGAAGTGGCGGTGGACCTGCTGCAGGCGTGGAACTTCCCCACCCTGTTCCCCTACGTGCTGACCGGGTTTGCCGCGCCGTGGGATCACAAGGAAGAAACCCTGGCCCTGGCCAGTGTGCATTACGCGAATGTCCTAGCTGAAAACGCCGGCGACACCTTCTGGCCATATCCGTCATCTTCGGAACTGGACGAGCGCGTTAAGTCCTTCATCCCAATGCAGGAAGAAGGCGATGAATCCGTGATTGTGGACCTCGTGCGAGGCCAAATGCGCGCCTACCGGGCAGTGTCCTGACAGCGGGCGGCCCCGGCGGGGATAATCGCCCGTAATGCGCGATCCCTTTGCTGTTTCTGCCGCCGAAGCTCAACACTTGGCCGAAACCTTTGGCACCCCGCTCTACGTGGTGGATGAATCCCACCTGCGTGAGAGAATTCGGGCGTATATCGATGGGTTCGCCAGCGTGTATCCGCATACCGACATCTCCTTTGCCAGCAAGGCGAACTCCACCCTAGCCGTGTTGCAAATCGCGGCGGACGAGGGATGCACCATTGACACCGCTAGCGAAGGCGAACTCGAAGCCGCCCTGCGCGCCGGGGTCCCCGCTGCTCGTTGCCACCTGCATGGCAACAACAAGACGCTGGCTGAACTCGAACGCGCGGCCAAGGAAGGCGTCGGCCAGATCGTGGTGGACAACTTCGAGGAGATTGAGCGGCTCGGCTCGATGGGCCAGGTTCCTGACCTTCTGATTCGCCTTGCCCCCGGGGTAGACCCGAAAACTCACGGCAAGATATCGACCGGCCAAGCCGACACCAAGTTTGGGTTCAACATCGCCGATGGCAGCGGGGAGCGCGCCCTACTCCGCGCCCTGGAGCTCGGATTGCCGGTTGTTGGGTTCCATTGCCACGTGGGCTCGCAGCTCTTGGACCCTGAGGCCCAACGCTCCGGCGGGGCCCTCATCACGGACTTTGCATTGCGCATGCGGCGGGAGCACGGCTTCACCGCGAAGATCATCAATGTTGGCGGGGGCCTGGGCGTGCGCTACCAACCCGGCGACCAACCCATGCCCATCCCCGACTACTGCCGCTTGGTGGTGGAAGCCGTCCGCGAAAGTCTGCAGGGTGAATGGGAGCCGACCCTGGTGCAAGAACCCGGCCGTAGCCTGGTGGCCGAAAGTGGCATCACGCTCTACACGGTGGGGGTCGTGAAGACCGTCCCCGCTGGCGAAGGCCAGCGCACCTACGTGGCGGTGGATGGGGGCCTGAGCGATAACCCGCGCCCTGCACTCTATGGCAGTAAGTATCCGGTTTCGGCTTTGCCGCAAGACGGTCGCACGATGGCCGAAGTCCGGCCCATGCGCGTGAGCGGGAAGCACTGCGAAACCGACATGCTCTTTGATATGGTGGACCTACCCGGCGATATCCGGCCCGGGGACTTTGTGCAAGTGCAGTGCACCGGTGCGTACAACAGTAGCATGGCCAGCCAATACAACCGCTACGCTCGCCCCGCTACGGTCATCCGGCGAGCGAACGGCCAGTTTGAACTGGTGCAGCGCCGCGACACCTTCGACGAGATGTTCGCTCGCGAATCCCTGATCTCCCTCTAAGCCGCCATGCAAGTTTCCGATTACGTTGCTATCTTCTTGGTCATCTTCCTGGCCATTGGGATTCACGAGTACGCCCACGCGAAGCTGGCCGACATGGCGGGCGACCCCACCCCCGGCATCTACGGACGGGTGACGCTGAACCTGTTCAAGCACTTTGATCCGATCGGGACGATCATGATCATCATCACGACCCTCTCCGGGTTCGGGATTGGTTGGGGGAAGCCGGTGCCCATGGATCCGCGCAAGATGCGAAACCCGAAGTGGGACCACTTTGTGGCGGTGATCGGCGGCCCGGCCAGTAACTTCATCCAGGCAATGCTCTTTGCGGTGCTCTTCCGCCTCACGGCAGGTCAAGAGATTCCGTTCTTGAGCACGTTCTTGTTCTTTGGGGTGCTCATCAACGTGTCTTTGGGGCTGTTTAATTTGCTCCCCATTGGGCCGCTGGATGGCATGTGGATTCTAGGCACGTTCTTGCCGGACCGCGCCCGCATCAAGTGGACGCAGTTCAACCTTCAATTCGGGGGATTCCTGTTCTTGGGCCTTATCATCCTGGGGCAAACCGGGGCGTTCCCGCTGTTCGATATGGTGCTGGGTCCCGCCCGCCGAGTGGTCACCCGGTTCATGCTTGGTTCTGAACTATGACGCAGCGCATCCTGAGCGGCATGCGGGCCACGAACCCGCGATTGCATATCGGCAACCTTGAAGGAGCCCTGCGCAACTGGGTGCGGCTGCAGGATGAAGGCCACACGATGTTCTGCATGGTGGCGGACTACCACGCTCTCACCACCATGGGCGATATGCCGCCCGACCTCGCCCACAACAGCCGCGAGGTCGCCAAGGACTTCATCGCCGGGGGCCTCGATCCCGAGCGCAGCACCATTTTTGTCCAATCCATGGTGCCGCAGCATGCGGAGCTACACCTGATCTTCTCGATGGTGACGGGGCTGGGCAAGCTGGAACGCGTGCCGACTTTCAAGGAGAAAAAGGACGACCTGGCCGAAGGCCGCCCGGTGAGCTACGGTCTGCTGGGTTACCCGGTGTTGCAGTCGGCGGACATTTTGCTCTACCGCCCGCACGGGGTGCCCGTGGGCAAGGACCAAGCCCCGCACCTTGAGCTCAGCCGCGAAATCGCCCGTTCGTTCAATGCCACTTTTGGGGTGGAGTTGTTCCCCGAGTTCAAGAACATCATTTCGGAAGATGAAGCCCGCGCCACCCTCCCTGGGGTGGACATGCGCAAGATGAGCAAGTCTTACGACAACTGCATCTACATCAACGACACCGAAGAGGAGACGGCGAAGCGCATCATGGGCGCCTTCACTACGCCCACAAAGATTCGCAAGACGGACCCGGGCGTGCCCGAGGGCTGCGCCGTGTGCCAATACATGCGGCTTTATGTGCCCGGCTACGAGCAAGCGTGGGATGAAGACCGACGTGGCGAGCGCGGCTGCATGCAGAGCAAGAAGGAGCTGATTGAAGCCCTGAACGAGTATCTGCGGCCCATGCGCGAACGCCGGGCCACCCTGGACGACGGCGCGATTGATGAGATCCTGCAAGCCGGGGCCGAAAAGGCGCGCGACTTCGCCGCCGACACCATGCGACAGGTGCGGGCGGCGATGCGGATCAACCCGATCTAAGCTCGGTTAGCTCCCCATTTCCACGCCCCGGGCGACCCACTTGACGAGGTCTACCGGGTCGCGTTGGAGCGCCAATACCGTCGGGCGGGCCGTCTCCGGCACCCGTCCGTTGAGTTGGCGCAGGGCTTCGATGCGCATGCCCGGGCGCGGGTCCATGAGGAACCTTGCAATTCGGTTCAAGGCATCCTCGGAGCCAATGAGGCCCAGAACCTCCAGCGCCATGCGGGCTTTGAGTTCATCGGTGCCGTTCAGGAGCGGGTCCAGCGTTGTGCCCGCCTGGTCTGGGTGCTGGGCAATGAGAGCCGCGGCCGCCCGGCGCGTGGGAAGGTCGCTACTGCCGAGGAGAGCCATGCCTGTAATCACGGTTTCCGCCGCCCCGATTTGGGCCAGCGAAATCATGCTGGTACGCACCAAGATCGGATCTTCGCTGAGGCACAGTCGGTTCAGGGCCGGCACGGCTGAGATTGCCTTCAGTGGCCCAGCTGCCCGCGCGGCGGCCATTTGCAGTTCAGGGTTTTCCAGGAA
>CAZDWU010000073.1:0-10118 GCA_964509165.1 uncultured Chthonomonas sp. | reverse complement strand
TTCGCCGTATCGCGTAGGGCGTCAATATGCGTGCGCTCGTAGCCGTGGCTGGTGTCCACGCCCGGGCCGATGAGGGCGACCTGCGCCCGGCCACCGGCGCGCCAATATTGGCTGCCATCGCTGCCGTAGTGCGGGTAGATGTCCGGCTTGAGTTCGATGCCGGCCTGATCGGCCATGCCGCGCAGCTTGTTGGAGAGTTCGCTGCTGTAGGGGCCGCTACTGTCCTTGAGGCAGATGGAACAGTGGAATTCGTCGCCATTCTGGCCGGTGCCCACGCAGGCCATGTCCACCACCACCAGTTCGCTGAGGTCCGCCGGAAGCCCGTCGCTGCCGCCGTGACCGACTTCTTCGTGCACGCTGAGCAGCAGATGCGTGTCTTGCCCGGCGCTCAGGCCGAGGTCGCGCAGCGCCTTCAGTGCGGCCAAGAGGCACGCCACGCCCGCCTTGTCATCCAAGAAGCGAGAGCGGACGAAACCGCTCGGCGTGGATTCAAATCGGGGGTCAAAAGCGATGGGATCGCCCACATCAATGCCCAGCAAACGGGTTTCCTCGGCCGAGAGCGTGCGCTCATCAATCCGAACTTCCAGCGTGTCCGCATTGCGCGGCGAATCAATGGCATGGCGGCTGACGTGCACGGCCCCGTTGGTCAGCACAATGCTGCCCCGAACCTGTTGCCCGGCGCGCGTGGTGATGGTTACACCTTCACTTTCCACCGTCGGCCAGTTCACACCATTAAGCGCGGTCATGCGCAGACGCCCGTTCGGCTTGATTTGCGCCACCATCGCCCCGAGCGTGTCGAGGTGGGCGGTGATGCCGCGCGGCTGGTCGTGGCGCAGACCCTCGACGGAGGCAACGACCGCACCCTTCGTGGTGCGCTGGAACGGCACGCCCATCGCGGCGAGTTCGTTTTCCACCATTGCCACCGCCCACTCGGTGGATCCGGTCGGGCTCGGCGTTTGGATCAAGTCCTCCAGGATCTGAAGCACGTCGCCAATCGGCACATCAATGCGGGGCATATTCCGGTTTTACCCGCCTGCAACGATGGAGAGAGTGTTGCCGTATAATCGAAGTTGAGGAGGGTTCGAACTTATCGAGTCTCCTCGCTCTTCATTTCCATAGGGTCACTTATCGATGAAACACACGCGGAATCGAGCCTTTACGCTCATTGAATTGTTGGTTGTGATCGCCATCATTGCCATCTTGGCGGCCATCCTCTTCCCGGTCTTTGCCAAGGCCAAGGAAGCGGCCAAGGGCACTGCTTCGCTGAGCAACATCAAGCAAGCAGGCGTCGGCACCATGATCTACATGACGGACTACGACGATATTTTCCCGCTCATGGTCCATATCAGCAGCGCCACGCAGCCTTGGCCGACCACCTTCCAGGAGTCCATCCAGCCGTACATCAAGAACACGGACATCGCGGTGGACCCGCTCGGCCCGACGGCCACCACCGGCCCGAACGCCGTGTTCCAGCGCACGCAGTATTACGGCGTCCCGCCGCGCGGCGTGGCCGTGAATAGCGGTGGCAACACCAACGAATACTTCGTGACCGGCTCCAGCTGGGGTCCGATCATTGGTGATGTAGCTAACCCGGTCCGATTCGACGGGATCGCAGGCGTCGCCTTCAACCCGGATATCACTTCGGGTAGCGCCACGGGCCTCTACGCCTGGTTCCGCTATAACGCCCTGAACACGCCGGGCCGAGCCATCTCCAGCCTGAGCCAAACCCAGATCGAAAACATTTCCGACCAGGTCATGTTCGCCCCGGGCGGCAACTGGGACCTGTGGTTTGGGAACGGGAAGGTGCTGGGCGGCACGGCCACCTGGTGCAACAGCGGCTACGGCAGCGACCCGCGCGCCCTTCGACCGGGCAGCGTGAACATCACTGGACCTCACGCCCGCAAGAACGTGCAAAATGGCACGGGGAACTACATCGGCTCGTGCTTCTATCCGAATGGCATCAGCATGTTCACGGCGGCGGACACGTCCGCGAAGGCGATGAACCTGCGCCGGGTTTACGAAATCCGGACCGACGTCAATAACGTGCGGCACTTCTACCGATTCTGGCCCCAAGGAGGACTGAACTAAGATGAAGAAACTCACCTGGATGATCGCGATCCTGGCCCTCGTTGGGGGCCTCGTGGCTACCGGCTGCTCCGGCGGCGGTGGCGCGGCGGAAGAACCGGCGAACCTGGACAACAGTAAGCCCGTACCCGCCGAAGACGGCGGCTAGTTCGCCACAATAACCACGCGGGTTGCCTTGGTGTGAAGGCCAAGGCGACCCGCACGACCCTACCATGGCCGACTCCGCGCCCGCCAACGTCCGCATCATTACCCTCGGTTGCGCCAAAAACGAGGTGGATAGCGAGGAGATCGCCGGCGTTCTGCGCCAAGCGGGCCACCGCCTGGATGGCCGCGAACCAGCCGAAATCACCGTTATCAACACGTGCGGTTTCTTGGAATCCGCCCAGCAGGAGAGCCTGCGCGTTATCCGCCAAGCCGTCGCCGAAAAAGGCAAGGGCAAAGTCATCGTGGCCGGGTGCCTGGCCCAGCGCCTCGGCGAAGAACTGGCTCGCCTCGCCCCCGGGGCCGATGCTTACATCGGGGTCGGGCAGATGGGGCGATTCGACGAGATCGTCCAGAACGTTTTTGGGCACACCCAGCCCCTGATGGACGTGGAGCCGCCGCACCACCGGTGGGCGGAAATCCCGACCCGGACCCGCTCCGGCCGCCCGTGGAGCGCGTACCTCAAAGTCAGCGAGGGGTGCGACCACCGCTGCACCTTCTGCACCATTCCGAGCTTCCGGGGCAAGCACCAGAGCAAGCCCATCGAGCGGGTGGTGGAGGAAGCCCGACACCTCGTCAAGACCGGCGCGAAGGAACTGAACCTCATCGCCCAGGACGTAACGCAGTACGGCTACGACCTCTACCGCGAGTTCACGCTGCCCAAGCTGCTGCGCGAACTGAACCAAGTGGAGGGCGTGGAGTGGATCCGACTGCTCTACTTCTATCCCAACCGACTGACCGACGACGTGATCGAAGCGATGGCCAGCCTAGACAAGGTGGTGCCGTACATTGATATCCCCCTGCAGCATGTGCACCCGGATGTGCTTCGCCGGATGAAGCGCCCCTGGGACGGCGATCGGTACCTGAAGGTCTTTGATAAGGTGCGCGCCGCGATCCCGCAGGTAGCCATTCGCACCACGTTCATTGTCGGATTCCCGGGCGAGACGGAAGCCGAGTTCCAGACCCTGCTGGACTTCACCAAGGCCGCCCGGCTGGACCGCGTGGGCGCGTTTACCTTCAGCCGTGAACCCGGCACGCCCAGCTACGAAATGACGGGGCAGGTGCCCGCCCAGCGGAAGAAGGAACGGTACGACCGCCTGATGCGCGCGCAGCAGCCCATTAGCTTGGCCAAGAACCGTGAGTGGATCGGCAAAACCATGCGCATCCTGGTGGACGAAACCCGCGATGGATGGGTGGCGGGCCGCTCGTTCCGGGATGCCCCCGAGATTGACGGGTGGGTTTATGCGCAAGGCGAGGCCGAACCTGGCACCTTTGTGGACGTGACGGTGACCGAGGGCCAGATGTACGACTTGATTGGCCACCTGGAAGGCGCTCCCGTGCCGGGCCGCCGCCCGATGGTGCCGCTGCAAATGGTGAGCGGGGCCGCGCCCAAGTAAGTGCCATGGCCGCCTTAGAAGGCTATCTCAGCTCTCGAAGTGAGCAGGAGCGTGCCCTGCGGCACGAGCCCTTGCACTACTGGTGGATGGTCTTCCCGGTTTACTTCGGCGCGAACATCGTGCTCGATAAGTTGCCGCCCTTGGGTGAGCTGTGGCCGCCCGTACTGGTAGCGGCATTACTGCTGTATTTGGGTGGGGCGTCGCTCGTGCAGCGGCAGCGGCGCCGCAAGCACCTGGTGAAGGGGCGATTTCCCGAAGAGATGCAGTACGTGCTGGCGGAACTCGCCGAGCACGCGCAAACCGGGCAGTTGCCCGCGCGGTTACACCCACAGTTGCAGCACCTGTGGGAGCGCGGGGCACGCGCGGTCACGGATATCAAGACCAGCCTGAATCACCCCGAGTGGGTGCGACTGGCCAAGGAGGAGCCGTTCAAGACGGCGCGCCAGCACACTTTGAGCCTGGCGGACGACGTGATGGTGGATGCGATCTTTGCGGGGCGGGCTTACTTCCGTCGCAAGGGTCAGCGCATCAAGACGTTTGAAGCGCGGTGCGCGGATGCGCGGTGGGGCGAAACGGAGTTTGCCTTTATCACTCGGTGCGTGGAGCAATTGGAAGGGCTGGCGGATGAGGTGCGGGCCTCCGGGCAGGTGCAACGGAGTGGCTCCACCGCCCTGCGGGCGGCGCTGGAGCGACTGGAAGAGATTCGCCACGCCGAAGACGAGTTGCAGCAGTCGATTGGCTATGATTCCCGATCTTCTGGCGATTGAAGAGTTGATGGCTTAAGCGGTAGATTGCCCACTTAAACTCCATGGTCCAGTGGCCCAATCTCACCCGATTCTTGAGTCGTCGGTTCGCGCCGATGCAACAGGCAATGAGCACCCCGATGCGTTTCGCATGGCTTGCCTTGCCGGGGTGGGTGGTGCTAAAGCGGCTGATTCCGACCGACGGATTTGGTGGTCTTTGGCTCGCTCACGTCATCCCCTTGGCCTATCTTGCGGTCTTGTTCATCTGGACCAAGGTTAAGGAGCGCAAGTTCACATCGTATGCCCAGAAGAGCCCCTACCCTTATGAAGTCCTGGCCTCGCTTGGCAAACTCTCGTGCCATGCCGCGGAGGGCGAACTTTATGAAAGTGTCGACCGGCAAATTGGTGATCAGTGGGAGCAGGCCATTACGGCGTTCCGCAGCATCATGGATACGATGAAGTCCCCTCGGGTCGAAAATCTCAATGCGGAGTACCCCGGATTGGACCTCTCGGGACGGATGCTACGCATGGCGGATGGTGCTTGTATTGAATGCCTGATGATCGGGCGCCAGTACGTGCGCGAACTGCACGAGAAACCCCGGAACTTCACCAAACGCATGGCGACATCCGGGGTGGGTAGCGGCGATCTCCTGCAGATCAAAGCGTATGTGAGAGCGCTGCAACAAAGCGCAGGCAAGCTACACGACGTGGGCAACCAGGAGGAGCCCCTTTCCATCATTGAAGGGGCGATCGATGAACTCGAGAAGTTCCGCCATGACCAAGCCCGGACGGGCAGCTACCACTTCCCGATCATTTAGTTCGCGCGAATACGCCCGCGCTTCAACCAACTCAGGCGGATGGGTTGGTAGGCCAGCACATCGCCGTCTTCACCCCGTAGTTGCAGCTTAATCAGAGGATCCTCCTGCTTCCAGTCAATCTCGATCCAACCAAAATTGTGGTTGTAGTTCACGCTTTGCACGCGGTGGCGGTTGGGTTCTTGCAGACGCCAGTCGGTGCGGCTTTGGTTGAACCCGCTCCCGGTCACATCGTAGATTGGGTAGCCCACGCCCCCGTCCATCATGCTGATTTCGCCCAGGTGCCGGTCCCCGCTGACGAAGAGGACGCCTTCGGCTTCGGTGGACTTGATGAGGTCTAGCATCCGCTGGCGTTCGCGCGGGAGGTTCGCCCACTTCTCAAAGATGTGATCCTCGGGAACAAACTGGATGCTCGTCATCACAATGCGGAGATCGGCCGGCGTGCGGAATTGGGCTTCCAGCCACTTCCACTGGGCTTCGCCGAGCATGGTTTTATCGGCGCTCTCGTCAGGCTTATAGGCTCCGTCGATGCGGATGAGCGGACTGCGGAAGTAGCGCGTGTCCAACACGATGACCTGCACCGTGCGCCCGCCCTGGGGGAACACGTGCGCGGCATAGACACCGGGGGTCTCGCGCTCCGCCGCTGAAACTTGCCAGAAGTCGTCGAACTTGGCCAGCGCCATGTCGCGGGCCGGGAACTCTTCGCCGCCGTCGTTCTTACCGTAATCGTGGTCGTCCCAGGTGGCGATCATGCGAGATTGCGAGCGAAGCAGGGCAAAGCCGGGGTCGGCCGCCACCTGGCCGTAAATGCGGTCGAAAGTGGCCGGGTCGTCGCTATCAATATAAGCGTTGTCGCCCAGCATCAGCGTGAGGTGGGGGCGCGCGGCGGCAATGGTCGCCCAGATCGGGGCGGGCTTGGCCTGGTTGTAGCACGAGCCAAACGCGATGCGCGAAACCGGCTCGCCGGGGGTGCGCGGGGCCGAATTCGGCGCGGTTTGCGCCGAGAGGGCGAGGGCGGCCGCCCAAATGAGTGATGCCATGGTTGGTTCCTTACCTTACTTTGCGTTAGCCTTTGGTTATCGTCGGGGCGCCCTTTAAGGCGCGGTGGTAGTTGCGGCGGTGCCTTCTTCCTGGCTGGCCGCCACAAAGGCGGCTGCCTTCACCTTGGCGTCCGGCGCGGTGCCGTCGGTGAGAATCGCGATGGCGACGGACGTCTTGGCTTGGTCCGCCCCGAGCATCCAGTACACCGTCACCGGGTCACCCGCTGGGAGTTGGCCACGTTCGCGGAGCAGACTCACCACCGCCTCGGCGCTCAGCGTGCCCATTGAGGCCTCGGCGGAAGCCGTGACCGGTCGCCACTGGGCGCTCCCTCCTCGTCGGTTGCGGGCCAGCCACGCTTCGTAGGCCGCCACCAACGATTGCGGGTTGCGAAGCTCGGGATTCTGCGAATCCGCCTGGGCAAAGGCGGCGGTGAAATCCTCCTTCAAAATCGCTTCAATAAACTTTGAACCCGGCCCGGCCAATGGGGCAGTGGGCTTGGCCTCGGCGGCGGGTTCCGGCGCGGCGGAGGGCTGACACCCCACCAGGGCGAGGGCCACCAAAGCCCAAAAGAACGGACGCATGCCTCGGGTGTACCCGCAGGAAGCACCCCGAAACCGGCGGCCCCAGGGGTGTGGATAACTTCTGAAATCATGAGGCCCGGCGGCGGTGCTTTCCCCAACTTTGCGGCGTCCGTTCCCTTAGCGCTCGAGTGATCTGCACGCGAGCGTTTGGACCAGACCTATGAGCCCGATTAACCTCTTTGAAACCCGAGCTGTTCTCCGCGTCATTGGCGTGGGCGGCGCGGGCGGCAACACGGTCAACCGTTTGGCGGACCTGCACCCCGATGGCATCTCCCTGATCGCCCTCAACACCGACCGCCAAGCCCTGACCAAGAGCGCGGCGGACCACCCCGAAGTCATCGGCGAGAACCTGACCCGTGGCCTGGGCGCCGGCGGCGACCCGGAAGTGGGTGAGCGCAGCGCACTGGAAAGCGAAAAGGCCATCAAGCTGATGCTGGATGGGGCGGACATGATCTTCCTCACCTGCGGCCTGGGTGGCGGCACGGGCACGGGGGCGGCGCCGGTGATTGCCAAGATCGCTCGCCAGATGGGCATCCTCACGGTGGCCATCGTCACCACTCCGTTCGGATTCGAAGGTCCGAAGCGCAGCAAGTACGCCGCGCAGGGCTTGGAGGCGCTCCGCCAGCACGTGGACACGCTCCTCGTCATCCCCAACCAAAAGCTGATGGAGATGGAAGACCGCAAGCTGACGCTGCAAGAGGCGTTCTTGCTGGCCGACCAGACCCTCATCCAAGGCGTGAAGGGCATCAGCGACATCATCCTCCGGGCGGGGCTGATCAACGTGGACTTTGCCGACGTGCGCGCCGTGATGTCGAATGCTGGCCTGGCCACGATGGGCCTCGGCCGCGCAGAAGGCGCCGATGCGGCCAAGCGCGCGGCACGCGCCGCGGTTCACTCGCCGCTGATTGAAGGCGACCTGAGCGGCGCCAACCGATTGCTGGTGAACGTGACGGCGGGCCCGAACTTCAGCCTCGGCGACATCCAGGACGTGATGGATTACATCCTGCAGATTGCCGATGCCGAAAACGCCGCCATCTACCTGGGGCACGTTGAGGATCCGGAAGCCGGCGATGCCGTGACCGTGACCCTGGTGGCCACGGGGTTTAGCGGCACGGGCGAGCGCCCCAAGGATGCGGAAGTCTTTCAGGCTGAAGCCACCCGAGAGCGACGCCGCGCGGTGACGCTGGATGGCGAGCCCGTAGCCCAGCAGCCCGTGGTGCAAGAGATTGACATCGACATTCCGTCCATCCTGCGCGGCCGCCAAGATCGTCGTAGCTAACCGGTTGTAACGTTTTTCACCTGGTCCAACTCAATGGCCCCGATGCGAATCGGGGCATTTTTTGTTTGTCTTGACCGAATTTTTAACGACTGTTCGCAAGTTTTCGGTTTATAATTGGCGCATGCGGTCCGGCCACGGACCGGAGGATTTGAAATGAAGTCAACGCTGTCTTCTCTCGCTTTGATGAGTCTCGCTTTGTTCCCGGCGCTGGGTGCCGCCCAGGCCAAGGCGTTCAACCCGCTGGAGACGTTTACGCGGTCCATCGCGTCGCCGAGCTACGTGGAAGGCGAGGTGTTGGTGAAGCTGAAGGCAGGCGTTCGATTGCCCGAGCGCGGTGTGCAGGCCATCTTCCCGGGTCTGGATGTGGAGTTGGAAGAGCAAATCTTGACGGCCGCCATGCGAACGGTGGGCGAGCAAACCGGCGTGCTGTTGCTGCGTACCACGCGCCCCGTGCCGGAGATGATTGAACTGCTGAAGGCCGACCCGCGCGTTGAAGTGGCCGAACCGAACTTCATCGTGGAGACCCAGCAGGCTAACGATACGCACTACGTTAACGGCAACCTGTGGGGGGTTTATGGTCGAGAGACAACGCCTCAAAACAACTTTGGGGTTGGCGCCGCTCAGGCATGGACGAATGGCTTCACGGGCCAAGGCAATGTGATCGTCGGCGTCATTGACGAGGGCATCATGGCCAGTCATGAAGATCTGCAAGGCCAGATTTGGGTGAACCCGTTTGAACCTGTGGATGGCATTGACAACGACGGCAACGGCTTTGTGGATGACAACCTGGGTTGGGATTTCTTCAACAACGACCGCACCACATACGATGATGTGAACGATAACCACGGGACGCACGTGGCCGGCACCATCGGCGCGAAGGGCAACAACGGCATCGGCGTGGCCGGCGTGAGCTGGGGCGTACGCATGATCCCCATCAAGTTCCTCCAAAACAGCGGCTCCACCGCCAATGCAATCAAGTCGTTTGACTATCTCACCGACCTGAAAACGCGGCACGGCCTCAACATCGTAGCCAGCAATAACAGTTGGGGCGGCGGCGGGTTCTCGCAGACTCTCAAGGACGCGATCACGCGGTGCGAACAAGCCAATATCCTGACCGTGTGCGCGGCTGGCAACAACGGCCGCAACACGGATACGCAACCGTTCTATCCGTCGTGCTACGACAACGCGAGCATTATCAGCGTGGCCAGCATTACGAACACGGGGGCGCGTTCTTCGTTCAGCAATTACGGTGCGGTGACCGTGGATATCGGGGCGCCGGGTTCTGGCATCTGGAGCACGGTTCCGGGGACCGGCAATACTTCGGCGTACGCCTCCTATAACGGGACGTCCATGGCTGCCCCGCACGTCACTGGGGTGTTGGCACTCATTGCTGCGACGGACCCCGCCTATCGTGGCCTCAAACTCAAGGGAGCCCTTCTGCGACGCGGCACGCCGACCACCACATTAAGTGGAATCACTCAAACCGGCGACCGCACGAACGGCGCCCTTCGATAGTCCGGGAGCGAGCTGGGCTCAAATTACGAGGCAGATCGAATGGTCTGCCTCGATTCTTTTTCTGTCATTGACTCTTGCCTGGAGTTGTGACTACACTGCCTTATGCGCAATGTTGCATGCGTTTCTTTGATTAGCGCGGGCTTGCTTCTGGCGGGCTGCGGGGGAGGCAGTGGCTCGTTGATTGGCGGAGGTGGTGCGCCTCTGGCACCCGATTTTTCTCGTGATGCCGGGGTGACGGCTCGGATTGAAGTCGATCCGGTGACCAACAAGGTCAAGGTCACGAATCTGGATTCTGAGGGCCGGGCAATTTGGCAAGGCAACTCGGTGAAGATCGAGAGCGCGGAGGTGTTCCAGCTTCCGGGGTCATCGATTTCCAGCCGCGTGCTGCGCTTGACGTTTAAGAACAACACCCAGATTCCGCTGGGGCAGAATGAAACCCTGAAGGCGATGCTCACCACGGC
>CAZDWU010000072.1:4934-10240 GCA_964509165.1 uncultured Chthonomonas sp. | reverse complement strand
ACTACTTTATGTGGTCCGAAGGCGGCTGGGGCAACGATAGCTACGGCGTGGCCTACGCGCGGGCCAAGTCACCGCTGGGGCCGTTCGTGCGGATTGGGAAGATTCTGGGTACTGACCCCGCCGTGGGGAAGGGGGCGGGGCACCACTCGGTGCTGCGCCTGCCGGGGACGGATGACTATGTGATCTGCTATCACCGCCGCCCGCTGGAGGAGACGGACGCCAACGCCCGCCAGGTGTGCCTGGATAAGTTGGAGTTCGACGCGGACGGGAACATCCTGCCCGTGCGGCAGACGTTCACCGGCGTCCCCGCTCACCCGATTCCATAGGCCAATGTCGACAAATTAGTTGCGGATATAGCGTTTATGCGTCATAATGAGAGTATGAACTCGGATTCACCATCTCGAATTGGCCCGGCTGATCTGACAAAGGAACAACTCAGGCAACTCTTCCAGATCGTGGAAGGAGGTGGGGTGCCCATGTTGGTCGGGAAAAATGGCGAGCGCATCGCGCTACCCTCGGCACTGAATGAGGTCCTGCTCCAGATTTTGGAAGCCATGAGGCGTCAAGAAGCGGTCTTTCTCATGCACGAGAACGAGGCCTTCACGACTCAGGCGGCGGCCAACTTTCTTGGCGTGTCGCGTCAGTTTTTCGTCCGCTTGTTAGAAGAAGGGAAACTCCCGTATCACTTCGTCGGTACCCATCGCCGAGTCTTCTTCAAGGACCTGTTGAGCTACCAGAAGGAACGCTCTGAGTTCCGTCGGTCGCGTCTGGATAAGATGACACAGGAAGTTGTAGATGCTGGCCTCGACGAAGTGATTGTGGACTTGTCGAGACCTGAGTAATCGCCATCCGAGGTCAGAATGCGCGCCGATTATCCCGTTCTCTTAGATGCCAATGTGTTGGCCGAAGAGGCGGTATCTGATCTCTTCTTGCGCCTCGCGGAAGAACCGCGGCTCTTGATTCCCCGTTGGACCGAAACCATTTGGGATGAGACCCGACGCACACTGATACACAAACTAGGATGGCCCCAAGAGATTGCCGAGAGTCGGATCGCAGCGGCGCAAGAAGCGTTCCCGGACTCGATGGTCGAGGATTTCGAATCCTATATTGACCAGTGTGAGAATGACCCAAAGGACAGACACATCCTCGCCGCCGCGATACGGTCAAAGACTGAGACCATTGTCACCATGAATGTTCGGCACTTCCGTGAGGAACACCTCGCGCCCTGGGGGGTGAACGCAGCGCTTCCCGGTGACTACCTGCGTGTGCTTTATGATCTCGATGCCGGAGTCGTGGTCAGTGTGCTGCACCAAATGGCGCAAAAGAGAAACTACGGTCTTGACCGCATGCTCTCGCGACTATCTGTAAATGCTCCAACGTTTGCCAAGCACGTTGCCCATGACTTGGCCATCGAAGTGCCTGCGTTTATTCCTCGGAAGTCATCCTGACGGGTAAATCCCTCCCGCCCTTTAGGGGGCGGGGACTAGGCGGATGATCTTGTCCGGCTGGTTCAGCGCCACGTAGATGTTGCCGTCCGGTCCGGTGGCCACCTCGCGCACGCGGCCCATGCCGTGCAGTAACTCTTCGCGCTCCACCAGCTTCGCGCCGTTCGTGCGGATCCGGTCCAGGTTGGCCCCACTCAGCCCCCCGGCCAGCAGGTCACCGTTCCAGTTCGGGAACGCTCGCCCGCGCGCCACATCCAGGCCGCTCGCTCCGATGGAGGGCATCCAGCGCCAGGTCGGCATGGAGATGTTCTGCTCGGGCTTCGCCCACGGCGTCCATTGCGGAATCTCGTTGTAGTTGATGCTGAACGCCACCACCGGCCAGCCGTAGTTGGCACCCTTGGTAATCAGGTTCAGTTCATCGCCGCCGCGCGGGCCGTGTTCGGTGGCCCACAGTTCGCCCTTCGGCGTCATGACCAGGCCTTGCGGGTTGCGGTGGCCCAGGCTCCAGATGGCGCGCAGGTACGGCTTGTCCGCAGGCACGCGGCTGTAGAACGGGTTGTCGGTGGGGATGCTGCCGTCGTCCTTCACGCGGTAGATCTTGCCGAACGGGTTGGTCAGCTCCTGCGCCATCATGTTGCCGCCGCGCTCTCCCACCACAAAGAAGAGGTGGCCCTTGCCGTCGAACACGATGCGGCTGCCAAAGTGCACGCCCGCGCCCGTGTAGAACTCCGGCCCGGATTGCCAAATCGTCTTCTGCTCGCTCCACGTGGCGGCGGTCGCCGTCACGCGCACCCGGCCGCGTACAATCTTGGTGTTGCCACCCCGGCCCGAGGCCGCCGGTTCGGTGTAAGCCAAGTACACCCAGCCGTTCTCGCGGAACTTCGGGTGCACCGAAACTTCCATCATGCCGCCTTGGCCGAGTTCCAGGCTGGCGGGCACCCCGTTGAGGGGCATCACATTGCCGTTCTTGACGACCACCACGCCGCCCGGGCGGTTGGTCACCAGCATCTCCCCGGTGGGCAGCCAGTCAATGCCCCAGGGCGTCTTCAGGCCCTTGCCGGTGTCCACCACGGTTTCCACCTTAAAGTTGTGGCGTTTAGACCGGTAGACCCCGTTCACGGCCTTCGGCGATCCGAACTCGCGGCGCAGGGCGCGGCCCTGCATTTCCCGGATCAGCACCACCAGGCCCCAAATCTGCTCGTCGCTCATGGCTTCGCCGTAGCTGGGCATGGCCATGTCGGGCACCCCTTTCTTGATGGCGTCAAAGTACGGCTTGTCCAGTTCCTGGGCGAACTTCTCGCGGGTCAGGAAAGTCTTGGTGCCGGCACCACCGCCTTCACCGCTCGGGCCGTGGCAGTTCAAACAGTTCTGCTGATAAAGCTGGGTCACCGTGGCACGGGGCTGCATGGCGCGGACTTCCTTGGGCCCGGCCTTCGTGCCGGACGTGCCGGCATTGACCGACAGCGTGAGAACCGTGACCGCTCCGGCCAAGGTGGCGAACTTCCACGCGCGAGCAGACAGAGATGACTTCATGGTGAGGCGAACCTTCTCCGTATCCTACCGAAATTGGGACCGCCCCATCACCCAGGGGGCGCGTCTTTTTCCATGGCTTCGATCAGGGCTCGTGTCCAATCCGCGTCGGCGGGCAGAGGATTCTCGATAAAGGGCCGGATCAACCGCAGCCACCGCATGCGGGCGCGGGTTTCCATCACGATATTGACCGTCGCCAGGGCACCGAAGTATTCGCCTAAGTCTTGGTTGACTTGAATGAGGTTGAGGCAACGCTGCTCGAACTCCGCCAGCCCTTCCAGGCAGCGATCGATCAGATTGAGCCGGTCGGCCGGGGCCAAGCACTCCAGAAAGAAGAACCGCAACCGCACCCAGTCCACGGTGTGGGCAATGTCGGCCTGCTCGATGTTCGGCCCCACCCACTTTTGCAAGGTGGCCGTGCCCGGTTCGGTGATCGAAATGCTGTTGTCCTCGGCCTGGTGGATGAGTCCAAACTTCACCAGCCGGGTCACCACCGAGTACGCTGTGCCCGCCCGCGAACGGTAATACGTGGATTCCGAAGCCGCCAGCTCCTTCATCACGGCGTACACCGTGCAGGGCCCCCGCAGCCAGGTCAGCCCGAGGATGGTCATCTCGACGTTCGATAGTTTCCTTGGCAATGAGCCCTCTATTGTGCCCGGGAACAATGCGACTATTACATAATGTAATACAGCTATGCCTTGGATCACCGCTGTCCTTGCCACCTCTCTCTTGTTTGCCGATGATCTGCCTCGTCGGGGTGCCCTCGGGGTTCCGCTCACACCGGTCACGCCGGACGTAGCTCAGAGTCTCTCTCTTCCGGCCGGTCAAGGCATCGTGGCTGGAGCCCCCGTGCCCGGACTCACCGCCGCCAATGCCGGCATCAAAACGGGCGACATCATTGTCCAGGTCAATGGCCGCCCCGCCCAGGCGCAGGGCTTCTCGGCGTGGGTGCGGACCCTTGAAACGGGCTCCCGTATCACCTTCCGGGTCATGCGCGATGGCCAGACGGTGGAATTGGCCGCGCCGCTCACCGAGAAGCCCCGCGACCCGGGCAACGAGAACTTCAAGGTCGAATACAGCTCGGTCAATAGCCACGGCGACCGGATGCGGACCATCATCACCCGCCCCACGGCCGCCGGCAAGCACCCGGGCGTACTCTTCATCCAAGGCTTCTCGCCGGTCTCCTACGACTACACGCTCGCCACCGCCAAGGGCGATGTCACCACCCTCGATGGGCCCATCCTGTTCACCCTGGCGAACTCGAACTTTGTGACCATGCGGGTGGAGAAGCCGGGCGTGGGCGATAGCGAAGGCGGCCCCTTCGAAACGATGGACTTTCTTACCGAGCTGGACATCTACGAGAAGGCGATGGAGCAGCTCCGTCAGCAGCCGAACGTCGACCCGGACAACATCTTCATCTTTGGGCACAGCATGGGCGGCTCGTTTGGTCCGGTCGTGGCGTCCAAGTACCCCACGCGCGGGGTGGTGGTATACGGTTGCGCGGGGCGCACTTGGTTCGAGTATCTGATGGACACCATCCGCTACCAGGGTTTGGTGGCGGGTCAATCCTACGTGCAGGCCGACCAAGAAGCCCGGCTGGGCGCGCGCATCATGGCTCTGGCGATGATTGAGCGCAAGAGCGCCGAGGAGATCAAGGCCTCCCATCCTGATCTGGCGCCGCTGGTGGACGCCTACTTCCCGGGCGGCATGTTCAACGGCAAGACGCTCGAGTTTTGGCGGCAACTGAACGACCTCAACCACGCCGAGTATTGGGTGAAGACCAACGCGCCGGTGCTGGCCGTGCGGGGAGCCTCCGATTTCGTCACCTACGACATCGACCACAAGACGATTGCGGATACGGTGAACCAGGTGCGGCCGGGCCAAGGCGAAAGCATGGTGCTGCCGAATTCGGACCACCTCTTCCACGCCTTTGCCACCGAGCAAGAAAGCATGGCTAACTTCCAGCGCGGGCAGTTCAACAACGACTTCTCCAAGGTCATGATTGACTGGTTCCGCAAGATCATGGCGACGCCCCGCTCGTAAGCCGTCTGCCGCATCAGTGAAGCCACTTGTCTCGGCAAGTGGCTTTCTTTTTGAGTGGCGAGCGGGCAGGGATTCGGCTAGACTCCGATTGATGTCTGCATTCCTCTCGTGCATGCTGGCGGCAGCGGTGCTCAGCCCGGCCCCGGCGGCACCTATCCAGCAAAGCGGATCGCAACCCGTGCCGGATGCCATCACCAAGCACACCATCCAGTTGCCGACGGGTCCGCTCAGCTATACCGCCCACGCCTCGATGATCGGGCTCGGCCCCGAAGGGGCTCCGGATTGCCA
>CAZDWU010000072.1:0-4834 GCA_964509165.1 uncultured Chthonomonas sp. | reverse complement strand
ATTCAAGCCTTCACCAACTTCATTCGGCTGTGGTTGACCAAGCACCAGCGCTGGAATTCGCCGCTCTTTGTGGCGGGCGAGAGCTACGGCGGCATCCGGGGTTCGGGCCTCAGCGCCAGCTTGCTCCGCGCGGGGATCGCCATTCATGGCTTCATCAGCATCTCGGGCACCAGCAGCTACCTCACCCTGGACGGCATGCGTGGCAACGATGTCACCTACCTCGGTTTCCTGCCCTCGCTGGCCACGACGGCTTGGTATCACAAGCGGCTCGATCGGCGCTTTACCAGCGTGGAGCAAGTGGCCAAAGAAGCGGTCGCCTTTGTGGACAACGAGTACGCCGCCGCCCTCCAACGCGGGGACAGCCTGACGGACGCCGAGAAGGACCGTATTGCCGGCAAGATGTCGCAGCTCTTGGGCATTAGCAAGGAGTACATCCTGGCCGCCAATCTACGGGTCTCCGAGTTCTCTTTCTTCCGCGAATTGCTGCGCGATCAGCGCCTGACCGTTGGACGGCTGGATAGCCGCATTACCGGCAAGGAAGAGCTGGGCGTGGGCGACCGGGGCTCAGGCGACCCGAGCGACGGAGCCATCACGCCGCCCTATACGGCCGCCATCAACGACTACTTGACCCGCGACCTGCAGATCAAGGCCCCCTATCCGTACCTGAACTACGGTTCGGTGCGCCCGTGGGAAGAGCCGGAGGGTTCCTACGCCGAAACGGCTTCGGAACTCCGCTTCGTATTGGCCCGCAACCCGCACTTCCGAGTGCTGTACGCCTGCGGCTACTACGATCTGGCCTGCCCGTTCCACGCCACCATGTACACGCTGAACCACATGGGGCTGGACAAGGAATCCCGGTCGCGCGTTTCGTTCACCTACTACCCGGCGGGGCACATGATGTACACGGAAGTTTCGTCGCGCATCAAGTTCCACGCCGATGTCCGTGAGTTCGTGAAGGCCTGTCTGGCCAACTAAACACGGCCACTGAACCGATAGCCGCGCGGGCGAAAAAGCTCGCGCGGTTTCTTTTTGCCTTATCCCTTTGGCAAGGGGGCAGAATCTGACACCGAGGCAAGGCGTAAAGACGAGTTGCTTGGCGAGGTAGCTTTCTTCCATGACCTCCAACGAGCGTCCGTTGCTGTTTCTTTTGTTGCCCGACTTCCTAGACCCGGCGGTGAGCGATCAAACCTTCGTTTGCCCGCACTGCATGGCCGTGGAGGGGCTCCTGGGCACCTATCCGAAGCTACGCCGGGAGATTGATGTTCGGTACGTGCCCTTTGCCCGCCCGCGGGCGGCGATCATTGAGGTGATTGGCGAAGAGTTTCAGTCCTGCCCGGTGCTCGTGCTGCCCTCGTCTTGGGAAACCGCAAACGAACTGGCCAAGCAAAGCCAAGGGCGGTACTTCTTTGTGGGTGAACACGCCATTGCCTCGGCGTTCGCGGAGTTCTTCGGGACCAGCGTGATGCACTGAGGCAGGAGGCCATCTCTTGGAGACACATGTGCTCGCACGTTCCTTTTCGGTAAGGTGAACGCATGAGCCAACCCACTCCTGCCTACGCCGTCCACGCCCCGGATGCCCCGCTCGTCCCGTGGTCCGTTGACCGCCGCGAGCCCGGCCCGAAGGACGTACGCATTGAGATCCTCTACTGTGGGGTGTGCCACAGCGACCTCCACTTTGCGCGGAACGAGTGGGGATTCTCCCAGTACCCGTTGGTGCCGGGCCACGAGATTGTCGGGGTCGTGGAGGCCGTGGGCAACGAGGTCAGCAAGTATCAAGTGGGCGACCGCGTGGGCGTGGGGTGCATGGTCAACTCTTGCCGCACGTGCGCCTCTTGCCAGGAAGGGGAAGAACAGTACTGCGAGAGCGGCATGGTGGGCACCTACAATGGCACCGACCGCGACGGCACCATCACTTACGGGGGCTATTCCACGCACATCGTGACGGACGAAGACTTTGTGCTTCGCATCCCCGAGAATCTGCCGCTGGATGCCGCCGCGCCGCTGCTGTGTGCGGGCATCACCACCTACAGCCCGCTCCACCACTTCGGGGTGAAGGCCGGCATGCGGGTCGGCATTGTCGGCCTGGGTGGCCTGGGGCACATGGGGGTCAAGTTCGCGAAGGCAATGGGCGCCCACACCAGCGTGCTCAGCCACTCCCCGGGCAAAGAAGCGGATGCCCTGGCGCTGGGGGCGGATGAGTTCATTGTCACCCGCGACCCGGACGCGCTGGGCGCTTACGCGAACTCGTTTGACTTCTTGCTGAATACGGTTTCGGCCGCCCATGACCTTAACCTGTATCTGAGCTTGCTGAAGCGCGATGGTCGCATGGTGCTGGTGGGCTTGCCCGACCCGACTCCGGTGGCGGCGTTCCCCTTGGTGATCAAGCGGCGTTCTTTAAGCGGTTCGTTGATTGGAGGGATCCGCGAGACGCAGGAGATGCTGGACTTTTGCGCGCAACACAACATCGTGTGCGACATCGAGCGCATTGGCATGCAGGAGATCAACGAAGCCTACGAGCGCATGCTACGCAGCGACGTGAAGTATCGGTTTGTCATCGACATGGCCACGCTGAAGGGTTGATCTGAGCGGGGGATTTCCCCGCAAATCTGCGGGAAGTTGTCGCGTCTTGTCGTGCGCTTAATGGACGCCTGTGTATACTCACAGGCGTGTTTTCTTTGCGATTGACTTCTATGGTAGGGACGCTGGCATTGGTGCTGGTGACCAGCCAGGCTTCGGCGCAAGCCCTCAGTTACACCTTTGACGCGAACAATCAAGGTTGGCGGCGTGCCGACTTTAATCCTTCGACGTTCGCTCTCACCGACCTCGGCCCGGCCACGTGGAATGCGGGCGGCTTTATTGACGGCGACGACTTTAGCGGTTGGGCGTTCCACCTCAGCCCTTTGCTCTCGGGCGGCTATACCGGGGCAACGTCGGTCAGTTTCGACCACTCCACCCAGGGTGCGGGTGCCCTCTTCCCGCTGCTGGTGCTGACGAACGGGACGGAAGCGATCTACCGTGAAGAAGCTCCGGCGGGCGGCGGTGCGTACGTTTCTTACAACTACAGCCTCACCGATCCGACAGGCTGGCGCTACGGAAACGGAGTGGATATGCGCGCGGCCACCCAGGCCGATATCAATAGCGTGTTGGCAGGCTTGACGCGCATCGGCATTAGTTCGGACATCGCCAATGGTGCCGACTACACCCGCGTGGACAATGTGACCGTGGTGCCGGAGCCGGCCTCCATGATCGCGCTGGGTGCGGGCCTGGTGGCTATGCTCCGCCGCCGCGCCGTGGCCAAGTCGAAGTAAAGCTTCCCTCGCAAGCAATCAGCCGGAGTTGCCCTCGTTCGGGCCGCTCCGGCTTTTTTGCCTCCTGGCCTAGCCCCGTAAATCTGCGTGAATGTTGCGCGCGCAACTAAATGTGGGGATTTCTATGTATACTTGGGGGCGTGTATTCCGTTCGGTTTTTGCCTGTGCTTGGAGCGCTTTCGCTGATCCTCGCTGGTTCCCAGGCGTCGGCCCAGGCGTTCAGCTATACGTTTGATTCGGACAATCAAGGCTGGCGGCGCGCTGACTTCAGCCCGGCGACCATGGCCCTGACTGACCTCGGCCCGGCGACCTGGAACAGCGGTGGATTCATTGATGCCGACGACTTTAGTGGCTACGCCTTTCACGTGAGCCCAGTCCTGACGGGCAACTACGCCGGGGCGACCAGCATCAGCTTTGATCACTCGACGCAAGTTACGGGCACGCTATTGCCGTTCTTGGTGCTGACCAACGGCATCGAGGCGATTTATCGCGAAGAGGCCCCGACCGGCGGGGGCGCCTACGCGCACTACAACTACAGCCTGACCGACAACACCGGCTGGAAGTACGGCAATGGTGTGAACTTCCGTAACGCGACCCCAACGGATATGGCGAACGTTCTCGCCGGACTCACGCGTATTGGAATTAGCGCGGACATTGCCTCTGGCGTTGACTACACCCGCGTGGACAACGTGACCGTGGTACCGGAACCGGCTTCGATGGTGGCGCTTGGCCTTGGTCTGGCAGCCATGCTCCGTCGCCGAGCAGCTGCAAGAAAGAGCTAACGCGTTTCCACCAAAAGGATAAAGTTGATACAGGAGAGGCCCGCAGGGCTTCTCCTACTTTTTTGCAACCCACCTCGGGAAAAGGTGGTAAGGATGTGAACACGGCATGAGCCCCGATCCGAACCCCGAATATAGCGATAAGGATGTGACCCGGATTCTGCGCCGGGCGGCTGAATTGCAAGAGCAAGCCGGATCCCCCGCCCGGAGCGGGCAGGGCGCCTCGCGAGAAGACCTCAAGCGCATTGGAGGCGAGGTGGGCATTGACCCCGCCTTTATTGAAGCCGCCATGGCCGAGGGCCTGGATGCGGGCGTCGCCGCCGACCACCAGGGGCAGTCGCGGTGGCTGGGCGCACCCCCGCAATACGCCATCGAGCGGGTGATTCCCGGGCAGCTCACCCCCGAATCCTGGGGCACCCTGGTCGGCATGCTCAACCACCACTTTAAGCAATCCAAGGCGGGCAAGGTCTCGGGTGGATTTCACTCCTGGAAGTACAAGCACGACCTCGGGAGCGTGTATGTCTCCGCCATTCAAACGGAGGCGGGCGTGCACCTGAAGCTGGAGCTGGATATTGACAGCGCGATCGTCGCGGGCCTCGTCCCCACAGTCACCGGTTGGTTCGGGGCGACCTCGATCCTGTTCTCCAACGATTCGCTACGTCCTTGGCTCTCTACCGTGTTCTCCGCCGTCGCGTTGGTGGGGCTTGCGACCGCGTTTCGGACATGTGTTCGTAGCTGGTGGGTCAA
>CAZDWU010000071.1:0-10459 GCA_964509165.1 uncultured Chthonomonas sp. | reverse complement strand
TCTACAGCCGCCAAGACCGCGACGATGACCTGGTGTGGGCCTGGGCATTGGTCGGGCTCGTGGCGATGTATTTCCCCGCGCTTTTCCAGCGCAAGCTCGGTATGGGCATGGCCATCCCCTGGGGGCTCCTGGCCGGATACGCCCTCACCGTGCGCCTAGCGGACCGCGATGTGCAGCGCCGGCAGTTGGTCACGCTGGTTTTGGTGCTGTTCTGCGGCGTCTCCAGCCTCTTTTGGCTGCGTCGAGAGTTGACCCTCATCCGCGACAACGTCAGTTCCACCACGGTCCATCCTGTTCGCCTCTCGGCCAGTGCCACCGAAATCCTGGCCAAGGTGCAGACCCTGCCTCCGCGCTCCATCGTTGTGGCCGCGCCGGGCATTCCCATGCCGCTCCCCACGGGCGAATACGCCGAACCGTATCTGCCGGATCTCAATCCGTTCTTTGTGGGTCTGGGCGGTGCGCGGAGCTTCGCCGGGCACTGGAGTGAAACCCCCGATTACGGCAATCGCCGCAATCAGCTCGCGGCGTTTATCCTCAGTGGGGGGACGCAAGGGGCCGAGGCCATTGCCCAAGCCGCGCAAGGCGAGCCAGTTTACGTGGTTCTGCCGCGCCAGGAAACTTTCCCGCAAGTGCGAATGAACGAGTTCAGTCTTCCGTCGGAGGTGTTGCTGGAGACCCAGCAGTACCGGCTGGTGCGCTGGAACCCGCCGGCGCCGTAGCTTGAGGCGGCTTCGCGTTCGGGTTACGCGCCACGATTCGCGGCCCGCCCCGATAGACGCTCTCACCGAGGTCATCGCGGCGCACCACTTGGTCACCATTCTTGATGATGCGATAGGTGCGCACCCGGCGTCCCGCCCCACCGCGGTCCACCACACGCTCCACTCCGTAGCCAAGGGAGGCATCCGTTTCGTACTTCACACCGTTATCCCAAGATCCCAAGAACTTCGTTTCGAAGGAAACATCGTGCGGGTGCTTGGCCTCGCCGAGAATTCGGAACGTCAGTTGCCCCGGTCGGTACTCGGCCGCCACCGCCAAGGGCGACTTGGTGTCGTTGGTGAACTTGAAGTCAAGGTTCGGCCAGCTCACGGCCGCATCGCGGCCCAGCGGTACGTACGGCACCGGCAGTGAGTGCGGATTTCGGGCATTCACCTTCAGTTCGCCGAGCAGAACGGCATTGTAAAGCGTGGTGCTGACTTGGCAGATGCCTCCGCCAAAGTCAAAATCGTGACGACCGGAGACGTAAACACCCGCCACATGGAAGCCCCGAGCCGCGGTGCGCTGGCCCACGACGCGGTTGAAGTCAAAAACCTCACCCGGCATCAGGATCGTGCCGTCTATGAGTTCCGCCGCCCGCTTGATGTTTTTGCTGCGCGCCACTTGCCCGGAGGAGAACTTGGTATTGAACTCACTGACGATGGTGCGGATGGATTCCAGCTGTTCCGGCTTGATCTTCAGGTCTTCGGCCTTCAGTGGCACGACCAAGGCGGTGTTGTTCGCCAGCGCATCCGCCCAGGCGGCACTCAAGCGTGCTTGGTCGAGCTCCCAGGTCGGAACCTCTTGCGTCAATCTCACGCGGCCACCGGCCCATTGGGCGCGCGCCGGTTGGTTGGCGGGGCGAGCTTCTTCCACCCACTTCTTCAGCAAGTTGCCGTCGACGTTGTCGTAAACGAAGACCGGGGTCACGGCCTTGGGCACGGCCGGACCTTGCATCTTGGCGACGGACGCCGTCACCGGGCGCTCAACGGGCAGGGCCTTGATCGTCGCCGCAGTGTCGAACTTCACGCCGGCTTCGGCAGGCGTCAAGGTACGGTCGCCGATTTCAAACTCTTTCAGCTCAACCTTGATTTCTTGGGCGCCGAGTTTCGCCCATTCGGCTTCGAGGCGCTTCTCAGCCTCGCTCGGGGTAAGGCCGCTCAAGTCAGTTCCAAACACGCTCACACCCCGGGCAATTGTAGGCGGGCCAACGAATTCGTAAGCCGCGACTCCAGCACCACCCAAACACAGCAAACCGACTGCCATGCCCATCTTGGACGGCGATCCGTTCCTTCGCTTCGGCGCGCCCTTGCCTTTGCCCTTCGTGTTCTGTTGCATCCTTGCGAACCTTCCCCCTTATTCTGACGGTTTATGACCCCGGCTTGATCCTACTTGTTCCCAGGAATGAGCCCATTTCTGCCCCATTCGGTTAAGATCGGTAGACTAATTCTATGCCCAAGCTCGTCTGGTTCAACGGCACGATTTCGCCCCTCGAATCCGCGCAGGTTCCTGCGGCTGACCATGCTCACCTCTACGGCGATGGTCTCTTTGAAGGCATCCGCTTCTACAACAGCCGGATTTTCAAGCTGGATGAGCACCTCCGCCGCCTTTATGACGGCATGAGGTTCTTGGGATTTGAAGAGCCGATGACCTACGACGCCATGCGTCAGGCCGTCATCGACACCTGCGCCCAGGCTGACCTCGGCGATGGGTACATCCGCCTCAACGTCACGCGCGGCACTGGCCTCGGTCTCGACCCCCGCGCTGTCAAGACGCTGCCGAACGTGATGATCATGATCAACACGCTGGCGCTATATACGCCTGAGCAGCACGAGGCGGGTCTGGATGTCGTCACCACCTCTTGGCGCGTCATCCAGGCGGACAGCCTTGATCCGCGCCTCAAGTGCATTGGCCGCTACGCCGCCAACATCATGGCCAAGCGCGAAGCCAACATGAAGAACGCCGGCGAAGGCCTGATGCTGAACCAGCAGGGCTACGTGGCCGAGTGCACCGGCGACAATATTTTCATCGTGCGAGACGGCGTGCTGCGCACCCCGCACCCCTCGTGCGGCATCCTGCAGGGCATTACGCGGGACACCGTGATTGATCTGGCCAAGCGCGCCGGTATCCCGGTCGTCGAAGACTTCATGACGATCTACGACATCACGTCCGCCGACGAAGCCTTCCTCACCGGCACCGCCGCGGAAGTTATCCCGATGCGCTCCTTGGACGGCCGCGTGCTCGGGACGGGCAGCGCGGGACCGATCACGAAGCAGCTTGTGGCCGCCTTCCGCGAAGAGATCAAGCTGGGTACCCCGTACCTAGTCGGCACCACCGCCTAAGCCTTGCGACGCACCTGCCCGCACTGCCACTGGACAACCCAAGAGTTCGAACGAACCGGACTCCTGGGTTGCCCAGAGTGCTACGTGGCTTTTGATGACCGCAAGGCCAGAGCCGAGGCTTCACTTTCCCTACCTACTCACGCGGCGGTGAAGGAAACCGGCCCCCTTGCGAGTCCTACCGAGAACTCCCATCAGGTATCTTGAGCCGGAGATGATGAAGCATCGCGCGCAAGGATTTGGCATGGCCGGGGCACTTTTGACCGCCATGATGTTGGCTGGTTGCGGCGGCACCACCACGACGTCCTTGTTGCCGGACCCGACCGTGCTCTTCATCAATGGCTCGCGAGACGCCGGCAACCTGCGGCTTCTGCTCAATAACGAGGATTTCTCCGGGGCCGTGGCCCCCGGGACAGCGATGGCCGATTTCAAGCCCACAGAGTTCATTTCGACGGCCAACGAGGCCTACGATGTCGTCACCTCCTCGGATGATCTCAGCGAGCAATTCGACGCCGAAGAAAGAGAATTCGCTCGCAACACGCACACGATCGTGGCCGCCATCGGCCAACGCAACTTTGCCCCCGGAGACGAGATCAAGCGCCTCCGCCAAGTGCTGATCCCAGTAGATCGCAACACGCTGGGTGGGAGCACGGTGCGCATCATTGCCCTGCAAGGGTTTAGCCGCCAATCCGGATCGTTCACGCCGAACGTCACGCTCCAAACTCCGGGTGACAACCCGACCTATGCTATCCGCGACCTTTCTTTTGGCGAAACCGGCACTCTGGACATCGCGGCGGGCACCAACACCTGGCAGATCAAGCGCAGTGACGGTGAGTCGGTGTACGGCACCGCTACGGTGAACCTTACCGGCGGCATCTATCTCGCCCTCCTTTCGGGCACCGAAGGCGCGGCGACTCCCGCCGCGGGGCCGCAGATCACCTTCATTCGCCTCAACACCCTCTAGGCTTTTGGTGGCACGGGGAGTTTCCCCCGGACCTATCGGGTAGAACCTACCTGCGCCCTTTCATGGGTGTTCTTCGTCTTGATATGTCGGGAAACCAAACGGATGACTCGGTCGCAGAAAAGCGGTGGCTAACGGCTCTTGCCAATGGCGACCACTCGGCGATTGGTGGGCTATATGAACTGTATAGCGACAAGATCTTCCGCTTTACCTACCGAATGCTCGGCAATCGGACGGATGCGGAGGATGCCACCGCCGAAACCTTTTTGCGGGTGCTGAGATATTCGCGCGATTTGCGTGCCGATGGCGCGTTCAAAACGTGGGTGTTCCGCATTGCACGCAACCTCTGCGTGGACAAGATGCGGCAGCACAAACTGCTTGAACTGCCCTCCGACGCGCATTACGCAGGTCCCGAAGAAAAGACGGCCCTCAAGGTGATGGTTCACCAAGCGCTGGATCAACTCCCGGTGGAATACCGCGAGCCCTTGATTCTCTGCGATCTGGAAGAACTGCCCGCCAAGGAGGCCGCCGATATTCTGGAAATCAGCGTGCCTGCGCTCAAATCGCGCCTCTACCGAGGCCGACGAGCCCTGCGCGACCGACTCACAGAAAAACAACCAAACCAACCGAAAGTTAAGGAGAACATCAAATGACGGAACTACAGCGACAGCTCATTGACCTCTACGCGAGCAATGAACTGGATTCGGAAGCCAGGGAGGCACTCGAAGCTGAAGCGTTTGGAGACCCGGAACTGGCCCACGACATGCTCACGCTTGCGCGAACTGTTGAGGCGATCCAGTCCATTGACCGACCCCAATTGGGCGAGGCCGGGTACGAGCGTATTTTGCAACGCCTCATTCAGAGCGGAGTTGAACCCCGCACCGAGGCCCCCCAGCCTGCCTACTGGCAGTATCAATTCCCTCTCGAAGGATAACGATTAATCACCATGAAAGCGACGGTCTCTCGCAAAGAACTCAACGACGCCCTCAGCATTGCGGCGTCGGCTAGCTCAGCTCGGTCTACGCAACCGGCGCTCATGTCCATTCGCATGACGCTGGCCGATGGCAAGCTGACGCTCCTGGGATGCGACGGGGAAATGTGGGCGCAAGCCTATCTCCCGGCCAGCATCGAGGTGGAAGGTGAGATTTGCGTGCAGACCCGCTTCTTGACCGAAGTGGTGGGTGCCTTGCCGGATGAGCAAGTCACCCTCCAACTCAGCGGCACCAGCTTGGTGATCGAAGGCGGCCAATCCGAATGGAAGCTGTTTGCCACCCCGGCGGACCTCTTCCCGGGCATCCCCGACGTGCCGAGCACCGGCGAACTCAGCCTGCCCATGGGCTTGCTGCAAGACAGCCTGGATGCCGTGACCTACGCCGTGAGCAGCGACACCACCCGCGGGGTGCTGACGGGCGTGCTGATGAACTACGATGGCCGCACCCTGACCCTGGTGGCCACCGACACCCACCGCCTGGCCGTGAACCGCGTGCACCGCGAAGGCGTGGGCAGTGACCTGAATTACATCGTGCCCGAAAAGGCGCTCAAGACCATCCGCAGCCTGCCGGTACCGGGTGATGAAGACATCACCATTCGCTTTGACGGCATCCGTATGAGCGTGGACGTCGGCACCGCCCAAGTCGTCTCGCAACTCTTGGATGGCAACTACCCCAACTGGCAACGCGTGGTCCCCAGCGAGTTCACCCGCCAGTGGACGATGGACCGCAAGGAATTCTTCGACAACCTCAAGCGCGCCGCGATCTTGGCCCGCGATAACTCTAACCGCGTGACCCTTAGTGGTCAAGGCGACAAGGTTGTGATCAGTGCCCGCAGCGACGAGCGCGGGACGGCCAAGGAGGAAGTGCTGATGATTTCCCAGAACGGCGACATCGATATTGCCTTCAACGTGAAGTTCATCATGGATGCCCTCGGCTCATTTGACAGCGAAGGCGTGCGCACGGAGATGACCGAAGCCAGCCGCTCCGCCGTCATCCGGCCCGTGGAAGGTGGTGAAGACCGCTTCTGCGTGGTCATGCCGATGGCCCTTGGCTAATCCAGACTCTCAAACACAAGAAAACTCCCTCTCGGCTGGTGCCGGAGGGAGTTTCGCTTTGCGTAAGGGCGGACTTACTTGTCTTCCTTGAAGTCCGCGTCGATCACGTCGTCGCCGGCACTGCTCGCCCCGGCCGCCGCGCCCACGGTCTCGCCTTCCGGCGCTTCCCCGCTCTGCTCGTAGAGCCGCTTGGTCATCTCGTGGCTTTCAGCTTCCAGTTCCTTGAAGGCCGATCGCGTGGCTTCCAGGTCGTTCTGTTCCAGCGCACCCTTCAGGGCCGTGATCTTCTCTTCCAGGCGTCCGCGCGTCGGTTCGTCCACCTTGTCGGCTTGGTCGCGCAGAGTGCGCTCCACGCTGGCAATCAGGCGCTCCGCATCGTTGCGGACTTCTTGCAGCTCTCGCAGTTCGGCATCGCGCTCGGCGTTGGCTTCGGCCTCGGCCATCATGCGGTCAATCTCACTGCGGTCGAGGCTGCCCGAACCGGTAATCGTAATGCGTTGCTCGCTGCCGCTGGCCTTCTCTTTGGCGCTGACATTCAGGATGCCGTTGGCGTCGATATCAAAGGTCACCTCGATCTGCGGGACACGGGCCGGGGCCGGCGGAATGCCACTCAGGTTGAACTGGCCGAGGCTCTTGTTGTCCTTCGCCATCGGGCGCTCGCCCTGCAGGATGTGGATCGTCACTTCCGGCTGGTTGTCGCCCGCCGTGGTGTAAACGCGGCTGCGCTTGGTCGGGATCGTCGTGTTGCGGTCAATGACCTTGTCGAAGATGCCGCCCTGGGTCTCAACGCCCAGGCTCAGCGGGGTCACGTCCAGCAGCACCATGTCGCGCACGTCGCCAGCCAGCACGCCAGCCTGAATCGCGGCGCCCACGGCCACCACTTCGTCCGGGTTCACGCTCTTGTTCGGCTCCTTGCCGGTGAGTCGCTTCACCAGGTCTTGCACCATCGGCATGCGGCTGGAGCCACCCACCAGGATCACTTCGTCAATGCTCGAGAGCGGCACCTTGGCGTCAGCGACGGCCTGGTTCACCGGGCCTTCGATGCGCTTCAGCAGGTCGCTGCACAGGTCTTCAAACTTGGCGCGGGTGAGGTTGGTTTCCAGGTGTACCGGCTCGTTGTCCACCGCCGTGATGAACGGCAGGTTAATGTCCGTGCTGACTTGGCCGCTCAGCTCGATCTTGGCCTTTTCGGCGGCTTCTCGCAGTCGCTGTAGCGCCTTCTGATCCTTGCGCAGGTCAATACCGTGCTCCTTCATGAACTCGTTGCCGAGCCAGTCCACAATCTTCTGGTCAAAGTCGTCGCCGCCCAGGTGGCTATCGCCGCTGGTGGACTTCACTTCGAACACGCCTTCGCCCACGTCCAGAATCGAGACGTCGAACGTACCACCACCCAGGTCGAAGACCAGGATCGTTTCGTTGGCCTTCTTATCGAGGCCGTAGGCCAGCGAGGCCGCCGTCGGTTCGTTGATGATGCGCAGTACTTCCAGACCCGCGATTTCGCCCGCGTTCTTGGTGGCTGTGCGCTGGCTGTCATTGAAGTAGGCCGGAACCGTGATGACCGCCTTGGTCACCGGCTCGCCCAGGTACGCCTCGGCGTCCGCCTTCAGCTTTTGCAGGATCATCGCGCTGATTTCTTCGGGCGTGAACTGCTTGTCTACCGCCGGGATGTGCACCGCCGCCATGCCCTTGCTGTCGGCCACCACCTTGTAGCTCACGCGGCCAGTCTCTTGCTTCACTTCCTCCAGCCGGTGGCCCATAAAGCGCTTGATGCTGCCCACCGTGTTGGCCGGGTTGGTGACGGCTTGGCGCTTGGCCGTGACGCCGACGAGGCGCTCGCCATTGGCCTTGAAAGCCACGACGCTCGGAATCGTGCGATTCCCTTCGGCGCTGGCAATCACGCGGGGTTCCCCGCCTTCCATGATGGCAACCACCGAGTTGGTAGTGCCGAGGTCGATTCCTACTAGTCGTGCCATATCTTCCTACTCTCACTCAAATGTCTTGAGTGTCTTACAGTCAAGTAGACGTATTTTGAAGGAAATCAGTTGCGATCGGGGGCGGAATCGGGACTGTCAGCCACAAAAAGCCACTCGTATTCTTCGGCTTCGGTGGTCCACCCCTCCCGTTCGGGCCGCTCAATGATCGCATCAAAGTAGGTTTGCAGCTCCATTTCGTCACGCATGATGCGGTCAAATGACTCGGAACCGAAGGGCGGGAATCGCTCCCCGCTCCGCTTGACGATGGCCTTGGCCGCCCGCCGTTTGGCCTTCTCGATCTCGTCGCTAAGCTCTGCTTCGTAGCCCTCGTCATCCGCAATCGGCCGACCTAGGCACTCCGTACGGTCGGGGAACACCGCCAGCACCACCACTTCGAGCCGCCGGGTGCCAATGAGCAAGGCGCGGAACAAGGTCTGCTGCTCTTCGGGCTCCAGCGGCCGGCGATGCCGAAAGCTGACGTAGTACGTCTCGCCGTCGGCCCGCCAGTGCGGCCACCGACCTTTCCATTGGCTAAAGTTCTTGAAGCGCGCCATGGGCCGCTCTTATTGTGGTTTCATCAAAGGGGCGGGCGGGCATGTTGCGATATCACTACAGCGAGAATGACGCCATTGACGTGTTTCATCCTCGGGCACCCTTGCGCCACCCGGACTCGACGCCGCGCGTGTACAGCATAGATGCCGCCCACCGGGGGCTGTACTTCTTCCCTCGCGATTGCGCGCGGGTGGGAGTGTGGTGTACGGCCGGCACCAATCCCGCCGACCAAGCCGCGTATGCCGCCAGCACCGCCCGCCGAATGCTGATTCTGCTGGATGCCTCTCAGGCCGCGCTATGGCAATCCGGGCAGATCTATGAATACACATTCGAAGGAGACGAAGGCTGGCAAAACACCGGCGACCACGGGTGCTGGGTCAGTGCGGTCTCTCAATATCCCACGGCGGGCCGCTGGATCACCAACTTGCCGCATGCCCTCACCGAGGAGGGGGTGGAGGTGCAAATCGTGCCCGACCTCCTCGCCGCCGCCGAAGCTTGGCGTACTCACTCCACCTTGCACGTCTCGGCTATCCGCCTAAGCTCGCTCGGTGGCCCCAAGGGCACCCCCGTGGGGCAGTAACGCACTAGAGCGCGTCGTCGCCCTGCTCGCCGGTGCGAATCCGGATCGCATTCACAACTTCACTCACAAAGATCTTGCCGTCGCCCAGTTCGCCTGTCCGGGCCGCCGACTGAATTGCTTCAATCACATCCGGGGCCTTCTCGTCCGTCGTGACAATCTCCAGGCACGTCTTGGGCACCAGATTCAGGGCATAGGTCGATCCCCGCAGGGTCTCGTTCTGCCCCTGCTGCCTTCCGTAGCCGCGCGTGCTTTCCACACTGACGCCCAGTTGCCCCACGTCTTCCAGTGCCAGCAGCACATCCTCAAGCTGGTTGGTGCGAATCAGGGCCTGGATCCTCTTCATGAGCGCCCCATAGATTACACTCCCACCGTGCGCAAGCGGGCCAAGACCAATCCGGTGCCAAAACCCTGGGGACTAGGCGCCATCGCTGGTGGGGTCGTGCTGGGTGCACTCGGGGCCTTCGTTCCCGCCGCTCAAGCGCCCCTCTGGTTAGGGGCCGGTCTCCTCAGCGGAGCCGGAATCGCCCTCACCGCCCAAGCCCGCAGGCGACCCGCTCTGGTGGCCGATCTCGATCTACGTGAGCGCGCTCTGCAAGTGGACCGGGAGTACGCGGGCCTCGCCGACGGTCTCGATCTCGCCATTTTCGAGATCACCGAGGGTGGGCTGATCGTCTTCGCCAACCCGCGCGCCGAAGGCATGTTCCAGTCGTACGGGGCTGTCGGGCGCAACCTCGCCGATGTGGTGCAAAGCTCCGACCTGATCCAGTTTGTGAGTGAGGCCCCGCAGGAAGGCGTCCCCCTCGACGACGAGTTCTCGCTCGATCACCCCCGCGCCCGCACCGTCCTTGCCCGCACTTGGCAAGAATCCGAGGACGACTCTCACCGCACCTATCTCATCTTGGAGGACGTCACCGAACTTCGCCGCCTGGAACGCATCCGGCGCGACTTCGTCGCCAACGTCTCGCACGAGCTCCGCACCCCTCTCACCACCATCCGAACGATGACGGAGACGATCGCCGACGACCCTGACGACGTGGAAGTGCGCACTCGCTTCTTGGGTCGCATTGTGAGCGAAGTGGATCGCCTGACTGCAATCTCAGATGACCTCCTCACCCTCGCCAAGGCGGCGCTGATAATCCTCGACCACCACGATGGCGTTATCAACGAAGATGCCCAGCGCGATGATGATCGCCGCGATCGAGATCTGGTGCAGTTCGATCGCCAGCACCTTCATGACCAGCAGGGTCCCCAGCA
>CAZDWU010000070.1:0-11204 GCA_964509165.1 uncultured Chthonomonas sp. | reverse complement strand
GGCCGGGGCACCACACGCCCCTTTGAGACCCTCGGCGCCCCCTGGCTCGATCCCTGGCGACTGTGCGAAGAGCTGAACGGGCTGGACATGCCGGGGGTGTGGTTCCGGCCCATCACGTTCCAGCCCACTTTCCACAAACATGCGGGTCAGGTATGCGGCGGGGCGTACGTTCACGTTACCGACCGAGCCACTTTCCGCCCCGTCGAGGCGACGGCCCGGATGTTCCAGGTCATTTGGGCCCAAAGCGAGGGCCAAATGCGATGGAACGATCCCCCGTATGAATACGAGGATGTCCTGGCCCCCATCGACATCCTATGGGGGAGTTCCTTCCTTAGATCCTTCGTCGAGGAGAGGCAGGATGTGGATAAATTGCGGGAAAACCTGTCCGTTACACTAGGCTTTGGGCCCCGCTTGGAGTCCTACTCTTAACATTTCAATAACCGTTTCGGCCCATACTTGAGACTCCGTTCCCCGGACTCGAGGACGAATCATGCAGAAGAAGGCCTTCACCCTTATCGAACTCCTGGTGGTTATTGCCATCATCGCTATCCTGGCGGCGATCCTCTTCCCGGTTTTTGCGCAAGCGAAGGCCGCGGCGAAGAAGGCGGCAGCCATCAGCAACCAAAAGCAAATCGGTACCGCGCTCCAGATTTACATGGGCGACTACGATGACCTGTACCCGCGCAACGACGACTGTGAACTGAACAGCTCGCTCAACACGGCGAACAACAACATCGCCGCTGGTACGGACCCGTCCCCGTGGTGCAACGGCGCCAACGGCTTCCCGTTCCGCATGAACCACTACTCCTGGCAGAAGTGGGTTCGCCCCTACACCAAGAACGTGCAACTGTTCGAACACCCGGGTCGCGCTCGGCTCAACCCGAACACGGCGTCCTGTCCGACCGGTCAGTACAGCCAGTGCGGCCAGATCATGGGTGGCTTCGCCATCAACCTGGCGCTCACCGGTGCTCTGAACACCTGGAACCGCTCCGCGACGGCCGCTGGTCGCACCCGCAACAGCTGGCTCGGCGGCACGGGTACCTCGGTGCCGAACGTGGGCGACGCCATGTTGCTGATGGAATTCTCCAACCCGGACATCAACTTTGCGCCGGTCGTGGTGGACGCCATCAACAACCCGCTCTCCGACCAACAGGTCTATCCGATGGCCATTCGCGAATTCTGGGCTGCCAACTTCATGAAGCTCAACGCTTCGTGTGTTGCCCAAGGCGACCCGAACCCGAAGGTCACCTTCGCGGGCGTCGTGGTGGTCGGCCATGCTGACACCAGCACCAAGGCCTACCCGGTCAAGCAGTTCCTGTCGCGCACTCCGTCCGCTGCCGAATACGGCGTGCCGGTGGATGCCAACACCCAGTGCGGGATCTCCTCGGGCACCTATCGTCCGGGCGTGACCCCGAACACTTCTGTCAACTACCCGATGTGGGCCCTGGGTCAGTAAGAATCCATGCGATACCTACTGGCTCTGCTCGCTCTGACCTCGATCATGTTCACCATCGGTTGCACCGGTGGCGACGTGACTGAGGGTAGTGCTCAATCGGATTACGCGGATCGCGAAAAGAAGGCGGCTGAACTCGAACAGAAAGGCACGCCGAAGTTCGACGACTCGCCGTAGTCTGCAGGGACTCGTACGTTCAAACCGGGCTCGCCAGAGATGGCGGGCCCGGTTTGTTATAATGGAGGGACAGCGCGCATGAAACTTGGCGTCATTGTCGTCCATAACCGAGATCGAAACCGGTTGACCGAGAGCCTCCTTAAGGCGGGGTTCAAGTTCACCGTGATCGGCTCCACGGGCGGCTTTTTGCGCGAAGGCAACTCCACCATCCTCACCGGGTGCGAGGACGACCAAATCGATACGCTGAAGGCGATTGTGAGCGACAACTGCCAGGCCCGCGAGCAAATGGTGAACCTGGCCCCCTACGAAAGCACCCCGGCCACCACCGGATTTATGGCCGCGCCTGTGAAGGTGCCGGTGGGCGGCGCCGTCCTCTTTGTGATGCCGGTGGACGAGTTTGTCCGCTTCTGACCCTCGCCTGGAACGCCTGATTGACCGCCTCGTCCAACCAGAGAGCGGGGTCCACGCCGTGTTGCTCTACGGGTCTGGCCAATCCCCCATCCGTCACTGGATGATGCACCTGGTCTCCATGTGGGCGTGCAAGCAGCCCACCGCCAGCGGCCCCTGCGGCGAATGCGGGCCGTGCCGCAGCGAGAACGGCGGGGTGGATGTGCAGATCATCGAACCCACCAGCAACCCGCCCATCATCAATCTGGAGATGATTACCGAGGTGGACCGGCCGGTGAAGTGGGAGGGCGTGCCCGTGCGGCGCTTTTTACGGACACCGCCCATGATGTCACCGCGCAAGATCGTGGCGATCACCGACTTTGACCGGGCCAACCACCGGGCTTCCAATGCCTTGCTCAAGACACTGGAAGAACCCTCACCCTACGCCCGTCTCGTGCTCACCACCACCCGCATCAGCCGGATTACGCGCACGATTCGGTCACGATGCCTGTGCGTGGGAGTGCCGGAGCCCCTGATTTCTACGGGGTTTTGGTCCAAGACCATCGAATCGGAAGCCGGGCAAGAGTGCCTCGCTGAACTCGACCAAATCCTGCGCATCGCGGTGGACGCTCCTGACGGGGCGGCCCTGCGCACGGGCGATCAGCTTCGGAAATGGGCATTGCAGTGGCAAAAGACGATGGAAGTCAGCGACCGCGCCGCCCTCACCGATCTTCTGCAATTCACCGGAGATTGGTTGAGCCACACCCACCCAGAGCGGTACAATTTGAGGTCAGCAATTCAAGAGTCTCATCGATTGATGGCCTCGGCCCACCCGACCCTGCTTCTGGACGTTCTCAGTATGGAACTCACCGGCAGTAGCCGGTCCTAGTGCGGAACTAGTGGGACCAGCCGCTTCGTAAAGCAGATATTCATTGCGCTCGGAAGGGCAAGTATGGCCAGTTGGACTCAGATTTTCACGCGTTCCAAAGCCACCTCGAAAGAGGTCTTTGAACAGCATATGGCGGACTCTTATCGGAGTGCGTACCACCTGGCGTACCGGCTGAGTGGCAACGCCGCCGATGCTGAGGACCTGCTGCAAGAAACCTACCTGCGCGCCTACCGCTTCTTCCATCGTTACGATCCGGCCCTTCCCTTCCAAGGCTGGCTGTTCCGGATCATGACGAACGTCCACATCGACCTGCGCCGCAAGGCCAAGCGCTTGTGGGCCGTGAGCCTGGATGCGCACGAGGAAAGCGAGCGATCGTGGGAGATTGCGGACGAATCCGGCCTGGCCGATCAGGCCATGGCGGATAGCACGCTGGCCGAACCCCTTGAGCGCGCCCTTGCAGAAATGAATCCTGATTTTCGATTGGCGATTTGGCTTGCCGACGTGGAGGGTCTCTCGTATGAAGAGATCGCCGAAACCATGGGCACAAGCGTCGGCACGGTTCGCTCCCGCGTTCACCGAGGCCGAAAGCAGCTCCGCAACCGCATGGAGCGAATGGGCGTGACGTCCGCCCGGGGGATGATGTGAACCACTGCGAAGGTCGAGAGGCCATGATTTCGGCCCTGGTCGATGGCGAATTGATGGGCAAGGAGATGCTGGAAGTCAAGTCGCACTTGGCGCAGTGCCCAGCCTGCCAACAAGCCTACGATGAACTGAGGTCACTCAAGCTCAACTTAGCGCTGATGGTGATGCCGGAGGTCAACGACGAGAGTTTTGACCGAGTGAAGGCAGGATTCGAGGCCAAGCTGGCCGCCCAGAGTGCCCCGCGCAGCCCGCGCCACATCTGGACCGGGATGGCGGCGGCTTCGGTTTTGGCCGTGGTCCTCGCGACCTGGCTGGCCAATCCCCGGGGATCAAGCCCGGTGACTGAATTTGATGAAAGCATTGACCAGGCCTACGCGGCCGGTGCCGCGCCGGCCATGGGGAGTACGCCAATTGTTCCCGCAAATTACTCGGGCTGGTAGCGCCCTTTCACTCGCGCTGCTGGTGAGCCTGGCGGCGGCCGATGATGCCACCGACTTGCTGATGAAGGGTCTGCAGGCATCGACCAAGGTGACGTCCATTGCGGTGCAAAAGCGGCCTGAGGGTCCGGGACAGTTGCACATGGTCAAGGTGTTCACCTCCCCCAGCTACGGTCAACTCACGCACTATTTGCAGCCGCTGGACGCCCAGGGTCGCATTGTCTATGACGATCGCAAGGTGCGCCGCACGTTTTTCCCGGATGACAACACGGTAACCGAGGAGACCTCGAACCGCACCTACCAGTGGGCACCGGACCGCCGCATAGCGCTCATTCGGCAGAACTACACCGTCCGCATAGGCGAACGCACCACCATTGCCGGGCGCTCGGCGAACGAAGTCCGAATTATCCCTCGTTACGACAGCGTGGCCACCCACCGGATGTGGATCGACCGCAGCACCGGGTTTGTGCTTCGGTACATCATCGAGCCGCCCACCGGGGCTGCGATGACGGTGACCGACACGGTGAGCGTCGAGTTTCCCCGACAACTCAGCCGCGAGTCATTCCGCTTGCCGCTGCGTGAAAACACGGACGTCGTACGCCTTTGGGGCCCCCAAACCCTCGCCAGCGTGCGCGAAAGCGAACGCTTCACCCGGATCAACCCGCCGTTGCCCCGGGCCTGGCCCGATGGATTTCGCATGGAGGGAGCCCAAATCATTGGCACCCAATCCAAACCGATCCTCGCGATCCGCCTGACGGACGGCATGACGCCGGTCTCGGTCTACATCTGGAACACCGACCAACACGAACGCAGTCCCTTCCGCAGTGGGCCTGTTCGCCTGGTCGGAGTTTTGGGCATCAATGCCCTCGGCGGAGTTCGCGAAGACCTGCTGAAGAGCTGTGTTTCCGCCGTGGCCCAGAGCGCGGAATGGGCCCCGGAACGAAACGACATCGTCTTGACGTTGCCAGAAATAGTGAACGGCACACAAACTCGGATCCCCGAAGTTTATGTACCGTCCTCCCAAAGATACATAGGAGTTCCATGAAACTGATCGAAACCTTCCTTCGTCGCCCAGGCATCGCCGTCACGGCGGGTGTCCTCATTCTGGGCGCCGGATTGGCCCCGGCCATCATTCTGCCGAAGTGGTTTCAGAACCGAACGAGCGCGGTCGCGCCGGCCGCTGCTCCGGCCCGCCTGACCAACCAACCGAACCTGGAAATCAGTTCGGCCCCCTCGTTGGCCAGTTTCGAGAATGAGATCACGAATCTCTCCGAGAACGCCCGGCAGGCGGTGGTGAACCTCTCCAGCGGCCAAGGCGCACAGGGTTCCGGTTTCATCTACCGCGCCGACGGTTGGATCGTGACGAACGACCACGTGGTGCAAGGTGCCAAGACGGTAAAGGTCACCTTGGCCGACGGCCGCGAGTTTGATGGGCGCGTGATTGCGATGTCCGACTCGACCCTCGACCTCGCCATGGTGAAGATTGACGCCCGCGACCTGCCGACGCTCAGCCTGGCGGACAGCGACGAGGTCAAGATTGGCCAGTTCGCCATCGCCATCGGCTCCCCGTTTGGCCTCGAGAACACTGTGACGATCGGCCACGTGAGCGGGCTCGGTCGCAGCTCGGTGGTAGGCGGCGGCGGCGCGGCCCGCAGCTACAGCGGCATGATCCAGACCGACGCGGCCGTGAACCCCGGCAACTCGGGCGGCCCGCTCATCGACCTGCGCGGCAGCGTGATTGGCGTCAATAGCTACATTTACAGCCGCACGGGTGCCAGCGAGGGCATCGGCTTTGCCATCCCCGCCAAGACGATTCGCGTCGTGGCCGAAGAAATCATTGCCACCGGCAAGCTGCAACGCGGCTTCATGGGCTTGATCCCGACCGACCTGCGACCGTTTGAGAAGCGCCAACGCAACCTGGAAGGGGCGAAGGTGGAAGATGTGAGCGCCGAAACCCCGGCCTCGAAGGCGGGCCTGAAGGCCGGTGATATCCTCACCGAGATCGGGGGGCGCCAGATCAAGAGTGAACTGGACGTTCGCATCGCGATGATCGAAGCCAACCCGGGTGATTCGGTGCCGGTGACCTACTACCGCAACGACCAACGCATGACGACGACCATGAAGGTGGAAGGTCCGCCGGCCGAGCAGAACATCAGCCAGGTGGCACCGGAACGCATGCCGCAGATGCCGGATGAACTCCGCGAGATGTTCCCGGATATGCAGGAGCGCCTGCAGCCGGACAGCCGCGAAGAAAGCGAAGCCCCGCAAGTGGTGCCGCGCCGCCAACTGCTGGGTGTGACCCTCGGGAAGATTGAAGCGAGCGACCGCGCGACGTACAACCTCCCCGACAACGTGAACGGGTTTGTCATCCGCGACGTGCAGCCGAACTCCAATGCCAGCCGCCTCGGCCTCAAAGCCGGCGACGTGATCACCGAGGTCAACGGCCGCGAGATCAAGGAACTGGAAGACGTAGCGGCGGCGCTGGCCAGTAAAACCAACGAGATCGCGGTGAAGTACCGCCGATACATGAACGGCAACGCCGTCCAGGGTCAAGCCAAGATCTCGCTGAACTAAAACCTAAGCGGGCACCGGCCCGCACTCTTGGCAACGACCAAGAATCTCGACATGAATCGCTCGGGGGGAGAACCCCCGGGCGATCATGCTTTCGGTGGCCAGGTTTTCTTGGGCCGGGGTGAGTTCCGATTCAATCACCTTGCCGCATCCCTCGCACACGGCGTGGAGCTGGTGATCCTGGTGGTCGTGAGCCAGGCGACAAGGGGCAAAAGCATCCAGCAAGCCGATTCGGTGGGCAATGCCAATCTCCTGCAGGGCCGAGAGAATGCGATACACCGTCACCGTATCGATGTGGCCGCCGGACTCCAGAACCCGGTCTCGAACTGCTGCCACCGTGAGCGGCTGAGCGCTTTCGTCGAGGGCCTGAAGGACAAGCCGGCGCGGCATGGTGATGCGGAGACCCCGGGATTTCATGCGTTCGAGGGACTGCAAAACGAACTCAGAAGCGGTTCCCGACATCTCAAACTCAAGCGTACCAGCACAAAGTTCGCGATTCTGGTTCAAATTGACTTGCGTTCCGCGGAAGAATGTGGGCAAACTAGGGCATGCTTCTGAGGTTAGCCTCGAAAGCAGACCAATTGAGAGTCGAGATCTATGCGGTTTTATAATTTGAAGACCCGGTCCCACGTGGACGTGCCGGAATCCGCGGTGCGAAAGATGAAGTCCATTCGCCAAACCAAGAACGGCGAGCAGACCCGCCATATGTTGTGGGCAGAGCACGACGGGCAGAAGCTGTACAAGTTCGTGAGCGCGGACGCCTACGGCAAGACGGACGTCCCCGAGCAGAACGCTAAGTAAGGGGATCGTTCATTCTCCGAGCCGGCCTGGACTTCTTTCGAGAAGCTCAGGCCGTTTCCTTTTCTCCCCCTGATCTCACTGAACCCTGACGCCGACCTTACGTCTATCCCCTCCAATGGCGCTGCAAACTGACGAGCAGAAAATCCGGCACCTCTTGCGCCGCTTCGGCCTGGGGGCAAGCGTCTCCGAGATGGAGTTCTACGGCACGCGGGGCTACCGCACGGCCGTGGACCGCTTGCTGGAGTTTGAAGATCGATCCGAAGGCTACGATCTGACCGTCGAGGATTTCCGGAATCGTCAGAACAACGCCCTCCCGCCACCGATAGTGCAAACCGCGTGGATGACGCGCCTGGGCGTCACCGGCTACCCGCTGCAGCAAAAGCTCACCCTCTTTTGGCACGACCACTTTGCCACCAGCCTGATGAAGGTGGACAAGAGCGCGCCGCTCATCCAGCACGTCGAGACCCTGCGCAAAAATGGGCTCGGTTCGTTCCTCACCTTGCTCACCGAGGTCAGCAAGGACCCCGCCATGCTCTTTTGGCTGGATAACTGCCAGAACACCAAGGACAAGCCGAACGAGAACTTTGCCCGTGAGGTGATGGAGCTCTTCACCCTGGGCATTGGCCACTACGAAGAGGAAGATATTCCGGAGGTGGCGCGGGCGTTCACGGGTTGGACGTTCTCCGTGGAAGGGCTACGATTGGCGCCCTTCCGGGGTGCGACCTTACCCGGGCGGCAGCTCGTTTTCTATTACGACCGCGCCCAGCACGACAACGGGACGAAGAAAATCCTGGGCAAGACCGCGAACTTTGATGGCGATGCCGTGCTGAAGATGCTGGCCGAGCACCCGCAGACCGCCCGGCACCTGGTCTACAAGTTCTGGGAGTTCTTCGTCTATCCCAAGCCGAAGGACGAACTGGTGGAAGAGATTGCCAAGGCGTGGCGCGCCAAGGGCATGGTGATTAAGGACCTGGTGCGCCTGGTGGCCCTGCACCCTGAGTTTGTGAGCGAGCGGGCCGAGCGCGCGCTGGTGAAGAACCCCGTGGACTTCATTGTGCCCACGCTCCGCGCCCTGGGGGTCTACAACGACCCGCTCCGCGAATACCAATCCAACACGCAACGCGAAAACGCCCCCGTGCGGCTGGTAGCCGTCTCCCGGCTGGCGCAAGGCAGCATGAGCGGCATGGGCATGAAACTGCTGGAGCCGCCCGATGTGGCCGGCTGGCTGTGGGGCGAAGCCTGGATCAGCAGTGCCACCATGGTGGAGCGCGTGAAGTGGGCGGATCGCCTTTTTGGCGACCGGCCGGCCGGCGGCGCGAGCCCCTCGATCGGCTTCCAGGTGTTCCCTCTGATTGCGCAGAACCCCAATCCGGCCGGATTGGTGGCGGCCATGGTGAAATGGTTTGATGCGGAGCTGCCCGCCGCAAAGATCAAGCAGCTGGAAGAAGCCGCCCGGCTCGCATGCGGCGAGCGCATCACGCCACGCAACGCGCAAGCCGGGGCGAGGGCCGTGGCCCGGCTGATCTTCGGGTCGCCGGAATTCCAAATGGCCTAAGGTGTGCCACCGGGTGGGGCGGGCCTCCGTCTAACGAAACATGGAGAATCGCCCCATCCAGGCCCCAGGCCGCCCTTGGGGAACCATTGTTTCGTTGCTGACCGCGCTGATCTACGGTGCGTCACCGATTGACATCATCCCCGACCTCATCCCGCTCCTAGGCTGGAGTGACGACGTGGCCGTGGTGGTCACTCTGGTGAGCTACGCCGGCATTGCCTATCTGCGATGGAAGCGTGGCCAGGCTGCCCCGGGACGTGCCCCGCAAGCCCCGCACGCCCCCAAAGGGACCGAAAGCCACATTATCGAAACCACTATTGCCAAATAGTTGCAATACTTAGCCCCTTCACGTGCATACTATGGGTATGTACCGAAGGGGCTTTACTTTGATCGAGCTGTTGGTGGTCATTGCCATCATCGCGATCTTGGCCGCCATCCTGTTCCCGGTCTTTGCGCGGGCCAAGGAAGCCGCCAAGAAGACGTCCGACCTCAGCAACATCAAGCAGATCGGCATTGCCTTGCAGATTTACGCCGCCGACTGGGACGACAACAGCGTGGTGAAGGACGAAGAGACCGGCTACGACTGGTACGACCCGCTCTACCCCTACGTTAAGAACCGCCAAGTCTTCCGCACGCCGGCTTACCGGGCCGATGTCGACGAACCCGCCACCGACTACCTGATCAACGGCCTGTTTGCCCACGGCGCCAGCCTGACTTCGTTCGAGTATCCGAGCGAGCAGATTGCCTTGGCCCCGCGCGCCAAGGGCGTGGAAGACACGGACTACCACCCCTGGCCGGAGGACGGCACCAGCTGGGACGATGAATCCATGTACGGACACGACGGTGAGAACTGGTTCAGCGAGCGCATTGACCAGAAGCGGTTTACGGAAGGCGCCAACTACGGCCACGCCGACACCAGCTCCCGCTACTTCAAGTTCTCGCAGACGATGGTCGGCTTCCCCTTCCCGGGTCGCCACAATCCGGAACGCAAGTTCCTCGACATCGGCCACGACCACTAAGCGTCAGTCGAACAACTGGGCCGCAAACACGTCCGGATCAAAGTCTTGCAACTGATCCGGGCGTTCGCCCAGGCCAATGAGCTTGACAGGGATGCCCAATCGCTCATGAATCCCAATCAAGGCGCCGCCCCGGCTGGTGCCATCCAGCTTGGTCAGCACCAGGCCGGTCACCTGCGCGGCGGCGCGGAACTCTTCCGCCTGCCGGATAGCGTTTTGGCCGGTGTTGGCGTCCAGCACCAGCAGCACTTCGTCGGCCGGGCGGCCGTGGGCCTTCTCCAGCACTTTGGTGATCTTGCCCAGTTCGTGCATCAGGGCGGCCTTGGTGTGCTGGCGGCCGGCGGTATCGGCCAGCACAAATTCGATATTGCGGGCCTTGGCGGCGGTCACCGCGTCAAAGATCACGCTGCCGGGGTCGGCGCCGGGCTGGGCGTTGATGAACTCGGCCCCGCTGCGCTCGCTCCACAGCTTCAGTTGGTCAATGGCCGCGGCGCGGAAGGTGTCGCCGGGGGCCAGCAGCACCTTGCGGCCCTGCCCCACCAGGCGCGTGGCCAGCTTGCCGATGGTGGTGGTTTTGCCCACCCCGTTCACGCCCACAAAGAGGTAGACCGTGGGGTTGACGATGTGACGATAGAGGGCGGATTTCGCCTTTTGGTCAAATCGGCGGCGGATGGCCTCTTGCAGGCGGTCCTTGATGCCGGCGGGGTCGGTGATGCGCTCCGTGCGGACGGCCTGGCGCAGTTCTTCCAGAATCTCGCCGGTGACGGAGATGGGGGTGTCGGCCTGCAGGAGGGCTTCTTCTAGGTCTTCGTACAGCGCTTCGTCAATGACGCCCCGACCGAGCAGCCGGTCCACCCGCTGCATCATTCCCCGAAACATGGCCACGGGTTAAGTATGACGCGCCGGGGGCGGGGGGCTCCGGGGCGGGGCTATGCATGGCCCGTGGCTTGACAACCCCCGTAACTTGTTGGTAGGTTGAGTGGTCAGAGGGTTACGCTTGGTGAGCCGAGCTTTATGAACCCTTTGGAGTTGAGTTGATGAAACTGCGTCCCTCCTTGTTGGCCATGGTGGCGGTGGGGGTGACGGCGCTCGGGGCCGGAGGCTGGATTTACCGCGACCAACTCGTCTCTCTGGCTACGGGCCGGGTGGATACGCAAGCGCGGATGCGGCAAGTGCTGCAGGCCTTCCAGGTGGATCCCAATCTGGCGTCGCAGGCCAAGGCATTCAACGGTGCTCTCCAGATTGGCAATGAGGTCGTTGAGGCTCACGTTGACGAGTA
>CAZDWU010000069.1:3478-11216 GCA_964509165.1 uncultured Chthonomonas sp. | reverse complement strand
CTTGGCTGCGCGAACACTTCAGTTGGCTGGCCACCTGCCCGCTGCAGCCGCTCACCTTCCTCAACGTCAACGTCCCCGCCATTGATCTGCCGGAACTCCGGGGCACCCGAGTGGTGGAGATGGGCAAGCGCGTTTACGAAGACCGCGTGGAGATGCGCCAAGACCCGTGGGGCCGCCCCTACTATTGGCAAGGCGGCGTCGTGATTGTGGATGCCCGCGAACCCGGCACCGACGTGTCGGCCACCAGCCAGGGATTCGTGAGCGTCACGCCCATTAGCCTCAACTGGACCGCCACCGCCCAGATGCCCGCCCTGGAACATTCTCTTCCCCATCACGCCGGCCGGACGCCATGAGCCGCTTCATCATCGTCATCCCCACCATCCGGCAGGAGCGGCCCCGGTTTGCCGAGGGGATGGAGCGCATAAAGGCAAGTTTCACCCTCCCCACCGAGCTACACGTGATGGATGGCAAAGATGGCAAGGTGCCGACCCTCAACCGCGCCTTGGACTCACTCCTCCCAGCGGAAGACGACGCGATTTACGTGACGATGGACGACGACCTGTGGCCCGAGCCGGGATGGCAGGATGCCGTGGTGCGGGCCTTCCAGGCCGACCCCCAACTGGGCGTGGTGTGCCCGTGGTTGGGCGACAGCCCCGAAATGGCCGCCTACATGGGGCCGGACAGCCTGCACCCGTGGACCGAAGTCAGCGGGGTGCGCCTGCGCTACCTGCGGCCCATGCGCCACATCCCGGGCGCCTTGTTGGCGTTCCGGACGGCCTGTGCCCGCCAGGTGGGTCCACAACCCGAAACCGGCCTGAAGTACGACATTTTTGAAGATGCCTGGCGGGGCCGCCGCGCCCACAAACTGGGCTGGAAGGCAGCCTACGTGGAATCCCCGCCCATCACCATGATCGCCTTTGAGGACGACGAAACCTACCTGGCGCAGAAGGCGGCGGATATTCAGTCCGGGCGCGCGATTCAAGAATCCGTGTTGGCCGACGCCGGCCTGCAAGATCCGCTCAGCTGGCGCCTGCGTCGTCTCATTGCCCGCCTGCGCGGCCGAGCCAAAGACTAGTCCTCAAGACGAGCCGTTCAAACAAGCTCGAAAAGGCTCGCGGGTAGCCTTGGGTCATGAGTTCCTTTGCGGAGTTCAGTCGGCATAAACAGGCTTCCGCAATTCGACGAGCCCTGGAGGGGATTGTCGATGCGTCGAGCATCCGCTTGGTCTTGCACGGGTTCAACTCAACGTACCGAGTCCAAGTCGGCGACCATGATCTGGCTGTCCGTCTCAACATAAACTCGCGGCGCACCTTGCCGATGGTCCAGGGCGAAGTGGACTTCATCCAGCAAGCTCAAAGGCAGGGGGTTCGTGTGCCCCACCCCGTTCCCATTTTTGAGGGCTCACCCATAACCACCACGCGGGTAGAGGGTTTGGAGCATGAAGTGCCCGTGGTGGCTTATGCCTGGATGCCGGGCCGCTCTCCCAGCGATGCCTGCGCGCCGGCCACCTTGTTCAAGGTTGGCGCACTCATGGCGAGTCTGCAGCAAGCGACGAAGGGCTGGCAGACAGCAAACACCCGCCAGCGGCCCACCTATCGGGAAGTTCTTGACGGGCAACCGTGGCGGATGAGCACCCCAGCCGCTACGAAGGTCAGAGAACGAGCCGATGCAGTGATCAAGTCGCTTGGTCAGCCTCAATTGGTTCACTTTGACTTGCATCTCAGCAACGTGAAACTCCATCAAGGCGCGCTCACGGTCTTTGACTTTGACGACTCCGTGTGGAGTCATCCCGCCGTGGACGCCGCCCAATCCCTGTTCTACTTCCGGCGAGGCAAGCAAGCTCAACAAGCCGAGGCTGCCTTCTGGCAGGGATTCGGCATGACGGTCGAAGATTTGGGCGTCAACCGGGAAACCCTGGAGTTGTTGATCGCCGCCCGCGCCGTGTTGCTGGCCAACGAGGTGCTAGGTTCCGTGAGCCAGGAACTCACCCAAATGGCCCCGGCGTACGCCGAGGTCACCGAGCGGCGACTGCAACACTATCTGGATACGGGCATCTACGACCCCAAAGTTGCCAAGATGAGCTAGGAATTGCCAGATCTGGGTCGATGGTTAGCTCTTGCGGCCCGGATAAGCGGCCAGGGCGGCCTCCAGGCAGTCCATGGCTTGGTTCAGGTCGTGGTTGTTCAGCACGTAGGCAATGCGCACCTCATCGCGGCCCAGGCCGGGCGTGCGATAGAACCCGCTGGCGGGGGCCATCTGCACGGTCGCGTTGTTGTGGCTGAACTCCTCCAGAATCCACAGGCAGAAGGCGTCCGCATCCTCCACTGGCAATCGCACCGTGGCGTAGAACGCACCCTCGATATCCGGGCAGAGCACCCCGGGCATCGCCCGGAGGCGGCGCACCAAGGTGTCGCGGCGGGCGCGATACTCCTCGCGGGTGGCTTCGGTGTAGCTGTCGGGAGCCCCCAGGGCGCCGATCAAGCCGATCTGTTCCAGGGTGGGCGAAGAGAGCCGCGCCTGCGCATACCGGAGCGCCGCATCGAGCAGGGCCTCGTTCTTCGTCACCAAGAAGCCTACGCGTGCCCCGCACAGCGAATACCGCTTGCTGGCGCTATCCACCATCACGGCGTGCTGCTCCATGCCTTCCAGTTGCAGAACCGACTTGACCGGCTTGTCCGTATAGTTGAAGTCGCGGTACACCTCGTCGCCGATGAGATAGAGGTCGTGCTTGAGAGCCAGCGCGCGCAGCTCTTCCAGTTGCTGGTCATCAAAGATGGTGCCCGTGGGGTTGCCCGGGTTGCAGATGAGGATCGCCTTGGTGCGCGGGCCGATGCGCTCGGCAAAGGCCTCCGAACTCGGCAGGCGGAAGTTGTCTTCAATCCGCGTGGTCAGCGGCACCACGTTCACATCGGTGATCGCCGAGAAGCCGATGTAGTTGGCGTACATGGGCTCCGGCACAATGATTTCGTCGCCGGGGTTCATGGCACCCACCATGATCATCTGGAGAGCTTCGCTGCCGCTGGTAGTGACCTGAATGTGCTGCGGGCCGACGTCAATGCCCCGGCGCTGGTAGACCTCGGCGGCCTTCTCGCGCAGCTCCATCAGCCCGGCGGAGTGGGCGTACGCCAGGTGGTCGCCTTGGTAGCCGCGCACCGCATCCCAGAACTCCTGCGGGCTCGCCACATCCGGCTGGCCGATGTTGAGCTGGAACACCGTGCGGCCCGCCGCGCGGGCCCGGTCGGCAGCGCCGGCGAGCTTGCGGATCGGCGAGGCCGGGAGGCTGGCCCCTCGGGGCGAAATCGAAGGCATACGACTATCGTACTCTCCCCTGCTCCCCGCCGTGCCTATAGCCCCTCTCAGATGTTTACCGAGTCTCGAACCGAAGTGCTGGCCCGACAAAAATGCCGGCATCAGTGTTTCACCATTGCACTAACGCGATGGACCATCGTAACATTAGGTTTTTGAGAGGACAATGAAACTTATCGTACTGGCCTTTGGCCTTCTGTCGTTCACCAGCGCACACGCTGCCTTCTCCGTTTCGACTTACGCATGGGGCTCCTCTGATGCGGCCATGGGGTTGAACGGTTTCGCCATCGAGGACTTTGAGGATGTCAACCTCGTGACCGGCTTCCAAGTGAGCGTGAGCTCACCGAATGGAGGCTATGGTCCGACGAGTACTCTTCCCTCCACGTTCAAGCCGAGTGACGATACGTTTGGCACGGCATTCCAAATTGGTGGCGGTGGCGCTTGGGACGGCTCGCACGGCCTCATCAACACTCGGACCAACCAAACCTTCAGCTACTCCGATTCCGGAAGCTGGGGCACAGCAACGTTCCATTTCTTGGGCGGTGCATCTAGTGCTGGATTCAGCGTGCACCAGATGGATCGAGACGCCCGGGTGCTGGTGAACGGCAACAGCATTGGCACGGTTGCTGGCCTCACATCAGGCTTCCTGGTGAACAACGGCCGCCACGGCTTCATGCGAATTGATGCGAGCGGGAGCGACGTCATCAATACGATTGCGATTCAGGACATTCAAGGCAATGGCGATGGATACATGTTCGACCATGTGGCCTTCAATGCCGTCCCCGAGCCGTTCAGCATGGTTGCGATGGGCGCGGGGTTGCTGGCCCTGGCCCGTCGCCGACGAAGCGCTTAAGCGCTCGCAACACGAATATCCCCCGCTTGCTCAATGCAGCGGGGGATTCTCTTTGCTGAACCTAACCCGACTTGTCCATCAAGTACAAGAACGTGCCGATGATGATGAGACCGAGAATCACGGCAATCGCCACCTTCCACGGGCTCACGGGCGCCTCGCCGCGCACTTCGCCGGTCTGACCATTCACCAAGAAGTTCCAAATCCGGTTGTTATAGCGATACGCCCCGCTCCAGATTGGCAGGAGCAGATGCTTAAACGTCAGGTTGGAGTACTCCGTCTCCATCCACGAGATCATCTGTCGGTCGCCGCCGATGTCATATCGAATGGCTTGCTCAATGGCGGGCACCATCTTTCGTTTGGCCGCCTCGAACCCCTGGGTAAGGTCCACGTCGTACCGCATCGCCGAAAACCCGCTCAAGTAAGCCGGTTCGTAGCTCACGCAGTGCTGCAGCTGCCAGGTGTTCATGGCGTCCGCGTACTTGGTGGGCACGTGGGTGCTCCCAAGCACCAGCACATCATCGAAGGGCACCTGCACTGTCCCGGAAGCCGGATACCAACGCGTCTTGGTCACACTGCGGGTCTGGCGGTTGCCTTGGCTATCGGTGTAAGACTCTTGCTCGATGTAGTCCTCGCCCCGCTGGCCCGTATAGGCGGTGGTGGTGAAGGCGTCGTACGTCCAGTACGGCACGTAAATGCCCTTCACCTCGTTCTTCTGCAAGGCACGAGATTTGAGGTTGTTGGGCGCCCAAAACCGAGACCCGATCCAATCGCGGTACCGCTCACGCATCCCCCGCTCGTCCACCACAAAGGGCATCACCCCGTCGGGCAATATCCGCGACTCGGGTTTAGCGGGCACCACCACGTTTGACCCGCAAAACGGACACGAAGAAGACTCGATGTGCGGCGGCAACACAAACTCCGCCGCGCACGAATTGCAGTGCACCACGTTGTCTGGTTCCATGGCCGGCGGCGCATGGTTGGCCAGCGCGGCCAACAGGTCCCGCTCTTCAATCTCCCGGATGGGCGGAGCAATGCCCTGTTGCGCCCCGCAATAGGGGCACTTCAGGGCATGCGATCCCGCGGCGAATTCCAGGACGGCCCCGCACTGTACGCACGGGAATCGCTGGATATCCGTCATTGTTGCGGCGGTAGCGGCGGCGGCACAGCGGCGAACAGGCCGCTCAGCTCAGGCACTTGGCTGGCAGGAGCCCACGCGGCCAGACCTTCACGCCAGGCAAGAGTGTCGGGCGTGAGTTCCCCGCTTGCCACCTTTTGACGCAGCGCATCCAGCGTGAACGGACCCTGCTGCGCGTTGTTGGGCGCGATGTAGAAAGCGAGCGCGGGCACCGGGGGCGGCGTCAGGCCCGGCGCCGTCGGCGGTGCGGTGGGCGTGGCGGCCTGCGGCGGCTGCATGCTGTTCTTCATCATGTCGGCCATGGCCATGCCGGCGGCCATCTGCGCACCCAGTCCGCCCACACCGCCGGGGTTTTCGGCCCCCTTGGTCATGGCTTCGGCGGCTTGGTACTTCATGTAGTTGTCCAGGTTGCCCAGAGCGCCCATACTGCTGCGCTTGTCGATGGCGGCCTCCACTTCGGGCGGCACGCTCACGTTTTCAATGAGCAGGTTCAGCAGTTCCAGGCCGTGCTCAGCAAACTTGGGCTGAATGTGCGTGGTGAGGAAGCCCCCCATCTCGGAATACTGCGCGGCGAGGTCCAGCACTGGAATCTTCTGCTCGGCCACCGTCTCCGTAAAGGCGCTGACGATGAAGTTGCGAAGCTGGTTGGTGATCTGGTCGGTGGTGAACTCCCAGTTGGTGCCGCTCACTTCCTTGAGGAAGGTGCCCGGGTCGGCAATGCGCATCCCGTACGTACCGAAGGCACGCACCCGCACGATGCCAAAGTCGTTGTCCCGCAACGGGATCGGGTTCATGGTGCCCCACTTGAGGTCGGTAAACCGTTTGGTGTTGACGAAGTAGACCTCGCACTTGAAGGGGCTATTGAAGCCGTACTTCCAGCCCTGCAGGGTGGCGAGGATCGGCAGGTTGGCCGTCGTCAGTTCGTAGCGGCCGGGTCCGAAGACGTCGGCGATTTGCCCCTCATTCACAAAAACGGCCGTCTGAGACTCACGCACGATGAGCTGCGCGCCGTTCTTGATCTCGTTGTTATAACGCTCGAAGCGATACACCATTGTGTCGGTGCTCTCATCAAGCCATTCAATGATATCTATGAGTTCGCCTTTCAGCTTGTCCCAGATGCCCATACCGTGATCTTACACGCTCACCGGGCCGGTTTGGTTGCGGAATAATAGTCCGAATGATTTTGCCCAACTATAGGGATGTAGAGGCGGCGGCGGCGCGCCTGGAGGGATTTGCTCATCGCACGCCCGTGCTAACTTCGCGGCTGTGGGATGAGATGTACGGGGGCCAAACGTTCTTCAAAGCCGAGCCTTTCCAGGTAAGCGGCTCCTTCAAGTTTCGTGGGGCAATCAATGCGATGCGAGCCCGGCAGGAACGGGGGCAGACCGGCGGCGGAGTGCTCACCTTTAGCAGCGGAAACCACGCTCAGGCTATGGCCCGGGCCGGACAGATTCTCGGTGTGCCCGTGACGGTCGTGATGCCGAGTGATGCCCCTGAACCCAAACGTCGGGCCACCGAATCTTATGGAGCCCAAGTGGTTTTGTACGACAAGTGCGAAACCTCGCGGGAGGCCCTGGGGGCTGAATTGGCGGAGCGCGACCAACTCGAAATCATCCCGCCTTACGATCACTTCGACATCATCGCCGGGCAAGGCACGGCAGCTAAGGAGCTCATTGAGGATGTGGGTTTGCTGGACTACCTGATCGTCTGCGTGGGAGGCGGGGGGTTGCTCTCGGGTTCGGCCCTGAGTGCCAAAGCTCTGTGCCCTGACTGCCAAGTGATCGGCTCCGAACCGGCCGGAGCCGACGATGCCTACCGCACATTTCGTGAGGGCACCATACAAACCTGCATGAACCCCCAGACCATTGCCGACGGGGCGCGTACGCCTTACATCGGCAAACTGAACTGGGAGATCATCCGCCGCGACGTGACGGACATCATCCGGGTGGAGGACGACGATCTGCTGGCCACCATGGCCTGGATTTGGCAGCGGATGAAAGTGGTGCTGGAGCCCACCGGGGCCCTGGCGGCCACCGCGATCTCCTCCCGCCAAATCCCGACCGAGGGCAAGCGCGTGGGCGTCATCCTCAGCGGGGGCAACGCCGATGTGGCCAGTCTTGCCCCGGCTTTCGGCTAATGCGCTCTGCCTAGAGCAACGACCGGAAGAACGCCACCATGCCGGGCACGGAATCCTTGGCAAAGGCGTGAGTGCCCCCGTCAACGTAGATTTCCATGCGCAGCCCATCGGAGTTGGCGTACTTGGTAATGCTTCCCTGCTTGCCCGTCTCGGTCATCTTGAAGCGCTCAATCAAGTCGTTGTAACTCGTCTCCTGCTCGGCATAAGGCACGATGGTGTCGTTGCGGCTGGCAACGATGTAGAACGGCTTGACGGGCCCCGCGAATCGCGAGCCCTTGGCGGCCGTGGGGGCAAATCCGGCGAAGGC
>CAZDWU010000069.1:0-3378 GCA_964509165.1 uncultured Chthonomonas sp. | reverse complement strand
ATTGAAGGATCGAGCCGCGTTGCGGCCATTGCCGCCGTGCCCGTGGAACGCCAAAACGAGCGGCGGCGCACCTTCGGTTTTCTTGGTGGGCTTATAAACCTGCGCGGTGCGCTTCGTCTCCCCTACCGTGAGGGTCCATGTTTCCATGGTCGGCGCTTGCAAGAGAGTCGAGGCCAAGATCGCGGCGATCATGCAAGAGCTGACGCAGGCGCGGCGGGATTGTTCAGGGGACCCGTTCCCAGTTCAGAGCGCTCTGGCTATCGCCGTAATCCACCCACCACTTCATCACTCCCTTCACCGGGAACCAGTGCTGAAACGTGTCCGGCGTGATGATGATGTTGTTCTCGATGTGCAGAATCCGGCCGTTGATGGTGTAGTTCGCGCGGTGGTCCACGGTTCCGTTGATGTAGCGGTAGGTGCCGTCTTCAAAGAAGGTCAGGCTGCGGCCATCGGTGGGCGTATCTTGCAGGCGCCAGGTGCCCAGGATGGTCTCCGTGAAGGGTGCGCTCGTGCCCTCTCCGCCACATCCGGCGGCTAAAGTGCCGAGCACTGCCAAGCTCAATCCCCAAGATGCCGAACCCCGCACACTGGAACAGACGCGGGAACGGGGTGCAGCAGTTCTGGCCTTCATCTTTCCTCTACAGCTTCGGAACGGCAAACCCAAACCAAAAACGCCACCCTTAGCAGTGCTAAGCGTGGCGAAAATCTGGGTGCGGGGACAGGATTTGAACCTGTGACCTCCGGGTTATGAGCCCGACGAGCTACCGGACTGCTCCACCCCGCGTCCGAGTTGAAACAATACCTGGTTGGGGCGTGCCGAGGCCCGGGGGCCTAGGCCGCCTCCGAGTTCAAACCGCCCAAAGTCACGCGGTTCCGTCCATTGCGCTTGCTAGTGTAGAGTGCTTCATCAGCTTCGGCGATCAGCTCGTCCGCCACCTTAAAGTCTTCGGCCCGGGTGGAAATCCCGAACGAAGCCGTCACCGCCTTCACCGGCCATTCAAATTCTTCCAGGCTCTGCCGCAGGCGCTCGGCCACTCGCAAGGCTACCTCCGAGGGGCAGTTGGGCAGAACGATGATGAACTCCTCCCCGCCGTAACGGCCAATGGCTTCGTCCGTTCGCAGCTGACCTTTCATCACTTGAGCCACCGTCTTCAAGACTTCATCGCCGTGTTGGTGACCATGCTCGTCGTTGTGCGACTTGAAGTGGTCAATGTCCATCATGATGACGGAGACCTTGGCATCCAGCAGGAGCGAATGGTCAAGGATCTGGCGGATGCTGGCGATGTTCGGCAGGCCGGTCAGGGAGTCCGTGGTGGCCATGTCTTCCAGGCGTTCCAGTTCGCCCATCATGCTAAAGTTGGTGAACTCCAGGGAGGCCGCTTTGGTTTGCAGTTCGGCCATCTGTTCTTGCAGCAGGTCCTCAAGCCGTGCTCGTTGCTTCAGGTCGGCTTCGAGCTTCGCCTTGGCATCGGCCAGTTCTTCGGCTTGCGACTGAAAGTCTGTGGCAAGTTGCACAGTCTCAAGGTATTCGCGCCGGGCCACCATTTGCTTGTAAGCAGTCAAGCCGGTTGCGAACAACGCAATCCCGAAGTGAAACACCAGCACCATGGGAGTCACGTTGCGAGTTCCCCAGAAGTGCGCAGAGTGCCCTTGCGTGATCGGCAAGGTCATCACAATGTGTTGCGCAATGATGAGGAAGACACCCGGGTAGAGCGCACGGTGGTCTCGATAGAAAAGCATCGTCACCAATGTGGTGAAGAAGAAGAAGTGCATCTCCGGCAGGCCGTACATCTGGTAGATGTGCAGCATGCAAAACAGCATGAGGCTAAGACACGCCGCCATCCGCGTCTCAAGTCCGTAGGGGCGCCACTGCTTCATCCCAAAGAACAAGAACGTTGCCGGAATCGCCACCGCCGTGGTCACTGCCCACGTGTTGTAAACGCTGGCCAGCCAAATGCTCAGTACACAGTGCAAGCACATCACAAGCGAGACAACCGCGTTGCCTCGCTCATAAACCGGCCTTAACCGATCTTCTTCAATCCGTTCCAAACTCAAGAGTTATCCTTCCTTCAATTTCCCGGGTGCGCATCAAGGAATCACGCACCCGTCGCCAAGTTGTCCCGGTTGAAGTGGTTCGCCACTCGCGAGATCAGCAAAGGCATCCTCGGCGGTGTAGCCGGGATGCACGCCTACCTCTCGGTAGCTTCCCCTCCATAGGGTTTTGCCCGTAGCGTCCACCAGCACCGCCGCCGGCGTGCTGGTGATGCCATAGCCTGCGGCAATTTCTTTGGTGTTGTCGAACAGGTGTTCGCCTTCCAGCGTCAATCCTGCGAAAGGATCCTGCGCTGGTCCTGGCGTCTCGCCCACGTTGACCCCCACCCAATTCAGGTCGGGGTAGCGTTTTTTCAGGGCCGAGACATGGCTAATCGCCGCCCGCGAGCACGGACATTCCTGCCGATAGAAGTGCAACCAGTTGGTGCCCTCCTTCAACTTAGCTTTTAGTTCCGGCGGGGGTGTGACACGGGTCTCCGAATCGACAATCGCTAGAGGCTCATACGCCTTTGGCTTTGTCATCTCCACTTGCCCCGCCAGCATCAGAATGCCAGCGTAAAGGGCCATGGCTCCGATTCCCATGTACACTTTCCCCACCTTATAACTCTCCCAAGTAAATTTTCGGGAGGTCGGTCAGGAACCTTTAGTGACTTTTTAGGGCCGGGATTTGCCGCTTGCGACCCCGGGCGGCCAGGATCACCCGAGCCAGGGCACCAATGACCAGCAGGGTCGGGCCAAACCGCTGGACCGCCCCCACGGCACCACCCGCGGCGTCATCTACCAATCGCAAAATACCCGTGGCGCGCACGCCTACCTCTTGGGTCACCAATTGCACTTCCTTAGTGATGGTGTCCACGCGGTTGGTCAAGACTTCGACGCGGCGGCTGAGACCCTGAAGCTCGGTGCGGACATCAAGCAGAAGGCGAATGGTGACGCCCGCGACGACAATGCCCACCAGCATAAAGATGCTGCCGAGCAAGGCATAGATTCCAACCGATGTGGTCACCCAAGTTGGAACAGTCATGCCACTACATTACCTGTCACGTCGGTGATCGCTTGGGCGGGGCAAAGGAAGGTGTGGCGGGCCACGCCGTCTTCGCACTTCACGGTCTGCTCGCCAATTCGAACCTGAGAACCCCAAAGACCATCGAGGGCAATCTCCACCATCACGTCCTTGTCGCTAGGATTCTCGATGCGGGCAATGAAGGTGCGCTTATCCCGCGCCAGAATGAACTCACGGCAGATCCCGAACGAGATGGACATGCTCACCCCGATTTGGCGTAGCACAATGCGGCGGCCCACGCCATCCCACGGCTTCACCCGGTA
>CAZDWU010000068.1:0-11224 GCA_964509165.1 uncultured Chthonomonas sp. | reverse complement strand
CCACCACTCTTTTCTTTCCTGACACCAGGCCAAATCTAGCCGGTGATCTAGCTTTTGGCCTCTTCACACCTCCCCGAATGGCTGCCCATCACCTTTTTGCCCGCATTTTTGCTGGATTCTAGGCACTTTCGCACTGATATAGCGTTATATCAGGCATAATGCATTGCATTGCACGAACGTTCGCGCAAGAGAGTTCGAACATGAAACTGAAAATCATTGCCCTGGGGCTGATTGCGATGTCTGCGACCCAGTCCTTTGCCACGTGGACTTACTATGGTCTAACCCAAACCCAGTCGTTCATCACCGACATCACTCCGGATGGTCAATACGCCGCGGGATTCACGGGTTCGTCCTTCTTCCGCTGGACGCCCAGTGGCGGCGTGCAGGCGATCGCCGGGGGCAACCGCACCGGGGGCAATGCGTACATTAGCGACAACGGCCAGTTCATCGGCGGTGAAGCTCTTGACGGAAGCGGCAACCGATTTGCCGCCCGCTACAGCTTCGCTTCGAACTCTTGGGCCTTGATGCCGCACCCGGCGGGCTGGGGCCGAATCGGCGTGAATTACAGCTCGATGTACGGCATGGACGGCACCGGCGACATCATCGCGACCGCCGCCTACGACCCAATCAACCGCTTTAAGCCGGTGACCTATGCCTTCTCCAGCGGCACGCAAGGCTTCAACACCAGCCAAGGAGCCACCTTCCACGCTCGACCGAACGATATCTCTGGCGACGGCTCCACCATCGTGGGCTGGGACCAGGTGGCCGGGCGCAATGCGGCCGCTTGGCGCAATGGCGTGCAGGTGTACTTTGACTCGGGCGTGCAAGGCGAGATTAACGCCACGAGTTCCAATGGTTCGCGGAGCTTTGGCTTCCGTGCCAATCAACCGGTGTGGTGGAACTCTTCTTTCGCCCCCACGCAGCTCAGCCTTCCCGCAGGCTTCGACCGCGGGGGTCTTGCCGGTGGATCTGATGACGGTTCGGTCATGGTGGGCTTTGCCCAAGTCGGTACTTCGATTGGGACGCGACGCGCCACCATTTGGATCAATGGCACCCCGCAACTGCTCACGGATTGGGCGGCAGCCAACGGCATGTCCTTCAACGGAACCGTCCCGAGCACCCTCCTGGGCATCACCCCCGACGGCCGCACGATGAGCGGATGGGTGACCACCGGTCAGCAAGGCTTCGTCATGCAAAATGCGGTGCCGGAACCCGGCACCATGGTGGCACTCGGTCTTGGCCTGGCCGCCCTTGCCCGGCGCCGCCGCCGTCAGGGCTAATTGGCCACAGTGGCCCCGGTGAGAGCCACGGGGCTACAAACCATGAGGTACGTTCATGATTAAGGTGGAGAAAGAGGTACAAAGAAGCCGGCCCCGGTTGATCGAGGTCGCCCAGGAAGCTGGCGTCTCGGTCCAAGCCGTATCCCACGTCCTCACCGGCAACTCCCGATCTCGAATCTCGGCCGAGACGACGAGCCGTATTCTCGATGCCGCCAAAAAGGTCGGCTACGTGCCTAACCGGCTCGCGCAATCGATGCGCACGGGCCGCACCAATATCATTGCCGTTTGGCTGCCCATCCGTCGCCCCACCACCACCTACTTCCGCATGCTGGCGCGTCTTTATGACTGCGCTAAGGACAGTGGCTACGCCCTTCAGATCATCGGCATCGAGAACGATCTCGCCTACCGCGGTATCGGAGAGATTGATCGCCAGTGGCCGGTGGATGGGGTGATCGCCATTGATGCGGGCAAGGCGATCGAACGCTTTCGAACCGACCCCCGCAACGATGCTACGCCCGTGGGAGTGCTCGCTTTTGAGAAATACACCAACGCCGACACGGTCGGCTGGGATGTTGCCGGGGCCGCCCGCGACGCCGTGGAGCGCATGATCCGGGCCGGGCGCCGCCGAATTGTCTTTGTGGCCCCCCAATGGGTTCTGGATGACTATCCGCGTGAGCAGCGTCGCCGGGGCTACGTCGAGGCGATGGAGGCGGCGGGTTTGAGTCCGATCATCCTCCCCACCGCCGCCGAATCCAGCGATTCCGCCGAACTCACTCTGCGTGACTATCTGGCCAGCCACGAAGCTCCCGATGGTGTGTTTGGCTTCATGGACAACTTGGCGATGGGATCCTCGCGCGCCCTCTTGAATGCTGGCCTTCGCATCCCCGAGGATTGCTGCGTGTGGGGCTTTGGCGATATCCCCGAAGCCGTAGACTTCCGAGTGTCCCTGTCCTCCATCCGCGTGCCGGTCGATCAACTCATTGACCAAGCCTGGGACTGGCTGACCTCCCGAATCAAGGATTCGGAACTGGAACCCCGCGAGAGCGTGCTCCCCATGGAGCTTATTGAGCGAGATTCGACTCTTCGCGCGCCGAGATAACCCCCGCACGTCCCCGCGCGTGTAAACTCGCGCCGCCCATGGAGACAACCCAACAGGACGAGCAGTTCTACCGATCCATGGTCCGCATGCGGGCCGTGGAGACGGAGTTGCTCGCCCTCTCGTCCGCTGGCCAACTGCGCGGCTCACTGCACCTCGCCCAAGGGCAGGAAGCTCTCCCCGCCGGGGCTGGCGCCGCCCTGCGCAAGGATGACTACGTCACCGCCACTTACCGCGGCCACGGCTACGTGCTGGCCAAGGGCGGTCCGCTCCTCCCCATCATCGCGGAGATCCTGGGCAAAGCCGCCGGGCTGGGCGGGGGCAAAGGCGGCAAGATGCACCTCTTTGACCTCGAACACGGCATCCTGGGCACCAATGGCATCGTGGGGGCCGCCGTGGGCACGGCCGCCGGCGCCGCCTGGGCCGCGCAATTGCAGAAGACCGACCGGGTCGCCCTCACCGTCTGCGGCGATGGCGCTCTTAACCAGGGCCACGTCTCCGAATGCATGAACATGGCCGTGCTCTATCAGCTCCCGCTCATCATCCTGTGCGAAAACAACCTCTATTCCGAGATGACGCCGCTTTCTCGTAGCCACGGCGACGTGAACCTGACGGGCCGCGCGGCCGGGTTCGGACTGAACACCGCCCAGGTCGACGGCAACGACCCGGAAGCGGTCTACCAAGTGATGAGCGAGGCCGTGAACCGCGCCCGCACCGGCGGGGGCCCCACCTTCATCGAAGCCGCCACTTATCGCACCATCGGCCACTACCAGGCCGACTCGGGCATTGGCTACCGCACTGCCGAAGAAGTGGAAGCCTGGCGTGCCAAATCCCCGCTCGACCGCTGGGCCGCCAAGCTGGGCAAACGCGCCCCGGCTATTGCCGCCGAAGAGCAAGCCGCGGTCCGTGCCGTGTTTGAAGAAGTCTTGGCCCTCCCCGGCCCCGACCCGCTGGCCGCCGGCACGCAGGTGTTCGCATGAGCCAGATGTCCGTGGTGGAAGCCACCAACGCCGCCCTTCGCCAAGAACTGGCCCGCGACCCCAAGGTCTTCGTCTACGGCGAGGATGTGGCGCATTACGGCGGCATGTTCCGCGTCACCGATGGCCTTCTCCGCGACTTTGGGGCCGACCGGGTGATTGACACCCCGATCTCCGAATCCGGCTTCCTCGGCATGGGCCTCGGGGCCGCCATGGCCGGGATGCGCCCGGTGGCGGAGCTGATGTTCATTGATTTCAGCCTCGTGGCGATGGACCAACTGCTGAACAACATCGCCAAAACGCACTACATGAGCGGGGGCAGCGTGCCCGTGCCACTCACCATCATCACCCAGGGCGGGGGCTATCGCGGTGCGGCCGCCCAGCATAGCCAAATGCTGGAAGCCTTGCTCCTCCACCTGCCGGGGCTCAAGGTCGTGCTGCCCTCCAATGCCGCCGATGCCAAGGGGCTCCTGGCCGCCGCGATTCGCGACGACAACCCGGTGGTGTTCATCAATCACAAGCAGCTCTTCGGGGCCAAGAGCGAAGTCCCTGACGGCGAACATGTCGTCCCGCTGGGGCAAGCGCGCACGGTGCGCGAAGGGACGGACGTGACCCTCTTCACCTACTCGTACTTGGTGGGGATGGGCATGCAAGTGGCCGAAGAAGCCGCCGCCCAAGGGGTTTCGGTGGAAGTCGTTGACCTCCGCACTCTCAACCCGCTCGACTGGGATACCATCGCCGCGAGCGTGACCAAAACCCACCGCGTCGTCATTGCGCACGAAGCCCACATGCGCTGCGGCGTGGGCGTGGACCTCTCGCACCAGATTCAATCGCGTCTGTTCGATGAACTCGATGCCCCCATCCAAGTCGTGGCGGCTCTGGATGCCCCCATCCCCTTCGCCAAGGAGTTGGAGGACGTGGTGCTCCCCTCGCCCGCCCGCCTGCTAGAGGCTTGCCTCGGGGCCGTGCGTGGGTGAGTTCGCCGGGAAGACCGTGCTCGTCACGGGGGCCGCGCAAGGCATCGGCCAGGCCATCGCGGAAGCGTTCCGGGCGGAAGGGGCCACCGTTCTCGGGTTGGATCGGCAGGCCGGAGCCACCGAGATCACTTTTGACCTGAGCGAAGTGTCGCGCCTTAATGCGCTCATTGACGGCCTCGAAACCTGCCCCGATGTGCTCGTCAATGCGGCGGGCATCTGCCACACCCGGCGGATGCTGGATATCGATCTCCCTTCGTTCGAACAAACCTTCCGCATCAATGTCACGGCGGCTTTTGCCCTCATGCAAGCCACCGCCGCCCGGCTGATCCGCGAGGGGCGCACCGGCTGCGTCATCAACATTGCCTCCAATTCCGGGTTCGTCCCCAAGCTGGAACAGGCCGACTACGGCGCCAGCAAGGCGGCCTTGGTGTCGCTCACGCGCTCGGCGGCGCTGTCCCTCGGCCCGAGTGGCATCCGCGTCAATGCCATCGCCCCCGGCATCATCGATACGCCGCTCACGCAGTCCATCGCGGTGCAGCGCGGCGAGGTGAGGGGCGTTGCCCCCGAAGAGACCCTCCGCCCGGTCATTGCCAACCTTCCCCTTGGCCGCATGGGCCAACCCGGGGAAATCGCGCAGATGGCGGTATTCCTGGCCTCCGCCCGCGCGGCCTACATCACCGGGCAAACGATTTTGGTCGATGGCGGCCAATGGATGAGATAAACGATCATGGGATTTAACGGCGTTTGGCATGCGAGCTTCACAGTCAAGAACATGGAAGCCAGCCTCGAGTTCTACTGCGGCCTCTTGGGGCTGGAGCTCTACCACCAGCAGGTACAGCACAACGAATACACGGCGAAGCTCGTGGGCTACCCGAACGCGCACCTCAAGGTGGCGATGCTGCGCATCCCCAACGCCTTTGTAGGGCCAAGCGGTCACCACCTGGAGCTGGTGGAGTACGTGCATCCGGCGGGCGAACCGACCGATGTCTCTACCAACCGCCCCGGCGCTCCGCACTTGGCGTTCATCACCGATGACATCCACGCCGATTACGCGCGCCTCGCGGCGGCGGGGGTGCGGTTCAAGGCACCCGCCCCGGTGGCGATTGAGCAGGGAGTGAACCAAGGCGGCTTCACCGTCTACTTCCTCGACCCCGACGACATCACGCTGGAAATGCTGCAGCCGCCCGCTGGCCGACCTTGGGGCAGCCTGAACGGGGTGGAAGTCCACCGGCCATGATCGAGCTGGTCCTGACCACCCGCGAACAGGACACGTTCGAAGCGGCCCTGGCCTGGCAGATTGAAGAGTTCCAGCGGCAACGCCCGGATGTGCGCATTACCGTTCAGCCCCGCCCGATTCATGACCACTACGTCGCGATGGTGGAGCAAGGCGGAGCCGCCGATGTGGACCTCTTTTTGTGTTGCACCGACTGGCTGCCCGACGCTGCCGCCCAGGGCCTCCTCACCCCTTTGGAAGAGCTTTTCGCGGCCGCACCGCTGCCCGATTGGCCGGACGCCTGGCACCCCGCCATGCAGAAGCTGGTGGTCCAGCAAGGCCAGTGGGTGGGGCTGCCGTGGCACGACGGGCCGGAGGTGTTTATGGTGCGCACCGACCTGTTCGAAGACGCCCAGGAGCAAGCCGCCTTCGCCGCGCAGTACGGCCGGCCTTTGCGGGTGCCCGCCACTTGGAGCGAATTTGTGGAGGTGGCGCAGTTCTTTACGCGGCCGGAACAAGGCCAGTGGGGCGCGGTGTGCGCGGGGCTCACCGACGGGCACAACAACGTCTACGACTTCCTGATTCAGCTATGGAGCCGCGGCGGCACCCTACTGGATGACCAACTCCGCCCCCAATTCCACGACGAGATCGGTGTGGAATCCCTGACCTTCCTCTACGACCTCTTCCACCGCCACCGCGTGATTGCCCCCGAATGCCTCGGTATGGGCAGCGTGGAATCGGGCGATTTCTACGCCCAGGGCCACGCCGCGATGATGTGGAACTGGTGCGGGTTTGCCGCCGTGTGCGAGTTGCCCGAACTCAGCCGGATTGTAGGCCGGAACCGTTGCACCCGACTCCCCGCCGGTGACGGCCCCGCCGGGCGCTCGGTGTCGCTCAACATCTACTGGGCGCTCACCGCTGGACGCAACGGCCGCCACCCTGAGGTGGTGCGTGACTTTTTGGCGCACGTCTCCCGCCCCGCCTGCGACAAGGTGACCTCGATGGTGGGGGCCAACGGGACGCGGCTGAGTACCTGGCGCGACCCCGACGTGCAACAGAAGTATCCGCACTACGCGATCATTGAAGACGTCCACAGCCAAACGCTCACCCTCCCCGCCATCCCCGCCTACACGGCCATCAACGAGGCGATTTCCCGGGCCGTGCACCGCGTGGTGCATGAGCATCAGCCCGTGGCTCCCAGCCTGGCGCAGGCCGCCCAGGAAACCAAGGAGATCCTGGCCACTCCATGATTTCGCTACGCCAAACCCCGGACCTGCCCGAGCGCGCGATCCCCATTCTCAGCGTCGGGGCGGGAGGAATCGTGGAAAACGCCCACTACCCCGCCTACCGTATGGCTGGCTTCCCCGTCGTGGGGGTTTTTGATCCGGTTCGGGAGCGGGCCGAATGCGCCGCGCAGATCGTCGGGGCGCCCGTGGTGGATTCACTCGCTGAGCTGGTCCGCCGAGCCCCCGCCGAGGCCATCTACGACGTGGCCGTGCCCGGGGCGGTGGTGGAAGATGTCCTCGCCGAACTCCCCGAGGGTGCCTTCGTTCTCATCCAAAAGCCGCTGGGCGAAACCTATGCCCAGGCGCAGCGCATCGTCGCCCAGTGCGAAGCCAAAGGGCTACGGGCGGCCGTCAATTTTCAGCTGCGCTGGGCGCCCTACATGCTGGCCCTGCAGGACGCCGTGGCCCAAGGGTTGCTGGGTGAGGTGTACGAACTTGAGTTCAAGATCAACGTCCTCACGCCGTGGGCGAACTGGAAATTCCTGGAATCCGCCCCGCGCATGGAGATGGTCTACCACTCCATCCACTATCTCGATTTCATCCGCCACCTGTGGGGCGAACCCACCGGCGTGATGGCCCTCTCGCTCAACGATCCCTCGTCCCCGCGCCTGGAATCCACCCGCAGCACCATCAGCCTCAACTACGACCGAATCCGGCGGGCCACCGTGCAGACGTTTCATAACCACCAAGCCCCGCCCGGCCACGCCGAATCCTACTGCCGGCTGGACGGCACCGGGGGCTCGATGTGGGTGCAAATGGGGCTCAATCTTAACTACCCCGAGGGCGGCCCCGACCAGATCGAAATCTGGCGCGAGGGCGATGCCGCATGGACGGAAATTTCCTGCGAAGGGGGGTGGTTCCCGCATGCCTTCATTGGCCCGATGGCGGCGATGATGCGCTGGCACGCGGGCGGCCCCGCCCCCTGGACCGAGGTGCACGACAGCCTGCGCACCATGCGCCTGGTCGAGACCGCGTATCAGTGCTCCGATGAAGGTGGTCGAAACCCGAACCTCGAAAGGTAAATTGCGGCCATGTGGAAATTTGGTTTGGTTGGTGCTCTCTTGTTGGCGACCCTCGCGGGATGTTCCGGGGGTGGTCAAGCGGCGTCCGGCGAGGCGCCCACGGGCGGAGATGCGCCCACCGCCGCGAAGAAGCGCATTGCCTTCATCCCCAAGGGCGCGACCCACGAGTTTTGGAAGACCATGCAGGCCGGGGCCGAGAAGGCCGCCAGTGAAAAGGGCGTCGAGCTGATCTGGAAAGCCCCGCTGAAGGAAGACGACCGCGCCGAGCAGATCAAGGTGGTGGAGAACTTCACGGTGGACAAGGTGGACGGCATTGTGCTGGCCCCGCTGGACGAAAACGCCCTGGCTGTGCCCGGGAATGAAGCCATCGCCGCCGGCATCCCTGTGCTGATCGTGGATAGCGGCATCAAGGGCCTGGAGCCCATCAGCTTCATCGCCACCGACAACTACGCGGCGGGCAAGACCAGCGCCGAGCGCCTGGCCAAGGCCATGGGCGGCAAGGGCAAGGTCATCGTGCTGCGCTACCTGGAGGGATCGGCCAGCACCATGGCCCGCGAGCAAGGCTTCCTGGACGGTGCCAAGGAATTTGGCCTCGAAGTCGTCAGCTCCGAGCAGTACGGCGGCGCCACCCGCGAGAGCGCGCAAACCGCCAGCGAGAACCTGATTTCCCGGTTCAAAGAGGGCGACACGCTCTCCGTGCAGGGCATCTTTGCCCCGAATGAATCCACCACCTTTGGCATGATGCGCGCGCTGGAAGGCGCGGGCCTGCTGGGCAAGGTGAAGCTGGTCGGGTTCGACTCTTCCCAAGAGCTGCTGGCCGCCGTACGCGAAGGCAAGATCGAAGGTCTGCTGCTGCAAGACCCCTTCAAGATGGGTTACCTGGGCGTGACCAAGATGCTGGAGCACCTGAACGGCACCAAGCCCGAACCCAAGATTGACTCCGGCGCCGTTTTCGTGGACAAGACGAACATCGATTCCGAAGAAGTCAAGGCGCTGCTGCCCAAGTAATGCTGCGCGCGCACGGTCTGTCCCTTGCGTTCGGCGCGACCCTTGCCCTGCAAGACGTCAGTTTCTCGGCCCCGGCGGGCCGAGTGCTGGCGGTGATCGGGGAGAACGGCAGCGGCAAGAGCACGCTCCTCAAAATCTTGGCCGGCGAGCTGCGACCTCAGGCCGGCCAGGTGGAGTGGAACGAGCAGCCCCTGCGCCCCGGCGACGACCAAGTGCTGTTGGTCCACCAAGAGCTGGCCCTGTGCCCGGACCTGACGGCGGCGGAGAACATCTTCCTCGGCCGCATCCCCGGCCCGCGCTACTCCCCCGCGCAGTTGCAAGACCGCGCCCACGCCTTGCTGAGCGGCATGGGCTTCCCCGAGATCCCCGCCGCCGCCCCCACGCGCGCTTTGCCCATATCGCAGCGGCAGATTCTGGAGATTGCCCGGGCGGAGGCCCGCGACGCCCCCGTCATCCTGCTCGACGAGCCCACCAGCTCGCTCACCCAGGCCGATAAGCAGAAGCTCTACGACCTCATCCGCACCCTCAAGGCGCGGGGCCGGACGATCCTCTTAGTTTCGCACTTCTTGGAGGAAATCCGCGAAGTCGCCGACGACGTGGTCATCCTGCGGGACGGTAACAAGGTGGCCGAGGGGCCAATCGGAGACTTCACCGATGCCGACATCGTGCGCCACATGGTGGGCCGCAGCGTGGATGACTTCTTCCCCCGTTCTGACCGCACGCGGGGCGAATGCCTCCTTTCCATCGAGAACCTGACCGGCACCGAAGACATGCCCCACCAAGCCTCTCTCCAGGTGCATCGCGGCGAGATTGTGGGCGTGGCGGGCCTCAACGGGGCGGGCCGCACCGAGCTTCTGCGCACCATCTTCGGCCTGCGCGAAATCAAGTCCGGCCAAGTCCAAGTCAAGAATCTCGCGTCGCTCACCCCCCGGGCGCACTGGCGCACCCAAACCGGATTCGTAAGTGAGGAGCGCAAGCTCGACGGGGTGGCCACCGAACTCAGCGTGGCCGAAAACATCACCCTGCCCCGCCGCCAGGGCTTCCTGAACCGCCCCGCCGAGGGGCGCATTGTGGGCCAGCGCTGGATCGGCGAACTGGGCGTGAAGTGCAAAGACCCCGACCAACCCCTGCAAGACCTGAGCGGCGGCAACCAACAGAAGGTCGCCTTTGCCCGGCTGCTGCACGCCGAGTGCGACCTGTTCTTGCTGGATGAACCCACGCGCGGCATCGATGTCGGCTCCAAGATTGAACTCTACGCGCAGATGGACGCCGCCGCCCAGCGGGGGTGCGCCATCCTGATGACCAGCTCCTACCTCCCCGAACTCCAGGGCATCTGCGATCGCATTGCGGTGATGAATCGCGGGCGACTGGTGGCGATTCACGACGGCCGAACGGTGGATTCGGCGACCCTCATGGCGGACAGCATTCAATGAAGAAAGATCACTCCTTGCCGATTCTCATCGGGGCCTGGATCCTCATCTACCTCGCGTTTGCCGTGGCCAAGCCGGGCGTATTTCTCTCCCTCAGCAACGTGGAACAGTTGGTGCGTCAGTCGCTCGTCATCGGGCTCGGCGCGCTGGGCATCACCTACATCATCGTGGCGGGGGGCATTGACCTCAGCGCGGGGTCGGTGGTGGCGCTGGCCACCGTCACCGGGGCCATGACCCTGGACCAAACCGGCAGCGTGGGGGCGGCCATCGGCGCGTGCCTGCTTACGGGGTTGGTGTGCGGCCTGCTCAATGGCGTGCTCATCACCCGGCTCGGGGCGGGGCCGTTCATTGTCACCTTGGTGTCCATGCTGGCCCTGCGGGGGGTGGCCAAGGGCATCTCGGGCGAGAAGCCCGTCTATCCCGAAGCCCCCCAGTGGATCGGGCAGTTCACGGGGGCGCTGACCGCCGAGAACCGCTGGATGATCATCCCGCCGGGCGGGTGGATTTGGGTGGTGTGCACCGCCGCCTTTGCCTGGGCGCTGCGCTACACCACCTTTGGCCGCAACGTGGTGGCGATTGGCAGCAACGAAGCCGCCGCCCGCGTGTGCGGGGTGCAGGTGAACCGCGTGAAGGTGGCGACCTACGCCCTGGGCGGGGCGATGTTCGGGCTGGCGGGGTTGATGCTGCTTTCGCGGACCCGCACCGGGGATATGAGCTCGGCGATGGGGGCCGAACTGAGCATGATTGCGGCGGCGGTGATCGGCGGGGCCAGCCTCAGCGGCGGCCAGGGCAACCTGGTGGGGGCTTCCGTGGGGGCGCTGGTGATGGCGACGATCAATATGGGGTGCAACACGGTGGGGCTCTCCAATTGGGTGCAAGAGATCCTCACCGGGGTGATTATCTTGGTGGCGGTGGCGGTGGACCGGCTGCGGGCG
>CAZDWU010000067.1:0-11287 GCA_964509165.1 uncultured Chthonomonas sp. | reverse complement strand
AGGTTCTTGGTGCCACTCTCGGCGGCGAAGGTGATGGTCACCCGGTCCAGGGTCTCATCCATGGATTGCCCCAGCATGCTCAGCTTCACGTTCACGGGCGTGGTGATCGTCGCCGTGTCCCCGTCCAGCACCACCTCGCGGTGCATCACGGTCACTTCCGGCTTGGCCCGCTTGATGTAGTCGGCAATCTCCATCCGGTTCACGCCCTCGTCACCGTTCCAGGTCAGGTTGCGGCTCAGGTACTCCAGCACGCCCCCGGGGCGCCCCGCCCGGCTGGCGGCAATGCTCTCATCCAGCGCCTGCAAGATCAGCTGCTTGTCGCTGGGTTGGTTCAGCATGGAGGTTACGAACATCCCGATCAGGGCCAGCACCAGCGCTCCGCCCCCCCACCACACGGCTTTCCGCATACCTTTCCTTTACGCTAAGTCGCGCGATCTGTCGCTTCTTCGCTCAGGTGAACCCGCGCTTCTGCCACATCGGCGGCGATTTGTGCCGTCAGGGCCTCCAGCGAATCGAAGTTAGCTTCCGGCCGGATGCGCCGCACAAACTGCACTTCCAGCGCTTCGCCGTAGAACGCTGCGCCTTCGTAATCCAGCAGGTAGGTTTCCACCGTGCGGTGCGTGCCCTTCACCGCTGGGCGCATGCCAATACTGGTGGCTCCGCGGTAGGCGCGGCCCTCCAGGTGCACCCACGTCGCGTAAACCCCATCCGCCGGCAGAATCTGGTCGCCCGGGCGGGCGAGGTTGGCCGTGGGGTAGCCCAGCTGGCGGCCCAGGCGCTGGCCGCCCACCACCACGCCGGCCAGAGCATAGGGTCGCCCCAGCCACCGCGCCGCGTCTTCCACCCGGCCCTCGGCGATGGCCACCCGGATGGCGGTGCTGCTCACCCGCTGCCCGTCAATCAAGTAGGGCGGCACGATCTGGGTGTCGTAGCGCTGCGCCAGCCACTCGCCGGTGCCCGCGCGTCCGCGCCCCAGGGCAAAATCGTGGCCCACCACCAGGTGCCGGGCGCCCAGGGCATCATCCAATATCTCCGCCGCGAAGGTTTCGGCCGTCTTGGTCGCCATGTCGGCATCAAAGGGCAGCACCAGGGCAATCCCGACGCCCATCTGCCGGAAGGCGCGTAGGTTTTGCTCCAGCGTGGCGATGGCGGCCGGTTTGCGGTCGGGAGCCAGCGTAGAAGCCGGGTGCCGGTCAAACGTCACCAACGCGCAGGGGATTTCGTGGCGCGCGGCTTCGGCCACTGCCGTCTGGATGACCTCCTGGTGGCCTCGGTGCACGCCATCAAACGTGCCAATACACACCACGGCATCGCTCCATTCCGGGCGCAGGTGAATCCGGCCAAAGTGGGTCAGCATCAGGGGGCCTCCGCGCGGGCTTGCCTGCGCACCACCATATAGATCAGCGCCGCCGAGGCCATGTAGCCGATGAGCAAGGCCTTCGGGTCGGCCCACACCCGGTCCAGCCGGACCACGTCTTTGGTTTCCAGCGCGCCCATGCCCCCGGCATCGGAAAGCGAAATCACGGCCCCCAGGGTCGCGCCAAACACGAGCGGAATCGTGAACGGCTGCGGCATCTGGTAGCCGTCCTGGCCGTAGAGCGCTGGGACCCCCACCATCAGCAGGATTTGCACCAGCACCGCCACCGCGAGGGGCAAAGCCAGCAGCATCAGCCCGGGGCCAAGGCGCAGGGAATCAGGTTGCGTGAGGACGACCCCCACCACCAAGTGGGCAAAGGCCGAGCACAAAACGGGCAGGTCACCACTGGAAATGGTGTCGCGAAAACGTTGGCCCCAAGTCTCGTTGGCTTGGGTCGGCGGCGCAGGCTCCATCCCGGCAGCCATCCTTAGAGGTCGTCAGGAACGTCCGACGGCGAAACGTCAGCGGCCGCCTGGTTTTCAGACTGAATCAGGTCGAAGATTTCTTTACGATAGACCTTCACATTGTCGGGGGCTTTGATTCCCAACCGAACTTGCTCTCCTCGAACTTCGAGAACGACAACTTCGATACCTTCCCCAATGACAATGCTTTGGTTGACTTTTCGGGTCAGGACCAGCATGGATGCCCTCCGTGGCTTTCCAATCGAGATTCGGGGTGCGGCGACTAAGCAGCCTGAGCGTCTGCAAAAACTTGGTGCCGCGTGGGGTACGCCAAGTCTTCGAGGATCACCTGGACCGCCCGTCGGTTCTCCGCATTGATGACAATCGGACCCGCAAGGTTCAGCGTCATCTTTTCCGGGTGTCCCGAAGGAATGTTGGCAATAGTATAGACGAGGCGGGGGGTTTCTTGCGCTAGTCCGAGGCGTTTCACCACTTGGCCAGGCATTTCTGGGGCGTAATCCACCACATATTGCGCCGGATCGACCATCAGGAAAGCCAAGTCGCCGTTGTCCAGACTCTGGAACCAGCGGAACACGCTGCCCGGCTTGTGCTCAATGATCACGAACCGCGTTTGGTTCTCAAATCCGATCATGGGCTCGACCAGGTTGATGACGTCCGCTTCCTCCACTTGCAAAAGGCCAAAGCGTCGAGTTTCGAGAGAGATCATCGTGGTGGTCATAGGTAGTCCATGAGGCTGAGCTGCGAAGCCCGTCCCGTGACAGTCAGGGCGGCTTGGTAAGCCGTCTGGGCAAGTTGGAGATTGGTCATGGCTTCCGCCAAGTCCACGTCTTGGACCTCAGAAATCCGGGTCTTCAAATCGTCAATGCGGCGCTGGGTTTGCTCCTTCTGGTTCGCCACGGTCTGCATCAGCGTGCCGATGCTGCCCCGCGCAGCGTTCACTTGGCTACGGCTGTCTTCCAGATCCACCAAGTCGGTGCTGCTGATGTCCTTTGTGCGACCCGCCAGCAAGTTGCTCTTCAGGTTCTCCAGGCGGTTATAGAGGTCCGTCACCAGAGGCCCCGCCTGCGGCAGGTTCACGCGCATGGTTTCGCCGGGTCGGACTTCCACATTCACCGGCAGGTCATCGCCGTTGTAAGTGATGCCGGTGCCCGAGACCGTAAAGGCCCGGGTGCCCGTGTCTTGGCCCGACATGAGGTAGCCGCCCGTGGTGGTGCGAGTATTGCCGAGGTCCACCAGACGCTTCTGGATTTCCCCGATTTGCGTTGCCAAAGCCTTCAGAGATTCGGGCTGGGCGGCGGCCGATGCCCCCTGGATCGCCAGCTTCTTCGCATCTTGGGTGAGGTCAGAAATCTGCCCCAGAGTGGTTTCGGTCAGGCCCAGATACTCGTCGGCGTGTCGCAGGTTACGGTCGGTTTGTTCCAGCCGGCGTTGCAGCCCCTGGGCGCTCAGCACGCGCTGGCCTGCCACCGGGTCTTCGCTCATGCGCTCGAACCGCTTGCCGGTCATCACCTGGCGCTGCAGCGCAAACATCTGCGTCTGCGATTCCTGGATCCGTCCCAGGTGGGACTGATACATCTGCGAAGTACTAATCCGCATTATCGTCTCACCATGTTGATAATGTCTTCGGTCATCTGGTCGAAGATGGTCAGGGCCTTGGCTGCGGCCTGGTAGCTCCGTTGGAACTTGACCATTTCCGCCATCTCCTCGTCAATTGAAACCCCAGAGACGGCCAATTGCTGGTTCTCCACCTGCGTCTTGATGTCCCCGGCCACGTCGGCCTGCTGGCGGTAGTACGCACTCTCCGAGGCCATGGTGTTCAGGGCGTTCTCGTAGTACGACGTGAAGGAACGGTTGCCCAAGTTGCCTTGGCTGGTATTGCGGAGAGCGGCCATCTGGTGCGCCAATCCCCCATCGGATTCCTTGCCCGTGGTGCCCGCCGCAATCGCGTCGGCCGAGGCGAGGATCGCATCGCTCAAACGAAAATCAATCGCCCCTGAGTTGCCGTTGGTGGCATCAAAGAAGTTCTGCCCCGTGCTGCCATTCTTACCAATCCCGCCGAAGTGCAGATCGTTGATGGTCTGTCGCAGCGTGTTCGCGATGGCATTCAGTTCGGTTTGGCGCGATTGAATGGAACCAAGACTCTGCATCAGTCCGCCGAGCTGTCCGCCGCGTACAGGGTAGCTCGTCGAGCCCGCGGTGAGGTTGCCGGTCGCCGCATCGTAGGTGCGCGGAATCGGGCGCGTGCCCGCGCCATCCACCAAGAGGTGCCCGGCCGAATACACGGAATAGGTGCCGTCCTGGAACTTGCTCACCCGCACGTCGATCAGCCCGGAGAGCTCTTGCACAGCCAGGTCGCGCTGGTCCATCAGGTCGTTGGGCGTGCCCGAGCCCGCCTGCGCGGACTTGATCTCCTTGTTGAGCGTATTGATCTGCGTGGCAAGCTGATCAATCCGGTTGAAGACGCGGTCTATCTCGGTCGTGGTTTCGGTGTTGATGGTGCTCAGATCGCCGAACGCCGTGCGAATGCGGTCCGAAAGCTCCTGACCTGTCTGACGCACTTGCGCCCGTGCGGCCGGGTCGTCCGGCCGGGAACCCAGGGCTCCCCACGAGTCAAAGAACTTGCCCAGGGCACTGCTGATACCCAGATTACCGGGTTCGTTGTAAACCCCTTCGATCCGCTTCATTTGCTGCGAAAGCGTGGTGGCCTTGTTGAGGTCCGACTCCGCATTGCGGCGACTGCCGTCCAGGAACATGTCCCGGGCCCGGGAAATGGAACCGAGCGTGACGCCCCGTCCCACCGACATCATGCCGCGTTCGTAAAAGGTCTGAGGCGGAAGCGTGGCATAGTCCACCCGCTGGCGTGAATAGCCCGGGGTGTTGACGTTCGCCAGGTTGTGTCCCGCCGTCTCAATGCCGCGCTGGAAGCTCCGCAACGCGCTGCTTGAGATGAAGAGGCCACTAAAACTACCGCTCATACATTACTCCTAAAGGTGATTGTCGGCAGTTTAAGCGGCTTGGTCCATAGCAAGGCTACGAGAGTTGGACTTTGCCGGTCCGTAGCCGGGCGTTTGGGCCTGGGCTTCGCGGACCAGGATGGCGGCGGTGCCGTTGATGAAGTCCAGCTCGCTGGCAATCAGCGCCTGATTCTTGTCAATGACGGCCTGCAAGTTGCGACCGACCACGACCACGCGGTTGGCGAGGGCTTGGACTTGCTGCGCTTCGGCTTTTTCAAGCACATTGACGAGACTTCGAAGACTCGGCTCCACGCCCAGTTCTTCGGCCAGCCCGCGCGCCAATGCCGCCGCTTTGTCATCCAGTTCCTGCATCTTGTCCATTAAATCGTCCAAATCCGTTTGGATCTCTTCGATCTTTTCCACTTTGCGCAGGGTGAGTGCAACCGTCTGTCGGTGCAAGGCCGTCAGTAGGCGCTCAGACATGCTGAGCCACTCCCACCACGTTGCCTGAAGGTCTTGGGTCGTCTTAGCCATGGGTTTCTATTCCTTGAGTTTCTTGTCGGGGCACGGTTTGCGTGCGGAGATACGCGGACCCGGTGGCGGCAAATACCGACCGGGCGAGGCCAAAGCCCGGACCCGTTTGGGTCGCGTTCTTGGCAATCGAGTCGTCGAGAAAGTCGTAGGCCAGCGCGCCCATGCCCTGCGGGGCTTCGCCCATCGTGCTCTGCCGCATGGTTTGCAGCATCTGCTTGACAAACATCGCCTCAAACTGCTCCGCCGCATCCTGTAGCTTGCGCAGCCCTTGCAGTTGCTCGGGGCTCGGGTCCACTTGCGAGACTTGGCGCTTGAGGTCGCGCAGCCAGTCCGCCCGTACGGTGCGGTTGGCGGCGGTGGCCAGCGGGGCGGGCATCATCGGATGATCACCCGCGCCTTCAGGGCGCCTTGCTCGGCGAGGGCTTGCAGGATCGCGATGACATCGCGGGCCGTCAGCTTGAGCGTCTGGAGAATCTGGGCCAAATCTTCGACCGTGGCATTGGGGGCCACCACCGCGATCTGGGTCTTGTCTTCTTCCACGCTGGTATTGGTGATGGGCACCACCACGGTATCGCCCCGCCCCAGCGGATTGGGTTGGCTAATGAGATAGCCCGTATCAATTCGGACCTTGAGGCTGCCGTGGGCAATCACGGCCGGGCCGAGCTTCACGTCGCCGCCAATCACGATGGTGCCGGTGCGTTCGTTGATGACGACCGAGGTCGGCAGGTTGGCCCGCACCATCAGGCCTTCGATCTCCTTGGCCACGAAGGTTGGCGCCACGCCATCCGGGATGGTGAGCTTCAGCGTCACCCCGTCCATCGCTTCGGCGTGGATGTCAGCAAACTCGCCGTTGATGGCCGTCGCGGCGCGCTCCACCGTGGTGAAGTCCGGCTCGTCGAGGTCAAAGTACATCACGTTGCCGTCGAAAACGATCTGCGTGTTCACGCTGCGCTCGATGTCGGCCCCGTTGGGGATCATCGCCACGGTACTGTGGTTGCTGCGCACGGAGCTTCCCCCGTTACCGGCGTTGAAGCCGCCAATGCTCACCGGGCCACTGGCCACCGCGTAGGTGATGTCCGGGTTCGTCGGACTGGTGAGGAATGAGGGCAAGAGCACCCCGCCTTGCAGGCTGCTGGCGTCGCCCAGGCTGCTCACCGTGACGTCGAGCTTGCGGCCCGGCGCGGCAAACGCGGGCATCTCGGCGTTAATGGAAACCACGGCGATGTTCTTGGCGCGATACGCCTGCTCATTCACCTGCGTGCCCCAGCGGGCCAGCGCATTCGCCATCAGCGTGGTGGTGAACGGCGTGGAACGCGAGTCCCCCGTGCCTTGCAAACCGACGATGAGACCGTAGCCAATCAGTTTGTTGCCACGAGCGCCCCGGAAGCCACCAATATCGGCAAGCCGCACAGGTATTCCTTCACTCGTCGCTTCGGCAATGAGGCGTCGGCGGCCTTCGCGCTGCTCTTGCAGCTGCTTGATCTGTTCAGCCGAAAGCGTGGGCGGTTTTTCGTCTTGCGCCCAGCCCAACAGAGGCAGCGCGAGACAAAAGAGAGTCAGGATTGAGGAAAGTTTCATTAGAACAACCAGTCCATAATCTGAGTCAAGATGCCGCGTCGCTGGCGGTCAGCGATCAGGCCTTTGCCTTCCATGCGGATCTCGGCGTCGGCCAGATTCGTGCTGAGCACGGTGTTATCGGCGCGGATGTCGTCGCGGCGGACAATGCCGCTCAAAACCAGGGTTTGGGTTTCGCGGTTGGTGACCAGCGAACGAGTGCCTTCCACCACCAGCTGACCCGAGGGCGTGACCTCGCGGACGATGACGCTCATGCGGGCTCGCATGCTGCTGTTCTGCTGCGTGGTGCCCGTGCCACCGACGCTGGACGACGCGCTGGAAGTCAGCGGGCCGAACAGGCGGGAAATCAGACCGCCCAGGGCAGCGGTGCCGGCATCGTTGCTGTCGCTCTTGGTCGCCGAGGTGTCGGCGGAGAACCGGGCCAGGGTGGACTCTTCGATGAGAATCGTCACGATGTCCCCCACGCGGCTGGCCTTGCGATCCACAAACGGGTTGCGGGCGTCAGGCGCGGTGAGGCTGCCGGGGTTCTCTTTGCCCCCATCCTGGGCGGTGGCCCACAGGGGAAGCGCGGCGAGCAGAAGGATCAGAGTTCGTTTCATGAAGTCACCTCAACGGTGTCGGAGGAGGTGGCGCGGCCCGAAAGCTCAGCGCCGGAATCGGTCTTGACCACGACCATGCCGGTCGCGGAGTCCACGCGGCGGACCGTGCCGGTGGTTTCCACTCGCAGGGCGCCCCGAATCACGATGACCGTGACGGTTTGGCCGGTGCGCATGGTGACGGCAGGAGAAGAATCGCGCAGCGGCACCGTGATGCCCGCCACCCGGACGCCTTCGACAAAGATGCCGAGCGTAACGGAGACCTTCGCGCCGTTGGCACTCACTCGTTCGGAGCGGATTTCGGCCGCCCCGGGGGCAATGGTCAGCGGGTCTAGGGTGCCATCGAGTTCAAAGTGCTCGTGGCCCCGGGCGTTGCGGGCGGCAAGGCGGGCGGCATTGACGAGCAGGGTCGGGTCCACTTCCTGTCCGGCGCGCACCACATTGACGCGCTCGGCTCCGGACCACTGCACCTGCGCCCCGGGGGCAGCCGTGCGCAAGCGAGCGAGGAGGAAGGCTCGATCGAAGGTGCGCTTGACGCCAAACGGCGGTGCGGCTCCCAGATCGATGTCGGCGAAGTCGCCCGCACCGTCCACTAGATCGCCGAGGGTAATGCGATCTCCGGCCACCAGAGCGTCGCTCTTCAGCGACCACTGGGGCACGGCACCGGCAACGCCAGCGGAGACGGTGGAGGACTGGACGGAGAGGGGATCTCCCGCAAGAATCCGACCCATCCCGTCCGTAGCGGGCGGGCTCATCGAGGGCCGGATCGAACTGGTGAAGAATCCACCTTGAACTTGGGTGTCGCTCTCTTGCAATCGCGCCAGCAGGATGCGCCCTGCTACTTGCCCTTGCACCCGCACCGTGCCATCCGTCGCGATGGTGAAGTCGCCGGAAGACAAGGAGAGACGCGGCAAGAAGCCCGGGCCATCGGCGTGCATCAGCTCGCCATCGCGGACCACCAGCGGGGCTTCGCGAGCGTAGAGCACGCGGCCATCGCGGATGAACCGCAGGTAGCCATTGCCTTCCACGCGAACCCACACGGGGGCGGCTTGGGCGGGGGCCAGGACGGTCAAGAGAACGAGGTTCAGCATAAGAATTACCGCTTGAGATTGTTGAGAATGCCGAGCATTTCGTCGGCGGTCGTGATCGCCTTCGAGTTGATTTCGTAAGCGCGCTGGGCCGTGATCATGCGGACCATTTCTTCCACGATCTGCACGTTCGAGCCTTCTAGGAAGCGCTGCGAAATGTTGCCCGCGCCTTGGGTGCCCGGCGTCACATCGGTGGCTTCACCGCTGGCGCCGCCCGGGCGGTAGAGGTTCTGGCCGATGCGGGTCAGGCCCGGCGGGTTTGTGAAAGTCGTCAGAGTGAGGTTGCCCAAGGTTTGCGGCTCTTCGTTGCCCGGCACCGTGGCCGTGATCGTGCCGTCCAGCGCAATCGTGATGGCCGTCGAGCCCGGCGGAACGGTAACGGCGGGTTCCAACGGATAGCCGTCCTTGTTCACCAGCAGCCCATTGGAGTCCGCATTGAAGGACCCATCGCGGGTGTAGGCAAACGTACCGTCCGGCAGAGAAACCTTAAAGAAGCCCTCGCCATTGATCGCCATATCGGTGGCGTTGCCCGTGTTGAGCATGCCCCCTTGGTCGAAGCTGGTGGCGCTGGCGGCAAACCGCACCCCGAGACCCACCTGGGTGGCCTGCGGCGTTTGGAAGGTGCCCCCGAGCGTGCTGCCGCTCGCCCGATAGGTTTGATAAATCAGGTCTTGGAATTCGGCGCGTTGGCCTTTGAATCCGGTGGTGTTCACGTTCGCCAGGTTGTTGGCCAGCACGTCCAAATTGGTCTGCTGGGCAATCATCCCGGTTCCGGCGGTATTCAGGGCTCTCATCATAAGGGTCGTTGTCTCTCTGGGTGTTTTGGTTTTTGGGTCCGACCCCGCTTCTCTTGCCTGGTCAAGGCTCAAGAGTTCGTCCGGGGCTTAACCCCCGGGCCCGAACGTTAGCGGGAGTTCAAAATCTGTAGAAGTCGTCCGGTCATGTCTTCCTGGCCGGTCACGGATCGTTGCGCCATTTCAAACACGCGCTGGGTGCGGATCATCGCAATCATCTCTTCCACCGCCTGCACGTTGCTGCCTTCCACCGCGCCACTGGCGAGGCGAGGGGTGTCCACGGGCGCGGCATCAGCGGATTGATAGTTGTTGTCGCCCACCTTGCTAAAGCTGCCTCGGAACACGCCGAGTTGGGCGATGGCTTGGCCTTCGGACTGCACTTCACCGGCTTCGGTGATCAGCACTTCGCCGGTCAGCGGGCCAATGGGGCGCAGGCGGTTGTCCAGCACGGGCTGTCCAGTTTGGGTCACCAGGCGGCCGGTGTTGTCCAATGTAAAGGACCCGGCGCGGGTGTAGCGCACGCCTTGGTCGGTTTGCACGGCGAACATGCCTTCTCCCTGAATGGCGACATCCAGCGGGTTACCGGTCACTTGCAGGGTGCCCTGTTCCATGTCCGTGTACTTCACGTTCATGGCTTGCACCGCGCCCATTTCGCCCAGGCTGCGCCCATTGCCACCGAAGTCGGCCATGGTGCGCATCAAAGCCTCGTTGAAGGCGATTCCATCCCGCTTAAAACCGGTGGTTGACGCGTTCGCTAGGTTCTGGGCGATGACGTCGAGCTGTGCTTGCGCATTCAGCATCGCCGCACCGGCAGAATAAACACCTCTTTGCATCCCACATCGTCTTTCGGTAGATCTACGGGGGACCTAGAGGGGGCAAACTTGACAATCGACTTCAGGTTTTCGGGACTCTGCCTCGAAACCCCCGTTGGATCCGTAAGAAAATTGCACATGAAGCTGCGCGCCGACCAATCCTCCCTGCTCGGGGCTTCCGCTTTGGCCCTGGCTCTGCAGTGGGTGCCCATGCTGCGGCCGCTCAGTCTGCCGTTCATCTATCTCAACACCCACATCCACGAGCTGATGCACGCCGTGGCCACGGTGTTGACCGGTGGGGTAGCGGCAAGAATCGAGGTCTACGCCGACGGCAGCGGGGTGATGTACAGCGCCGGCGGGTCCATGCCCATCATCGCCAGCGCGGGCTACATGGGCTCGATGCTGGTAGGGACCGGCCTGCTGATGGCCAGCCGCACACCCGAATCTGCCCGCAAGGCGATTGGGGCACTGGTGGCAATCCTGGCCGTGGGAAGCCTGCTGTGGCTGCGCGGCGACCTGGTGGGGTTGCTCACGGCGCTGGCGTGGCTGGCGGGGCTGACCGTGATTCTCAAGCGAGCCGATGCCGGAGCCGTGCGCTGGACGGGGCAGTTTGTGGGCTTGCTGCTGGTCCTGGCGAGTTGGGATGCCTTCCGCACCCTGTGGGCCGTGAGCCAAACCGGCAGCCACAGCGACGCCATGAACATGCAGATGAGCACGGGGATCCCCGCCATCTTTTGGGCGGGGTTCTGGGCGTTGCTCTCGGTGGCAGCAACAGTTTGGGGGCTCGTCCAAGCCTGGACGAACCCCCAAATGAAGCGGAAATCCTAGGTTTAGGACTTCTTGGCGCGGCGACGGCGAGCGAAAGCCGCGAGGCCCGCACCCAGCACCAGCATCGTGCCCGGTTCCGGCACGGCGTCCGTCACCATGGCGTTGTCGTACCACATGTCGTGGGTGCTGCTCAGCGAGTCACCAATGCGGAAGACGTTCGGGGCACCGGCGGCGCCACGGGCGAATTGACCCGCCTGGACGTCGTTGATGAAGAACGTGGCGTTGGTATCGTCCACGTGGATCGCCAGCTTCACCCATTGGTCGGTC
>CAZDWU010000066.1:8522-11481 GCA_964509165.1 uncultured Chthonomonas sp. | reverse complement strand
GCTCCACCAATGCCAACAAAAAAGAAGCCGGAGCACTGGGAAGCTGCATCGGCGCCGGCAAACCACTCCGGGCGCTCGTAGGGGCGGCTCACGCCTTCACCGCCTGCTGGATCTCATTGAGGACGAGTTCGGTGGCGTCAGGTCGATCCCAATTCGCCAGCGCCTCGCGGGCGTGGCGGGCAGCGTTGGCATCACTCAACCACTTGAGAATCCGGACCTCCAGCCCCGCCGGAGTCAGTTCATCTTGAGGGATCAAATCGGCCGCGCCCATCTCTACAAATTCTGAAGCATTGCGCGTTTGGTGGTCGCCAAATGCGCTGGGGAACGGGACGAGAATCGAGGGCTTGCGGAAGGCGGCGAGTTCCGCCAACGTGCCTGCCCCTGCCCGGCTCACGCACACCGCACACGAGAACAGGGCCGCCGCGAGGTCGTCCTCGTGGAGATACGGCCGCACCGAATAGTCACTCTTTATCGCGAGTTTGTTGCTGGAGGCCAGGGTCTCCCCGTAGTGCTTGGGTCCGGTGACGTGGATCCACTGCACTTCAGAGCGGGCCATGCGGGCCGCGCAGGTGAGCGCCACATCGTTCAGGGCTGCACTGCCTTGAGAACCGCCCATCACCAGCACCACCGGGGCACTGTGCGAGATGCCTTCTTCAAAGAGTCGCCCTTGGGCGCTATCGCGCAGCGCCTTGCGCACGGGCATACCGGTGCGCACCACGCGCGCCCCCGGGAAGTGCGACTCGGCTTCGGCAAACACCGTGCAAACCGCCGCCGCTCGCTTCGACATCAGTTGTTGCGTACGGCCGGGGACGGCATTCTGCTCGTGTAGCACCGTCGGGATGCCCAGCCGCTGCGCCGCCCGCAAAATGGGCGCGCTGGAATAGCCCCCAGTGGCAAAAACGGCTTCCGCCCCTTCGCGGCGTAGGGCCTTCCCCGCCTGCAAGCTGGCTTGGTACAGCCGCACCAGCGCCCGCAGACCCCGAAACGTCTTGAGCGAATACACCGGCTCACTGGCAAAGGCCGTAAAGCGCAAGCCGACGCGCTGACACGCGTCGCCTTCTTGCCCTCGGAAGCTCCCGAAGTACTGGACATCCCACTCGCGCCGCTGGGCGCCGAGTGCGACCTCAAGCGCCGGGTAGACGTGTCCGCCCGTTCCGCCGCCGGTCACGACCAGACGCATAGGCTGCCTCCCTTTGCATGGATTGGAACTGAGGGGACCCCGGCACCGGACGGCGCACGGGCGCCTTGGAGTTGGGTCGCGGCGCGGGCTTGCGCACGGGTTGCGGTGCCGGCTTTCGCACCGCCTGGGGGGCGGGACGCCGCTTGGGTTGAGGCTGCGGGCGGCGAGTTGCCTGCGGCAGGGGTCGGCGCACGGGGCGGGCGCGACGGGTCGGGCGGGCGGGCTCGTCTTCTTCAAAGAACGACTCGTCCACCGGCTCGTAGGCCGCGTCTTCGCGCAAACAGGCTTGGGCTACCCCGAGGCCAATCCAGAGGGCGAGCAAGCTCGAGAATCCGTCGCTGAAGAACGGCATCGGCAAGCCCATAGTCCACAGGGTGCCGTTCGCCATCATCAGGTTGAGCCCCGCCTGCAGGGCCATCCACACGCACAAACCTTGGAGCACGAAGCGGCCGAAGAGGCCATTCATCCGCAGGGAGAGGTACCACAGCCGCCCCACGATGCCGGCGATGACGCAGAACGCGATGAGGAAGCCGACGAAGCCGAACTCTTCGCCCACCGTCGTCATGATGTAGTCGCTGGTGACCTCGGGAAGCTTGACCTTCGCTTGACCTTCGGTGAAGCCCACCCCAAAGAGGTTGCCCCGGTTGATCGCATCCGAGCTGATGGCCGTTTGGTAGCCCACGCCTTCGCGGACCGCGATGTTTTCGCGGTCGAAGTGCTTGATCATGCGCTCAAAGCGGTAGGGCGCGGTGGCGGCGACAGCCAAGAGCAGGACAACGCCCCCGGTAAGCAACGTGAGCACCACGCGGCGATTGATGCCGCCCATCCACAGCATGAGCACGCTCATGAGGGCCATGACGGCGGCGGTGTCCATATCGGGCTGGGCGATGACGGCCCCGGCCATCAGGAACGTGCCGACCGTGGGCCACACCCAATACTTGGTGGCCCCGGGCAGGCGACGGGCCTTGGGGTTGGTGCGCTGGGCACGGCGCTCCCAATAGAGGGCCAGGCCGAGGGCCAGCGCCAAAACGATGCCGAGCTTGGCGAATTCAGCGGGCTGGATGACCAAGGGCGTCCCGTCGAGACCGATCCAACGGCGAGCATTGTTGCGCTTGATCCCCACCAGCGGCACGGCGGCCAGCAGTAGGAACGAGAGCACCCCGGCGGGGATAACCCACTGGCGGAGGCGCGATTCCTTTTGGCTACCGATCCAAAGATAGAGCGGCAAGGCCACAAACAGGAACTGGAAAACGGTGATGATGGGGTCCCACGGGAATGCCCGCCCCTCGGCCGCGCTCTGCACGTACGCCGCATTCCATACAAAAAACACGCCAAGAACCGTGGCGAGGCTCGCCAATGCGGTCAATAGCGGGTCGCGTCCGGTGACCCTTGTCATTTTTCTAGCCATTCCTTGGCAATGTCGCGGAAGTGATCTCCGCGTTCCTTAAAGTTAGCGTATGGCTCGGCGCTGGCGCAACCCGGAGCGAGAAGAATGGCCCCCTTTTTTGCACATTTTTCGACGGCCAAGGCAAAGGCCGCTGGCAAATCGGGAACGTGGGGCGCATCTAGGCAAGCGCGGAACTTTTCCGTCACCGGGCCGAAGAGGATGGCCTGGTGGGGTTGAGTCTTGAGATATTCGGCGACGGGCGTGAAATCAAGCCCCTTGTCGTGCCCGCCCATAAGAAGGATTTGAGGTCGATTGAGCGACTGACTGCTGGCGATGACGGCCCCGGGGTTGGTGCACATCGAGTTGTTGATGACCAAGATGTCGTCCCGCTC
>CAZDWU010000066.1:5755-8422 GCA_964509165.1 uncultured Chthonomonas sp. | reverse complement strand
GGGCGAGCGGGGTCGAGGTCCTCGAGGCCCGGGGCGCCCGCAATGCGGACGATGGTGCCGCCGTCGGCCACGGCGCCCAGCAACTTGAGCTTGGTGGCGCGGTAAGTGGCAAAGTCGGGGTAGCGGTCCAGGTGGTCGGGGGTGACATTGAGCACGCAGGCCGCCTGCGGGGCGAAGGTGTCAATGCGTTCGAGCTGGGCGCTGCTGATTTCGGCGACGATGATGTCCTCGGGGGCGGCGAGACGCGCGGCATCCGTGAGGGTGTGCTCGGAGTAGCCACTGCCCGCGATGTTCCCCGCCAGCCAGGTGCGGCGGCCGCTGGAGCTCACGAGCTTCCAGGTGAGAACGGTGACCGTGCTCTTGCCGTTGGTGCCGGTGATGGCCACCATGGGGGCTTTGGCAATGCGGAACGCGAATTCGATTTCGCCCCACACCGGCTTGCCCGCGCGATCGGCGGCCAGGATGGCCGGGTGCTGCGGCGGGAACCCCGGACTGACCACCAGGACATCGTATTCGTCGTCGGCCAGCCGCCCAAACCATCCGGTGACGACTTCCACACCCAGCGCCCCCAGGGCATCCAGGTTCCGGAGCGTAGCCGGGCTCTCGGCCATGCGTTCGTCATAGACCACGGGCGTCCAGCCCTGCTCGACGGCGGCGCGGGCCACCGCGACCCCGCTAATCCCAAGACCGAGCACGGCCAGCCGCATCAGGCTTCTCCCGGGGTGGCTTGCGGGGCGGGCTCGACGGGTTTAACCTTATCTGCAGCCCACTGCGACCAGCGCCACGGACTGAGGACGAGAATGAGGAGCAAGCCGGCGGCGAGATACGGCGCGTAAGGCCGGGTGGGGGCGAACATTGCCAGCCCGACGGCACTGACAAGGATCTGCACCACATAGAACATGGCGACGATGCGGGGTTCCAGCCAGCCCGCACTCTGGAAGCCGTGGTGCACCGGCGTTTTGAACGAGAACATGCGCTTGCCGCGTAGCTTCACACTGGCGATTTGGAGCGGCACGGGGATGAGCTCGATCAGCATCACTATGGAGATGACCAACAGCGGCCAGAAGGCGGCGGGCATGATTTGCCCCTGCGCGTTGGTGCCCAGGAGCAAGAAAGCCCAGCCAAAGAGGGCCCCGATGGGAAGCGCGCCGACGTCGCCCATGAAGACCATGGCCTTCGGGCGATTGAACGCCAGGAACGGCAAGAACCCGACCCCTAGCACGCCCATAGCGATGGCGATGGGGGTGTTACCGGTGGCCCACGCCCACAATCCCAGCGTGCCCGCGAGGATGACGCCGAGGCCACCCGCCAGGGCATCGAGCCCGTCGGCGAAGTTGTAGGCGTTGCTCATAAAGAGCAGGAGAAAGACCCCGATGAGGAAGGGCGTGACCTCGCGGAAGCCGCCCAGCCACAGGCTGCCGACGCTGGCCGCGACCTGCATGGCGAGCTTGGGCTTCCAGCCCAGCCCGCGCGATCCCTGCACCCGGCGGGGCACCACGTAGTCGTCAATGAAGCCCACGACACCAAACCCGAGGACGAGTGCCAGGGCCGAAATGTTGTAGGGCGCGGGGATGCTGACGGCGCACCCGACCAGCATCGCCACCAGCATAATCATGCCGCCCATGGTGGGAGTTCCCTGCTTGTGGGCGTGCTCGGCGAGGTGGGCGCTCACGTTTTGGCCGCTGCGCATGGCGCGGAGGGCGGCCATCCAGAGCGGGGCAAAGACCGACGCCACGGCCAGGGGGATGAGAAAAAGCTCGGGCTTCATACCGGCGCGACCTCCAGAGCGCGCTCGAGGCCCAGGGCGCGGCTGCCTTTGAGGAGGATGGCATCGCCCGGTTGGGCTTGCTGCATCCAAGCATGGATGGCCACCGGGTCGGGGGATTCGAGGGATTGAATCCGCTCAGGCGGGAATCCGGCTTGCAGGGCTTCGCTTTGGATGAACTTGGTGGGGCCACCCGTGAGGAGCACGGCGTCCAGTTCGGATTCCATGAGCGCACGGCCAACGAGGCGGTGCCCGCCCTCCGTGAAGTCACCGAGTTCGCGCATCTCACCCAACACCGCCAGGCGGCGACCCGCGATGGGGGCTTCGCGCAGGCTACGAATGGCGGCGACGGTGCTGTCCGGGCTGGCGTTATAGGTGTCCACGATGATCGTCACGCCGTTGCGCTCGCGGATTTCGAGGCGCATGGGCGGCCACTCGGCGTGGGCGAGGTCCGCGATGGCGGTGGCGGGGTCGATGCCCACCGCCGTGGCTACGGCAATCGCGGCGGCGGCGTTCTTGGCGTTGTGCCGGCCGACCGTGGGCAGTTCGAATTCGTGGGGGGTGCCATCCACGCGCACCGCCACTTGGCAGGCGGTGAGGCTGAGGGCGCGATAGCCAGTGATGACCACATCGGATTCGGGAGCAAAACCGAAAGTACGCACCGGCCCGGGGGCGGCGGCGCGGAGGTCTTGGATGAAGTCGTCATCGGCGGGCAGGATGCTCAGGCCGTTCGCAGGGAGGGCCAGCAGAAGTTCGCTCTTGGCGCGGCAGATGCCTTCGCGGTTGCCCACCATCTCGGCGTGGGCGGTACCGATGCCGGTGATGATCCCCAGGGTTGGCTGGTGAATACGGGCCAGGTGCGCGATTTGCCCGAAGCCGCGCATGGCCATCTCAATCACGGC
>CAZDWU010000066.1:0-5655 GCA_964509165.1 uncultured Chthonomonas sp. | reverse complement strand
TTGCCCGCAATCACCACGATGTCGCCAGGCTGGGCGAGGGCCACGGCGCGGGCGATCGCCTCGGGGCGATCGGCCACCACTTCGTGCGGGAAACCCGTCGGGATGCCCGCCACTACGTCCTGCAAGATGGCGTGCGGGTCCTCGGTGCGCGGGTTGTCGCTGGTCACCACGGCGAGGTCGGCATCAGCCGCCACCGCCGCCGCCATCTTCGGTCGCTTGGTGCGGTCGCGGTCGCCACCGCAGCCGAAGACGGCAATGATCCGTTGGGGTTGCAGCGCGCGCACGCTGCGGAGAAGCTGCGTCAGAGCATCCGGGGTGTGCGCGTAATCCACGATGATGTCGAGGCCAAGATCGTTGGGGACGGGTTCAAAACGGCCTCTTACTGGCGTCACCCGGGCCAGTTCTTGTTCGAGATCGGCGTTGGAGGCGCCGCCCGCCACCCGGGCGGCAATGGCACTGGCAAAGTTCTCGCGGTGGAAGACTCCACCCACTCCCGGCCGTACTCGGAATGAACCCGAAGGCGTGCGGACATCCAGCACCATCGAATCCACGCGCATTTCGGAGGCGTGGACTTCCACATGGGCATCGGCGGTGCCGTAGGTCACGGCATCCGGTACGTCGGCCAGCCACGCCGCGCCGTAGGAGTCGCTGATATTGAGCGCAAAGCGGGGTTGCTTGCCCAGGCTGCGGGCCACGTCGGCCCATTCGGTAAACAGGCGCTTCTTGGCCAGCGCATAGGCCTCCATCGTGCCGTGGTAATCCAGGTGGTCTTGGCTTAGGTGGGTCAGCACGCTCACGTCAAATCCAAGACCGGCCACTCGGGCTTCTTCCAGCGCGTGGCTGCTCACTTCCATCGCCACGGTGCGGGCGCCGCCCCGCGCCATGCCGCCCAGCAGGTTCTGAAGCTCCACCGGGAAAGGCGTGGTGTTCTCCAGGGTGCTCAGGGCGTCCGGCGAGCCGTATCCCAGGGTGCCCATGTATTGGCACCCCATCATCTGGGCCAAGAAAATCGCGGTGGATGTTTTGCCGTTGGTGCCCGTCACGGCATAGAGCTCCAACTCGCGGCCCGGGTTGCCGCACACCGGCGCAATCAGCGTCGCCAGGTCTTGGTGCCACTCTCGCCCCGTGCGGGTCACCAAGATCGCATCGAGACCCAATTCGGCACAGCGGGCCAGGGCCGACTCCTCGCGCACCACCACGGCGCTAGCACCGGCGGCCGCCACATCGGGCAAGAACTCGTGCGTATCCCGCCGGGCGGAGGGCATTGCCACCCACAACGAACCAGCACCCACCGCGCGAGAATCGGCGGTGACGGACGTGATCTCACGGTCTCCGCCCACCATGCGGGCGGAGGCCAAACCAGAAGCCAAAGACAAACCCCGGAGGGTGAAGCTCATGGCGTCATCGTACCGCTGGGGCGGGCCGGAAGCCGCTCGGCCTCGACCTCAAGACTAGGCCCCGGGATGGTGCGGCGCTGCGGCATGCGCATGACGGCCTGCGCCATCTCGCGGAACACCGGCCCCGAAACCTGGCCGCCGTAATACTGGCCGTCCTTCGGGTCATCCACCACCACCACAATCACCGCGCGGGGATTGTCGGCGGGCACCACGCCCGCAAAGTTGGCGACGTAGTTCTTACTGCCCCGCGTCACCCCGTTCACCGTCTTTTGGGCGGTGCCCGTTTTTCCGGCGAGCGGCACCCCATTCAGGCGCAAGTGCTTACCGGTTCCGTTGTCCGACTCAATGACCCCAATCATGCTCTGGAAGGCACGCCGAGCCGCCTTGGCTTCAATCACCGATCGCGGTGCGGGCCGCTGATACGGCATCCCGTCCACCTTAGCGATGATGTTCGGCGGCGTATATAAACCGTCGTTGGCGAGGATGGAATACAGGCTGGCCATGCGGATAGGCGTGAGCTGCACCGACTGCCCGATGGACCAGGTGGCGAGTTGGAGCCGCTTGGCATCGTCCTCTTGGATGACGCCGATGGATTCCCCGCCCAGGCCGAGCCCCGGCCGCTTGAGCAGTTCGCTTTCTTCAAAAAAGCGGCTCATGCGCTCGTGGCCGACGGTGGCCCCCCATGTCATGGCGGCGCCGTTGCAGCTGACTTCCATGGCTTGGTTGAGGTCGACGTGGCCGTGCACGTGGGTGCAGCGGATGGAGTGGCCCGAAACCGTCATGGCGCCGTCGCACTCGTACGACCAGTTCTCGCCCACCTGGCCGGATTCCAAGGCGAGGGCCTCGGTGATCGGCTTCATGATCGATCCCGGCTCGTACGGGTTGGTGTAGGCGTAGTTGTAGCCCGAGCGCTCCTGCGGATCGCGACTGTAGGGGTTAAACACGGGAGCGCTGGCGAGGGCCAGAAGGTCTCCGGTGTACAGGTCCATCACAATCACGGCGCCGCCGGTCGCTTTGTGTCGTTCCACCGCTTGGGTGATGACACGCATGGCCTCCTGTTGCAGTTGGGTGTCGAGGGTCAGAGTCACGGACTTTCCGCGACCGGGCCGGACACCCTCCTGCGACAGCATGGCATCGGCGGAGCGCTCGGCTCCAATCAAAAACGGGTTGCCGTCAATCTCAATTTCGGGGTTGAAGTAACCCACGGCACTGATTGCATCGCGGCCGGTCGGGTAGCGGCGGGTTTCGCGGCGCTCCAGCGAAAGACCGTCGGCCTTCCAGCGCTTCTTCACGGCTTCGACTTGTCGAGTGCGCTCAGAGCTTAATTCCACATTCCAGCGTCGGACAAATTCGCCGTTGTTGCGTGGGCGATCGAATTCCACCATGCCCAGGCCCGTGGCGGCAGCGAGGTCGGCATAGAAGGCGTAGCTCATGGGGCTGCGGCGGTCATCCAGGCGCAGTTCGTAGCTCGGCGTGGTCTCGGCCAGCACTTCCCCGTCCGCGCTCAAAAGCGTGCCACGCATTACGGTCTTCTCCGAGGTGCTGTGGCGCTTGGCAGCGGGTTCGGGGCGCATGAGCTGTGCGTAGGCTTGGCTGCCCACACAAACGACGGCCAGACAACCCAAGGCAATCGCCCCGGTGGACGAGCGCGAGCGAAGAACGTTGGCGTTGCCGGCGCGGCGGCGCGGATTAGCCACGGCGGGCACCTCCCTGGGGCTGGCGGACATTGGAACTGGAGGCATTGGTGTTGGCGGCATTGGCAGCGGCTTCCGCTTCCGTAGGTTCTTCCGGTGCGCCCACGTATCGCATGCCGTTACCAATGGCGTAGGTTTCCCAAGCGGCCGTGTTGGTGCGCATTTGAATCTGGTCAGTCAACAGATCGGACTCGGCCCGGATCGCATCTAGTTCGTGGCGCATGCGGTTGGCCTCGGCCCGCTGACGGGCGGCCTGCGATTCGGCGGTGAGGGTGCTGGAGGCGAACGCCACAAAGAAGGCTCCCGCCGCCCATATCCACGCATTGGTACCCGCCCGGGCCCGGCTACGCACCGGCTTCGCCACCGGGGCGGCGACCGGAGTGGCCACCCGCACGGCACGCGGACGCGCCGTGGTGGGGGACGGTTGCGGAGATGTATCTTGGGGTCGAGGGGGCGTGGTGGTTTTCATGCAGCACCTTCCGGGGCTTTGTTCTTGGATTTCGGTTGGCGCACCAGGGTGCGCAGGCGCACACTGCGGGCCTTCGGGTTGCGGGCCACCTCGGCCTCGCTGGGGCGGGCCGGCTTGCGGTGGGGTTCGGAGAATTCGTCCGTGCGGGCCAGGGCGTGGAAGGCGTGCTTGACCGCGCCATCTTCGCCGCTGTGGTAGGCCAGCACCACCATGGTGCCGCCCGGGCGCAGCGACTGCGCGATGGCGGTGACGCTCTCACCGAGGTCCTCTAGTTCATCATTGATGAAGATGCGGACCCCCTGAAACGTGCGGGTAGCCGGGTGGATGCGCGGATCCCGCTTGGCGGCGGGGATGGCCGCCATCACGCAATCCACCAAATCCGTAGTGGTCGCCAGAGGCTTGGTCTTGCGGCGCTCGACGATGGTGGCGGCAATGCGGCGCGCCCAGCGTTCGCCACCCTCGTTGAACAGCACATCTTCAATCTCCTGGGCGGTGGCATGGTTCAGCCAATCGGCGGCCGTGGTTTCGCGGCGCTTGTCCATGCGCATGTCCAGCGGGCCTTCGCGGAGAAAGGAGATGCCGTACTCGGCGTCCTCGATCTGGGCGTTGTTGAGGCCCATGTCGATGAAAATGGCGTCGGCACCCGGTTCGGCTTGCTTTTGCAGAACCTCCGGGATAGCGCGGTAATCCTCGTGGACGTACTGCACGTCGCAACCTTCCACTTCGGCCAGGCGCCCACGCGCGATGGCCATCATGCGGTCATCCCAATCGAAAGCGATGAGCTTGCCACCGGGGGCAATGCGGCGTGCGATCTCGCGCGCGTGACCCGCGAGGCCGAGCGTGCCATCCACGGCCACCATGCCGGGGCGCAGGCGCAGAGCCTCCATGACTTCGTCAAACATCACCGGGACGTGGGTGGGGGCGGGCGCCGTCATTATCGGCCCTCCCGCATGCGGGTACGCGCGTCATTGATATAGTCTCGCCACTTCTTGTTATAGTTGTGGGCGTCCGTCACGAACTGATCGCGTTGCACTTTGCTCCACAACTCGACGTGATCGGGGGCACCAATGACAATAACCTCATCACCGACACTGATCTGAGCTCGCTTGCAAAGACCCTGCGGCAATACGCAGCGACCCACATTGTCGAAGCGACCCGCCACTGAGGTCCCCAGGATTTCGCGGGCCAGGTCCATCTTGCCGGTCTCGTGCATCTCGGGGTTCAAGAGCGGCTGAAAGGATGCGTTGAACTTGGGGACCGGATCGCAAATGATTTGCCCGTAGTCACCGATGTAGAACACGAACTCTTGGTAGCCCTCAGGGCACAGATATTCACGCTTCGGCTTGGTGATTAGGAGGCGACCTTTGCTGTCCACCTTGGCGAAATCTTCGCCGGTGTGAACTCTGCCAAAAATGGGTGCGATGGACACCTTAGTCGCTCCGAGTGGCGGGTTCCTAGAAATTCGAAGCCGGGCTTGCTGCCCTCCATGGCGGCTCCCCCGGCTGAATTTTTCGGCTCCCGGCCTTCAACCCTGACTCCTTGTGCGGGCTGATGTTGTTATGATACTGGGACGGGACTTACCTGTCAACCCCCGTTTTCCCCGTTTTTGGGACGTGATTGGTGTGGTTCTGGGTGGCTGGCAAATGTGCTAGGTTCAAACGATGAGATTCATGTAGAACCATGTATATCGGTTTTGATCCCAGTTTCATCCCAAAAAAAGTGAAAAAAGTTTGGAGAGGCCCGGTATGTGGGGCTTTGGCGGGCATTCGCCAACATTCGAGGGGGCCAAAAATGCCGATGACCCACCCCAGGCGGGGCGGGCCAATCAGCGGACCAGACGAGGGGAAGGAAGTCTTGTCGTTACGGTTCAGGTTGTCGCAAAGCGTCTTTGGTCAGTTCCCAAGCGGCAACCATGGCGACCATAGCGAGAAAGGCGGCAATCATCGAAAACGTCATGCTTTAGAGTGGGCTCCGGACATGGTTTTCCCTGTTTGGCGCAGGCGGTTGCCCGCCGGGTTACCAGGGTGAGGAATGTCCGGCGGAACTACCGTCAGCAGGCTTACTGGTGGCACCCTTACCAGGTTCGAATGAACCT
>CAZDWU010000065.1:0-11771 GCA_964509165.1 uncultured Chthonomonas sp. | reverse complement strand
TGGGGCAACTCCCAGAGCTAGGAGATCAAGCCGGGTCGCGGAGTCTGCTGGAGTTCGCTTGGTGCCAGGTCTTTGCTCGTGACCCTCGCCTGCTTCAATTGGCCCAGGACTTAGTCGGGGACGGAGCCCAACCCGTGCGGGCGATTCTCTTTGACAAAGTGGCGGGCCGGAACTGGACTCTGGGCTGGCACCAAGACACCAAGATTGCGGTGCGAGAGGCGCGCCCCGAACTGCCGGGCTACTCGGCGTGGAGCGTAAAGGAGGGCGTGGTGCACGTGCTTCCGCCCGTCGAAATCCTGCAGGCGAGTGTGGCCCTACGGCTTCATCTCGATCCGTGCCCGGCTACCAATGGCCCGCTTCAGGTCATCCCGTTTAGCCACCGTGATGGTTTTCGCGACGACCCCACTGAGGCCGAAATTGCCACCGCCGAGACCCTCACCGCCGAAGTGGGCGACGTCATCTGGATGCGTCCGCTGGTGTTTCACGGGTCAGCCCGCGCCACGTCAGTCGGGCACCGGCGAGTGCTGCACATCGAATACTGCGCGGCTCGGTTGCCGGAAGGATTAGAGTGGGCATGGGCATAGGGATCCGCTCAAACCTATTGAAATCGATCATAAACCCAAGCCCCAGCCCGGGAACTCATTCATAATCGATCGTGTTCTAAGGAACAGACGATGTCCAGTCGCACTCGCCAAGCCGTCCTCTTCTTTGGGGTCGTTGTCTTCTTATTGCAGGCAACGCTCGGCTTCGCGGCGTCCGTAGGCTGCATCATCGAGTGCGCCGAATCGGCGAAGCCTGCCGCCCAAGGCGCGGGGCACTGCGGCCACGAATCCAAACAGGCCAAAGAGGCGCCCGCCGGCCACAAGTGCAATGGCACGTGCCAAGAAATTGACACGATGGACCAGGCCACCCCGCCGACCGTCGCGATCTCGGTGATGTGGCCAGTGTTCGATTGGCCGGCCACGATGCCGGAATCGCAGGACCTGCGGCTTCCGGTGAGCATCGGCGCACCCAAGTTTTTCGCGGGAGACTCCAGTCCGCCCCAAAGTGTCGCACTCGATCACGAGTCGGCTCGTGCTCCTCCTGTTGCCTGAACGCCCTGCATCTCCCCGGCGGAGATGACTCGTCAACCACGTTCAACAACTCAACAGGAATTCTATGAAACAACTTACGGCCACTTCGTTGGCACTGCTCGCCATGGGCGCCATATCGGTGCTCTCAGGGTGCGCGCCCTCTACAGCACAGGGCACCGCCACCTCCTCGGACAAGGGTCAAGCCGCTGCCCAACAAGTCGCGGCCGACACGCCGGTCACGCTCGTCAAGAACGGGAAGTACGAGATTGAGCTTCTCGTCCCCGAAGAAGGCGTCTTTGCCGGCGAAGAAATCGACATCGAGTTCAAGGTGACCGACACCACCCAAAAGGATCCGGTGGAAGGCAACCTTGGCATCGCCAACGTCCAGGCCACGGGCATCGTGACCATGCCGTCCATGCCGGGTATGCCCGAGCAGAAGCCTGAGATTCACCGCGAGGGCATCCCGGGTTACTACGGCATTGTCCTTTACTTCCCGCATGGTGGGGGCTATCAGATTGACCTGGAGCTTGCGCTCCCCACGGGCGAGAAGTTCCCCGTTCGCTTCGCTATCGATGTGAAGGATGAGCGTCCGGCGGACCAGGCCGTTGGTAAGAAGCCTTACGAACTGAAGGTCGTGGACTTCTCGGCCGGTGCCGACGCCAACTCGCCGATTGACCTGAAGCTGCAAGTAATGGACACCAAGGCGGAAGCCGTGCAAAAGGACTTCCAAGTGGTGCACGAGAAGAAGTTCCACCTGCTGATTGCGAGCGAGGACCTCAACTGGTTCGTCCACGAGCATCCCGAAATGAACGCGGATGGCACCTGGAGCCTGCCCATCAAGTTCCCGGCGGCAGGCAAGTACTGGGTTTACGGTGACGTGGCCCCGGCCGGCAAGAGTTCGCAGCTCCTGATCGCTCAGGTGAACGTGCCGAAGGGGCCAGCGCCCACCTGGGATAAGGCACTGACAGCGAATCTAGGCCCCGTCACGGTCTCGGGTGTCACGGCCCGCCTGCAACCGGTGGACCAGCCGATCCCGCAGGGCAAGAACACGCTCATTGAGGTGCAACTGACCGACGCGCAAGGGAAGCCCGTGCTGGATACCAAGCCGTGGTTAGGCGCGGCGGGCCACATCATGATCATCCATCAGGACGGCCAAACCGTGGTGCATAGCCATCCCAAGGAAGACGCCGAAGCAGAGGAACTGGCCAAGCAAGGCAAGTTCCGCTTTATGGCCCGATTCCCCAAGTCCGGACTCTACAAGGCTTACGCCCAGTTCAGCCATCAAGACGAGATCAAGACCTTCGGGTTCGGCGTGGATCTCAAGTAGGAGCAACCACGCCCACCCCGACCTGAGAACTCAGTTCTCCACCAACCAATCCAAAACCACAGGAACAAAACCATGAAAAATCTTATCATCGCCACTTCTCTCCTCGCCCTCGGCACTCTGGGTGCCGTGAGCCCGGCCCTCGTCCACGAGGCCGACTGCCCCTACTGCAAGCTGAAGCTGGTGCAAAACACCAACGACAAAGACAACGAAGTCGTCGTGCGATTCGGCAACAAGAAGATCGAGTACCGATGCATCTACTGCGTCTTCGCCGACCAGAAGAAGCTCACCGGAGACCTGATTGTGTACGCACCCAGCGAAGCGGCGGGCAAGCCCGTTTTAGTGCGGCGCACCGGCGGGAACTGGACGGCTCCGGAAGGCACGGTCTTCTTGAATGCGTTCCGCCGCCACCAAGAGTGCGCGGGCCTCTCCCGCACCTTCTCTTCCAAGAGCGCTTTTGACCGTTACGTGGCCGCCAACAACGTGGCCAACGCAAAGGCCCTGACGCTGAAGGAGATGTTGGCGGAGGTGGCCAAGGCCAACTAACCGCCGTGCCCTCGCTCTGTTCCACCGAACTTGAGCGGGGGATGCGGCCCCATGGAGTCTTTCCAATGACGAATCTCCTCTCGTGGGTTGTTCTGGGGGCGGCATTGCTCCCAGGGGCGGCCCTGGCTCAATCGGGCCACGATCATCGCGGCCACGCGCCAAGCCGTGAACTCCCCGCGCCTCCTCCCGTGTTTCCCACTTGGATGGACGACCGAGGTGCCGACCACATGTTCTACAAGCCCGGTCCCTATAACTGGTCCATCCGGAACGTGCCTCAGTTCGCCGCCGACATGTATGGCACGGGCGTCGGGCACGGGATTGCCTATGAAGCTCTCGTGACGGGGCAGGCGGACAAGCTCGAAGGGCCAATTTACGATTCCATCGTCAAGGTGCTCAAGAATCCGCCTCGCCTGCCGATCGACGAGGGGGCCATATTGCCGACTTTCAAGCGGCGCTACGGTGAGCTGGAAAAGGTGTTCGATTGGGCTCACACTCTCCACTTCCAGACCATTGATGTGCTGGCACATCGCGGTTGGACCGACGCGCAAAAGGAGGCCGAGATCGAGAGGATCTGGCAGTTCTATTCCGCTCAGCCTTATGCCATCACGGGTCTTCCTTTGAACATGGAGGTGCTCGATGGTTACTCGTACTCGGGGGCGTTCCGGACGAAGTATCCGAAGGTCAACGGCCTGTTTTGGGGTTACCACTGGCTCCAAACCGCGAACTACGACATGCTCTACCGGACCCCGGTGGAGACCCACGGCCCGCAATACCAAGTGGTGGGCGAGAGGTACCGGGAGACCGAGCTTTTCAACACCGAGCGCGAATTCATGCCAATGACGGGCGAACTCAGCCCTCGATTTGCCAAACGCTTCCCCGAGATTGCCAACTCGTTTGACAACCTCCACATGCTGCACGACAACGTGAACGATATTTTGTCCACAGTGGAGCTGACTGAGGTGCAAAAGAAGCAGCAAATCCGAATCGCCATCTGGCGAGTGCTGGCCAGCACTCACCAAGGTGAAACCGCCGGGGAAGGGGAAGCCAACACGCTCCACGACCATCGGTACCCGTTTGGGATGCCGGGAATGGGGTGGATGAAGGGCGCGACCGAATCCGAGATGTATATGTCCGGCATGGGCTGGATGAATATGGAGGAGTGCGGACACTGCTCCATTCGGTTGCCGAGTGGTGACGAGTGGGGAGCGACGGTCTCCGCGGAAGGGTGGACGATGATGGTGCGATGCATGCTGTGCGCGCGGGATATGGCCTCCGAGACGATTGGCAAAGCCATCATCCGAGCCGCAACGGAAGACCCGAATCAAACCCTTGTGCTGATTTCCGACGAGCTCGGCAACTGGACCTCGAATCTTCCCGAGATCGTGTTCCTTGAGGTGAAAGCGGATCACCCGGAGTGCAATGATTGGTCTAAGGTCTTCACTTCGCGAAGGGCGTTTGACGCTTACATTGCGGAGAATCCTGACTACAAGGATGCGCAACCCCTCGCGCTCTCTGAGTGGCAAACGAGGAATGAAGGAACGCCCGAAACCTACCGTCGGATCAATCGCCCGAGCCCGTATCAACGAAATGGTGAGGTGGGTCCGTGACCGCGACACGCCTCGCCGCAGGCCTTGGACTCCTTGGCACGCTAACCCTCGGTCTAGCTACCGACCACAACAATGTGGATGCGGGCCGACCGCTCCGGTTTGACGATGCTTCCAGCATCGCCTTTGGGGAACGTGCCATTGAGTGGGGAGTCACGGGGAGTTTAGGCCGGGGTCGAAACAACTCCGCCGTAGGTGCGCTGGAATTCAAGTACGGGTTCGCGAAGAATCAAGATTTGGGTATCGCGTGGCATCCGCAGTACGCGGGCGCGAACCAGCGGTTCTCGGCCGGTGAGCTGGAGTTCAGTCATTTCCGTCAACTCCAAAGAGAGATCGATTCGTCCCCCGCTCTCGCTTACAGGATGAAAATCGGTGTTCCGATGGAGCGTGGCGAATCCGGTGTGGAGTTGGGCGTGCGCGGGATCCTATCCACGACCTTACGACAGTACGACAAGATCCACTTCAATTTGGACGCTACGCTGGCCACCGAGCCTGAACCAGGCGAACGCGACCTGATGTGGGGCCTGTTGGTGGGATATTCCAATCCTTTGGGGGCTCCGACGCAGTTCGACAAAACGTTGGTCGCCCAATTTGGCTTTGAGCAGAGCCGAAGGGCAGGCGAGGGCTGGTTCAGTACCCTAGGCATTGGTCTCCGGCAGCAAGTGGCCGAGCAAGCCGTGTTTGACTTTGGATTGGAGTCGGACATTTGGTCAGACGCCGCTTCGAGGCCCTCGGGAGTGCGACTCACCCTGGGTTATTCCGTAGGCTTCTGAAATCCTAGTAGCCGAAGGGGAGAGGATGCCGTCAAGTATCCTCTCCTCATGTTCCTCGCGCCCTTGTTGCTCCTGGTGGCGGCCCAGCCCACGCCCACCGAGGTTCTCCTCGCGGCGATTGAAGTCCGCTCCCAAGGCAAGCTGGGCGCGGCCGTAGTCACCGCGCAGGGCGCGCACTACCTCCGCCGGGACGAAAAGTTCTCCCTGCAAAGCGTGATGAAGCTAATGGTGGCCATGGCCGCCCTGGAGCAGGTGGACCGCGGCCAGTGGCGGCTGGACCAATCTTTTGAATTCAAGCGCAGCGACCTCAGTCTCAGCCACCAGCCCATCACCCAGCGCCTGGGCCGAAGGGAGAGCATTCAGATCACTCTCGACGAGTGCATCGAACTCATGGTCACCGAGAGCTGCAGCGGCGCGGCCGATTTCATCATCCGGCGGCTGGGCGGGCCGCAAGCCGTCAACGCGTTCCTTGTGAAGCACGACATCCAAGGCATGCGCATTGACCGGCAGGAACGCGACCTGCAAACCCAGATCGGCGGCATCACTTGGCGGCCCGAATTTGTGGACGAAGACGTGATTGAAGCGGCCTACGCGGCGGTTTCGGAGGCGGACAAAGACGCCGCTTACGCCCGCTACCTGGCCGACCCGCGCGACACGACCACCCCCGCCGCCATGGCCAAGCTACTGCAAAAGCTGCTGAAGGGGCAGCTCTTTACTCCCAAATCCACGCGCTACCTGCTGGGGGTGATGGAACGCACCGCCACCGGGCAGGATCGGCTTCGGGCCGGGGTGCCAGCCGGCTGGACCCTGGGACACAAAACGGGCACGAGTTCCACCCACCGGGGCGTGGCCGGGGCCACCAACGATGTGGGCATTGCGCGCAACAAGGCGGGCGACTGGGTGATTTTGGTGGCGCTGCTGCGCGAATCCACGCTCGCCCCTCGCGATCGGGATCGCATTCTGGCGGATGTGGCGCGGGCGGGTTTCCCCGCGCGGCGTTAAGCGGGTAGCGTCAGCGGATGCAAGAGGGCACCGCCCCCGAAAAGCTCCTGCTGGCCAGCGTGATGATGGACGTGGAGGGCGATTTTGCCAACCGCGCGGAACTCAAAGTCCGTGATGCGGTGGAGGCCAAGCTGAATTCGCTGGGCATCGGCCAGAGCGTGGGCTCGGGTTCGGGCATGGGAATGATGGACGTGAGCTTCCTGCTGGACAAGCCCGATGCGGAAGCCGCCCGCCCGATCATCGAGCAGGCGATGGCGACGGCCTTCCCCGGCCAAGAGTTCACTCTGGACTTCTCCGAAATCGAAGGCGACCGCAGCGAATTCCTGCCCGAGAAATCCGGGTGCCGGGGTTCGGCGGCGGCCGCTTTCGTCATGGTGTTGGCGGTCGTCGGCTTGTTGGCCCCGCGTATCTTCGGCGTCTAGTCAACTGGGATGAAGAGGAACGCGAACTTTCTCGTTGGATCGAAGTCGTTTTTAGTTGTGCGCTGTCTCGTGCCCCATAAGGTGGCGGGCCGAATACATCTGCCCGGTGTGGTAAGCGATGTGGAAGGCCATGTATTGCAGGGTGTCGCCCCAAGTCCAGTCATCCCGGTTCGGGAGTTTGGTGTTGAAGTCGGGTTGCAACTCCAGGATGCGCGCGCGGCAAGCCTCGTGGACACGCTTCACTTCTTCATAGAGTTCCGTCGGGCCGAGCGGCAATTCCAACGGATCGTCCACTGAATCTAAGTAGTAACCCGCCCGGGGCTCGTTGAGGGGGCTCTCGAGTTCCGGATGGAGCCACCGAATCTCGCCGTAAGCCACGTGCACGGCCAGCTCGCCTACGCTGAGTAAGCGAAGGTGCGGGCGCACCCACAGGTCGGCGGCAGGGAAGCCGTCGAACGCTTCGCTCATCTCCCAAATGGCTAAGTCCATGGGGGCCAGGGCTTCATCGTGCGTCATGGGGTCATCGTGGGCTGTGCGTGGGCCTGAAGTCAAGTTTGCATTCGGCCACGGAACGTCTTGATACCCACAGGGGTATATAAAGACAATGAGCCCGCAAACCCAGGCCACCTTAGACCGACGCCTCGCCCGAATCGAAGGCCAAGTGCGGGGCCTGCGCCGCATGGTGAGCGAAGGTGACTACTGCGTAGACATTCTCACGCAACTCAGTGCCGTGCGCTCGGCATTGGATCAATTTGGTGCTGAACTCGCCACCTCCCACGTGGAGACCTGCATCCTGGGGCATGGGACCGGCACGGCCCACGGTGAAGGGCAGTGCATGTCTCAAGAAGACTTGCTCGACGAGCTCAAGAGCACGCTCTCGCGCCTCATGCGCTAACCAAGATCACGAGATACCCCGGAGAGTATATGAGCAAGATTCCTGCCGCCCCTGAACCCATGGAGATTGATATCCAGGGCATGACCTGCGCCTCGTGCGTGGCGCGCGTCGAGCGATTCGTGAAGAAAGTCGAAGGCGTGGACGAAGTCGCCGTCAACTTCGCCAACCACGTCGGCACCATTCATCACCAGGGCCTCGCCCCCGAGACGGTGATCAAAGCGGTGGAAGCGGCGGGGTTCCAGGCCAAGTTACGCCAACCTATCCGCGCGACCAGCGATGTCCAAGAGAGCGAGCACAAGGATCATGAGGTCAACGCCCACAATGCCCGGCGCGAGCTCATGGGCGCTGCCGCCCTGGCTATTCCCGTCATCGTCATCTCGATGATCTGGCACCCGCGCCCGGAATGGGTGAACGGGCTCCTCCTCCTGCTCTCCACGCCGGTCATCTTCTACTTCGGGCGGCAGTTCTATCGCAACACCTGGCGGGCGGCGCGGCACGGCTCCACCACCATGGATACGCTCATTGCGGTGGGCACGGGCGCAGCTTGGATCTACAGTGTTTACGGCCTCCTCGCCTACCGGGGGCATAGCCACTCGCAGAGCGAGCACATCTATTTCGAAGTCGGGGCGGGCATTGTGGTGCTGGTGCTGCTGGGGCGTTACTTTGAAGCCCGCGCCAAGTCGCGCATGTCCGGCGCCATCGAAATGCTGATGGGCCTTGCCCCCAAGACCGCCACCGTGCTGCGTCCCGATGGCACGGAGGCCGTGGTGCCGCTCAATCAAATCAAAGTCGGCGATATTCTCCGCCTCAAGCCCGGCGAGAAGGTCGCGGTGGATGGCACCGTGCTCAGCGGGAACACCTACATTGACGAGTCCATGCTGACGGGCGAGCCCCAGCCGGTCGAGAAGAGTGAGGGCGCCCACGTCACGGCGGGCACGGTCAACCAAACCGGCAGCCTCACCTACCGCGCCGAGCGGGTGGGGGCGGAGACCATGCTCGCGCAGATTGTGCGCATGGTGGAGCGCGCGCAGGGCTCCAAGGCACCGATGCAGCGCATGGTGGACCGGGTTTCGGGCGTCTTTGTGCCGGTGGTGATGGGCCTGGCGGTGCTGACGGCGGCGTTCACGTTCTGGCAAATGCGTTCGCTGGATGTGGCCCTCATGCGGGCGGTGGCGGTGCTCGTCATTGCGTGCCCCTGCGCCCTAGGTTTGGCGACCCCGACGGCTCTGATGGTAGGAACCGGCCGAGGGGCCGAACTTGGCATTTTGGTCAAGGACGGGGAAGCGCTGGAACGCGCCGCCGCGATCCGCGCGGTCTTGCTGGATAAGACCGGCACCATCACGCAGGGCAAGCCCTCGCTCACCGACTTCGTCGTGTGGGGCACGCGCCCCCGGGCGGAGTTGCTGGCGCTGGCGGCGGCGGTGGAATCGCCTTCCGAGCACCCCATTGCTCAGTCGGTCATCCAGGCCGCCCAAGCGGAAAGCCTGGCATGGCCCGAGGTGGAGGACTTTGAATCCCTGCGTGGGCAGGGCGTCCGCGCCCGGGTGCAGGGGCAAGAATGGTATCTCACCAGCCCCGAGGCCACCGCGCAGTTCCTTGCCCTTGGCTCTGACCAAATGGTGCAAATCGAAGCCTCGCAGGCCGAAGGCAAGACGGTCTTTGTTCTCCACGATGGCCACCTCGCGCACGCCATGATCGCCGTGGCCGATACGGTGGGCGCCACAAGCGCCGAGGCCATTCGCTTGATCCGCGCGCAAGGCCTGCAACCCGTGATGGTGACGGGCGACAACCGCCTGACGGCCCGCGTGATTGCCGACCAGGTCGGGATTGACGAGGTGGAGGCGGAAGTGCGCCCCGAAGGCAAAGCTCAAATTGTGCAGAAGCACCAAAGCAAAGGTGCTGTGGCAATGGTGGGCGATGGCATCAACGATGCTCCGGCTCTCGCGCAGGCGGACCTCGGCTTTGCCATGGGTCACGGCACCGATATAGCGATGGAAACCGCCGGCATCACCATCTTGCGGTCGGACTTGAGGCTGGTGCCCCTGGCGGTGCGACTCTCGCAGTCTACGCTGCGCACCATTCGGGGCAACCTGTTCTGGGCGTTCGTTTACAACACCGTGATGATTCCGCTGGCCGCCCTGGGGATGCTCAGCCCCATGTTGGCCGCAGGGGCGATGGGGCTGAGTAGCGTCTCGGTAGTGCTGAATTCGCTCCGATTGAAGCGATTTTCCTAACCAGTTGGTGAGTCTGGACTTTACAAATATGTAAAGCTCAGACTGACATTGCCGCTTGACGTTCGAGCCTTGCCTCTCACCCAATGGGCGGAGAATCCCGGCGGAAAAGAATAGGTTGCAAACCCCTCAGCATTTGCCTCCAAAGTTGTGATGCGCCGCCAAGTGCCGTCGCCCAAAATGTCAACTTCAATGTCTACGGTGCACCTTTGTCCCGGCTCAGAGACCATGGACACGGCTTTCTGATCAAATCCGGTCATCAAGTACGAATCCGAGGCTTCGTCTGCCTGGATGGTCTGCTTGTACCAAACCGCGCCCCAGCCCTGCGGCTTGCCAAACGACCAGAGGTCGTCGATGGTGCCCCACCACAGGCCCGATTGCGGCTGTCCCACCGTATGGTCAGTTTGGTCGCCGGCCATCACAAAGTAGCCGTTGTAGTGCACAAAGTCCGGCGTTACGCGCAGGTGGCGGCTGATGGGCTGCACGCCAAAAAGGCGCCCGCCGTAAACCAGATTCGGTAGATCATAAAACAAGCCGAAGGCGTCCATCAAATGCCGCTCGGTCTGGGCAAATCGAATGCGCATCCATTCGGTGTTCCAGGTGTGCGACCACGATTGGCTGCCAAAGGGCAACCGGTAGCGCGTCCAGGTCCCCCGATGCAGCACCCGCAGAATGACGCTGGCGCGGTCCCACCCCACGGCGTACATGGGCGAACCGTAGTAGTCATTCGCCGCCGATCGCTGATTGCCGGAGACCTCGATGAACGGGTTGCGCTCCAAAATCACCCAGTCGCCCTTGCCGTCCCACTCTGCTAGCCGTCCGGCGTAGCGCGTGCCCAGGTGTTCGGGTTCTTCAAAGGTGTTGTTGGCCACCACCACGCGCCCTTGGCCGGTGTGCATGCCCTTAAAGTGCAGGTAGGCGCCCTCCGCCCAGTCCAGTTCCTTCGTCAAATCGAAAAGCTGCTTGGAGGCCAGCGACCGAACATCCGTCTCAAACAAAATGCCCTCCATGGTGAGGAAATACACGAGATCTGGGTTGGTGAGGTGCGCAGCGGTGGCTGTTAGCCGGTGCTTTGCCAACTCCTGCGAGGTCCGCACGGTGCCGTCTTCGCTGATGAAGTGGGGGCCGATAATGGCCTGCTTCGAACGCCAGTGGATATAGCGATTGGCGTAAGTGCCGGTCACGCTTTCGGGGTGGCGCGACCACTTCATGTTCTCATCCACCTGGTAAAGGCCGAGCCCGGAGCCCCGGATGTGGGCGACGTAGCCGACGGCCCACAGCTTGTTGGCCCAGGGGATGAGGGCGCCAATGCCTGCCTCGCTATCGCTGCCTGTGCCGGGGGCGCGGATGACCATCTGGGGGTCAACGTGGTTTTGCACCTGAGCAGAAGCCAGGGGCAAAGCGAACAAGGCGGCGAGGGCAAGCATTGACAGACGCACCTCCCCAGTATATTCAGGCAAGCAATTTCGAAGTTGTTGTCACAGGATTTCGCAAGAGCCAAGACCTGGTAGTTCTACTTGCCTGTCCGTAAATTTGCGGGTGCATAACGAAACGTAAAGGCTTGGGGTGACTGGCCTTGGCTCGCCGCCGCCGCAAGGCCTGAACTTCGGTTCAAGCCTCGTTAGAACTCCCTTCGGCCTGAGCCGAGGGGAGTATTTCTTTGCGCACCCGGCTCGGGTAGGGTGAGGCGTGCCGCAGTTCTTGGTCGCCATCCACCACCCCGACGACTACCAGCCGGGTTTGGTCGAAGATGACGCCATGCGCCACGACATTGATGTCCTCAACGACGACATGGTCGCGGCGGGCGTGCGCAAGTTTGTGGGCGGGCTGAAGCCCGTGGCGCATGCCCGCTCCATCCCGGCGGGTGGCGGCGAAGTCACTCAATCCCCCACCATGCCCGG
>CAZDWU010000064.1:6339-12092 GCA_964509165.1 uncultured Chthonomonas sp. | reverse complement strand
TTGCCGGACGCCAAGGCGTGACGGTGAGTGACGACCGCGAAGAAGGGTATCGCAGGGTGATGCGCGCCCACGAGTGCGCGCCGATGGTGTTCCACGCCGACTTTGGGGCGGAGAATGCCCGCTGCGCCGCCGCTATGGCCCTGGCCGAGCACCGGCCGGACGCCTTTGTGGTGCTGGACGACTTTATGGCGATGGGCGTGATCAATGCCGTCCACCGCGCCGGTCTTCGCTGCCCGCAGGATGTCGGGATTGTTTCCTTCAACGACTCGCGGCTGTGCGATCTCACGACACCGGGGCTGAGCTCGGTGAGCCTGAACCTCGATCGCCTGGTGCAGAAGGCCGTGACTTGCTTGCTGAACCTGCTGGATGAATCGCCGTCGAACGAGCCGGTCCGCGAGATTGTGCCGTGCACGTTGCGGGTGCGTGGCTCCAGCCGTTTCAATCAGGGAGGGTTGGCATGATTTCCAGCTTCCTGCTCCTGGCGATGGACCAGGTGAACCACACGTTCGAGTTCGTGGCGGAACGCGCCGTGACCAGCGTCACCGTGGCGGGCACCTTTAATGGTTGGAACGCCAGCGCCACGCCGCTGAAGACGGCGGATGGCCGCACTTGGCGCGTCACCATCCCGGTGGCCCCGGGTCGGCACGAATACAAGTTTGTCCTCGATGGACGCGATTGGGTGATTGACCCCCAAGCTCGCAGCCAGGACGACGGCAACGGCAACATCAATTCGCTGTTGTTTGTGTTCCCCAAGGGGTACGAGGTGCCGGCGGACATCAACGATGGCACCATCACGCTCTCGGCGGTGCGGCACGAGCCGAAGTTGCCGTACCTTAGCGTGGCGGATGGACGCGCGAATCTCACAGTGCGCACGCGTCGCCAGGATGTCGAGGCGGTCTACCTGCGGGTCGAAGGGAAGCCCGAAGCCCGTTTGAGCTTTGCCAGCCGCGACGATCTCTACGATTACTGGGTGGGGAGCACGCCGTGGAACCGGAGCGCCGATCTCAAGTACAGCTTTGTGATTGCCGACGGTGCGGAGCGGGATACTTTCCAGTCCGCGAACGGTCCGTTTGTGGCCCCCAAGAACCTCATGTCACTCACGCCGCCGAAATGGGTGGAACAGAGCGTTTTCTACCAAATTTTCCCCGACCGTTTTGAGAACGGCAACGCCAAGAACGACCCGGAGAACAGTCTCGCCTGGGATGCCCCTCCGACGTACTGGTCGTTCCACGGCGGCGACCTCAAGGGCATTGCCGACCGCAGTGACCATTTGGTCAAGCTCGGCGTGAACGCCATCTATATGAATCCGATCTTCGACGGGCCGAGCAACCACGGCTACGAGACGACGGACTACGCGCTGGTGGCCCCGCGCTACGGCACCAACCAAGAACTGATTGACCTGACGCACAGCCTGCGCAAGCAAGGCATTCGCACGGTATTGGATGGCGTTTTCAACCACACCAGCACGGATTTTAAGGCGTTCGCCGACCTCCGCCAGAATGGCCCGGCTTCCGCTTACAAGGATTGGTACTTCGTCAAGTCTTGGCCGATCCGCGTGGAGGAGAACCCGAACTACGAGGCTTGGGCGGGCTTCCGCTCCATGCCCAAGGTGAACCTGAAGCACCCCGCCGCCCGCGATTACATGCTGCAAGTGGTGCGCGATTGGCAAGCCAAGGCCGACATCGCCGGTTGGCGTCTCGATGTCGCGAATGAAGTCGAAATGGACTTCTGGCGTGCCTTCCGCAAGGTCGTCAAGACTCAGAACGAGGACCGCTGGATTCTGGGCGAGGTCTGGACCGATGCGAGCCCGTGGCTGGGCGGCGACCAGTGGGATTCGGCGATGAACTACCAGTTCCGCGATGCGGTGGTGCAGTTTGTGGCGAACGGCCGCACGACTTCGACCGAGTTTTGGGGCAGCCTGATGCGGGTGCACTTTGGTTACGGGTCGGCGGTGTCGCGAAACATGCTCAACTTGCTGAGCAGCCACGACACGCCGCGCTTCGTCACGCTGTGCGAAGGCGACGCCAAACTCGCGCTCCTGGGGGCGGGGCTCCAGTTCACCTGGGTGGGTGCGCCGAGCATCTACTACGGCGAAGAGATCGGGATGGAAGGCGGGCGCGACCCCGACAACCGACGCGGCATGGTGTGGAGTGCGGCCACCAACGAGAACCCGTTCCTCCAGGAATACCGCGCCCTGGCCACCCTGCGCCGTTTGTCCCCCGCACTACAGAGCGGCGATCCGAGCTTGATTGAAGCTAACGACGCGGACCGCACACTGGTCTTCCGCCGGGGCGATGAGAACCAACAAGTGATTGTCGTCGTCAATCGCTCCAACGTGGAACGCAACGTCGCGTTTGCCGCCCCGGGCGCCAAGGGTGCCCAAATTGATCTGCTTTCTAACCTAGTGGTGAGTGTCGAAGAGCAATCGCTCTCCATCAAGATGCCGCCGCTCAGCCTCGCCGTCCTTGCGGACGATACTGCCGAATCTCGACAGGTCCGAAGCCATGTCCATCGGGCACGCGCTGGTGAGGTGTCGCTCCCGTGATTTATCCATGCGTCTGCGAGTTTCGCAACCGCTCTCATTCTAAGGTGATCCAAATGACTCAAAACCGAAAGATGGGCTTTACGCTCATTGAACTCCTCGTCGTGATCGCGATTATCGCGATCCTGGCCGCCATCCTCTTCCCGGTCTTCGCCAAGGCGAAGGAAGCCGCCAAGAAGACCCAAGCGGTCTCGAACATGAAGCAGATGAACTTGGCCCAGATCATGTACTCGGCCGACTACGATGACATGTTCGCGCCCAAGGTTCGCCAAGGCTTCGGCCCCGCCCAAGGTGGTCCGGACCCGACGCAATCCATGTCCTTCGACAAGATCATCCAGCCGTACATGAAGAACTATCAGATCTTCGTGTCCACGCAGGACCAGCGACCGAAATTCAACACGCCGTTCGGTCAGCTTCGCATCGGCTACGCCGTGGCCAGCAACGTGTTCCAAAGCCCGCAGATCAACCCGACCCTCGGTTGGGGCACCTCCTGGCGCGGCTCCATCAGCCAAACCTCGCCGCCGGAAGTTGCCGCGACGGTGACGCTGGTTGAAAAGCGCCAAGCGCTGAACACGCAGCCGGACCCGTGGGCCAGCCTGGACTGGTGGGTCGGTACGGTGGCTTACAACACCCGCCGCGACGACCTGCCGACCACGGACCCGCGCTCGGCCTTTGGTGAAATCGCCAACAAGTACGGCGAAGGCGCGATCTACGCCTACGCGGACGGCCACGTGAAGTTCATCAAGATGAACGGCAACTCCAGCGACGGCGTCCGCCACGGCACCAAGCTGGAAGGCTACGAAGAAAAGGCCGCCTGGTGGGTGGGCACCCCCGCCGGCAGCATTTGGGACCAGGGCATCTCCTGTCTGGACGCGGGCTGGAACCCGGCCGACGGCGTTTGCCGACTTCCGGGCGAGTAAGTCATGAAAGCTGAACTTCCCGGTTGGGCCATTCCCGTTCTCATCGTAGTGGGCCTCGGCATCATTGGTGGCGTGTGGTTCATGTCAGGCGGCAGTGGCCAAATGACACCGCAAGAAAAGGAACTGGCCGAAAAGCAGACCGAAGTCCAGAAGCAACTGGGCAACTCGTATATGCAGGGCCAGGGTGCGCCGGGGGGCGAAGCCGCCGCCCGAGCTCAATACGAACAACAGCAGGGCGCGGGCCAAGGCCAGTAAACTGTTGACGACCGCGAGCGGGCTCTTCTCTTCGGGAGAGTCCGCTCGTTATTTCCCGTAAGGATTTTCAAACTCATGCGATTTGGACGCGCGCTCTGGGGGCTAGGATTAGCCTTGTTGGCCACACTGGCGGTGGCCGCCGAACGCACGCCGATCGTGGTGTGGGGCTTGGCCCCCGGCCCGGATAGCAAGGGCATTGATGCGGTGGTGCGCGAGTTTGAGCGCCGGAATCCGCAGTACCAAGTGAAGCTCCTGAGCATGGGAGCGGGGGAGATGAACCCCCAAAAGCTACTCACCAGCATTGTGGGCGGGGTGCCGCCCGACATTATTCGCCAAGACCGATTTACGCTGAGCGACTGGGCCAGCCGTGGCGCCTTCATGCCCCTGGACGACCTCATCGAGCGTGACCGCGGTAAGGACCCGCTCACGCCGACCCCCGACCAGTACTACCCGGCCGCCTGGGAGGAAGCTCAGTACGAGGGCAAGGTTTACGGCATCCCCACCGAGGCGGATGACCGCATCATGTATTACAACAAGGCGGTTTTTCGGGAGAAGGCCGCCGAGTTGCGAGCCGCTGGACTGGACCCTAACCGGCCGCCCCGCACCTGGAGCGAGGTGCTGGCCTACAGCAAGGTGCTGACCGAGAAAAACCCGGACGGCACTCTAAAGCGCGCCGGGTGGGTGCCGAACTTTGGCAACACGTGGCTGTATCTCTTTGCCTTCCAGAACAACGCGCAGTTCATGAGCCCCGATGGGCGCACCTGCACATTGAATTCGCCGGAAGCGGTGGAGGCCCTCGACTTTATGGTCCAGGGTTACGAACTGCTGGGCGGCTATAACAACGCGAATCGGTTCACCTCGGGGTTTGTGGGGGCCGAAAACGACCCCTTCAACCTCGGCAAAGTGGTGATGAAGGTGGACGGGGACTGGATTCTCAATAACATGAGCCGGTACGCCCCCGACCTTGATTTTGGGGTGGCGCCGCCGCCGGTGCCGGATGACCGGTTCTACAAGCGGGGCCGGTTTGCCGACGAAAAGGACACGTTCATCACCTGGATCGGGGGCTTTAGCTACGCGATTCCGGCCGGGGCTAAGAACGCCGAGGGCGCGTGGGCGTTTATCAAGTTCAGTTGCAGCCTAGAAGGGCGCATGCTGGAAACCCGGGCGCAACGGAACTGGGATATCTCCCGGGGCCGCGACTTCATCCCGCGCATCAAGGCGCACCGCGAAACCAACGTCCAGAGCTACGCCGAGTTCAAACCGGCAGTGCCTGCATTTGCCGCCGCGCTCAAGATGCACGTGGACATGTCCGAGTTCGGCCGGGTGCGCCCGCCGACCTTTGTGGGGCAGATCCTGTGGGACGAGCACGTCCGTGCGATTGAGTTTGCCAGCCGCAAAGAGAAGACTCCCGCCCAGGCTCTGCAAGACGGCCAGCGGGTGGTGCAGCGAGAACTCGACGCGCACTACCGGTACGACTCGCTGCCCACGGCGGACCTGAAGCTGCCGATGTTCTTTGGTCTCGGCCTGCTTTTGATGGGTGCGGGCCTGGGCTACGCCCGCATCCGGCGCATGCCGATGGGGCGCATGGGGCGCTACGAAACGGCGTGGGGATACATCCTGATTTCCCCGTGGCTGATTGGGTTCCTCATCTTCACGCTCGGCCCGATGTTGGCCTCGCTGGTGTTCTCGTTTACGCAATACAACGTGCTGAGCGAGGCCCGGTGGGTGGGGCTGGATAACTACCGACTGCTGGTGGGCGAAGAGCGCGACAACGTGCTGAAGGCGTTTGGCAACGTGCTCTACCTCGCCGGGATTGGCGTGCCTCTGGGCTTGCTGACCGGGCTGGCTATTGCGCTCTTGCTGAACCGCGCCTCGATGGGCATCCGCACCTACCGGGCGATCTACTACCTGCCGTCGATCCTGCCCGTGATTGCCACGGCCACGCTTTGGGGTTGGATCATGAACCCCGACGCTGCCAAAGGCTTGATCAACTTTGCGTGGAGTAACACCCTGCAACCGTGGCTGGGCGTGAACCC
>CAZDWU010000064.1:0-6239 GCA_964509165.1 uncultured Chthonomonas sp. | reverse complement strand
GCCATGCAGGAGTTTGACCGGGTGTACGTTTTCCGGGGCACCACCGGTTCGGCCGGGCCGAGTGACTCGCTCCTCACGCCAGTGTTGCACCTGTTTGTGAACGGATTTAGCTACTTCAAGATGGGGTTTGCCTCGGCGCTGGCGTGGCTGGTGTTCTTGGTGATTCTGGTTTTGACTTTGGCCCAACTCCGGCTCAGTAAGAAGTTCGTGTACAACGAGGTGGCCGACTGATGCCGAAGGAGCTCTTGTTCGTCATTGGCAGCCTGGCTCACTGGATGGGCTGGGTGGTACTGGCCATGGGGATTTACCATCTGGTGCGAGCGATCTCGGCGGGGCGCGAATCCCGGGCGGCCTGGCCGCTGCGGCGCGCGGCCCTCACCGGGCTCTCGGCCATTGGCTTGTTTGCGCTGGCCCACGTCTTCACGGGCGGTGGCAAGGGCGTGGCCCTGCCCTTGGCCTGGCCCGATATGCACCCGCTGGGCTGGGTGGTGCTCATTTGCGCGGTGGCGGCGGCGAGCCACGGAACAGGGGCCTTCACGGGCATCACGCCCGAAGAGCGACGTCGGCGCGGAAAGAGCGCGTTGGTCAGCTTGGGAGTCGGTGCGCTCTGCGTGGCCTGGATCATGGTGTTCAAGCACCAGTTCCGATGGCTGACGGGGTGGATGACGCTCACGGCACCAACTTTGGGATTTTTCATCGCCGTGACCCTGGGCACGACCGCCGTGATGGGCTGGGTGGCGCGTAGCGCGGAGAGCCACGACCGGGCGCGACGCTTCCTGACGCAAGTGGTGCTGTTTGTCGGGGCGGTGGTGTTTATGTTGCCGCTGGCTTGGCTGCTGGTTACCAGCGTTAAGGAAGACCGAGATATCGCCTCGACGGAGGGGTTGGTGTGGATTCCGCTGCGCACCCAAACCGTGCCCTATATGGACCCCAAGAACCCCGTGTTCGAGGGCCAATACCAAGGCAAGACGGTGACGGCCGTGCGCGATGCCGAGGCGCCCGGGGGCAAGCATCTTTATCGCATTACGCGGCCGATGTACGTGAGTGGCTACACCTTTGAGGCGACACCGGACCAGATGAAGCAGGTGCCCAGCGAGGCCCCGCTGGTGACCCTTACGGAAGGCGATCTGAAGCTCACCGGCATGGTGGTGGAAGACTTGCCGGACGGCCGCCGCCGCGTTTCCATCCTGACGCCCAATGAGCGTAAGGGGGAAGTGAAGGTGGTGCCGCGCGCTGAGGTGGAACCGGTGCGCACCCCGGGCATGCGGTGGGAGAACTACCGCGATTCGCTGGAATTCTTGCCGCCCGAAGCCAACAACGGCCTCGTTTATCTTAAGAACACCCTCATCCTGGTGGTGCTGAGCGTGCTGGGCACGGTGCTGTCGTGCTCGGTGGTGGCCTATGGGTTTAGCCGGTTGAAGTTCCCGGGGCGGGAGATGCTCTTTAAGGTCTTGCTGGCGACGATGATGCTGCCGGCGGCGGTGACCCTACTCCCCACGTTTCTTATCTACCGGCAACTGGGCTGGATTGACACGCTGTTGCCGCTGTGGGTGCCCACATTCTTTGCCTCGGCGTTCAACGTGTTCTTGCTGCGTTCGTTCTTCCAGCAGATCCCGTTTGAACTGGAAGACGCCGCCAAGATTGACGGCTGCACCTATCTCAAGACTTTCTGGAGCGTGCTGCTGCCCCAGGTGAAGCCCGCGCTGACCGTGGTGGCGATCTGGACGTTCTTAGGGGCGTGGAACAACTTCATGGGGCCACTGATTTACATCAATAGCCAGGAGAACATGCCGATCGCTTATGCGCTGCAGTTGTTCCAGGGGCAACGGGTGGGCGAGCCGGGCTTGCTGATGGCGTTCACAACGCTGTCGGTGGCGCCGGTGTTGGCGCTCTTTGCGTTCAGTCAGCGCTACTTTATTGAGGGCGTGACGCTGAGCGGCTTGGGTGGTCGGTAGTCCGACTGAATCCCTCGGAACCTAAAATGTATAGCCAGCGTCTATACAATATGGTAAAAGAGGAACAGGGAGCAAATCTATGGCACTGACCCCCAAAGCAGAGCAGTTGAACATCAGGGCGTCGGCGGCGCAAAAGGCTAAGCTCGCTGAAGCGGCGCGCCTGCAGAACATGAATGTAAGTCAGTTCGTTCTGAGTAAGTCATTAGATGCTGCGGATGAGGTCATTGCCGACCAGCGTCTGGTTGAAGTTGGGAAAGAAGAATATGACTGGCTATTGACCAAGCTCGAAGAGCCTCCTCGCGAGATCGCTGCTCTTCGTGAACTTCTGACTCGGCCGAGCGTTTTTGAGTCGTGAGCCGCTTCGCCGGTCCAGTACTACTGGCGAAGTCTCACGATTTTCTTGAGTTCGATTGTGGCAATGCGCCCCTCAACACATTCCTGATCCGACATGCCTTAGCCAATCAGGCCAACGGCAGCGCGCGGACCTTCGTTGGATTGGACGGAAATCGAGTGGTGGGCTACTACTCCCTGGCCGGGAGTTCGGTGGCGGTTGAAGATGCCCCCGAAAGAATGGCCAAGGGGCTGGCGCGTCATCTGATCCCGATCCTCTTGATGGCCCGCATTGCGGTTGACTTGAGCTATCAGGGGCAAGGCATTGGGCAGGGGCTGTTTAAGGATGCCCTCAAGCGATGCTTGTCGGTGTCTCGAGATGCAGGGGTTCGGGCGGTCATGACTCACGCCAAGGATGATGCGGCGAAGGCATTCTATGTCAAGTTTGGGATGCTGGAGTGCCCCACGAATCCGCTCCATCTCTACATGCTTCTGAAGGATGTAGAGGCTTCGCTCTAATCCGCGATACGATGGGAGCAAAAATCCCCCGGGAGCCAATGAGGCACCGGGGGATTTGGTTTGAATCCTAAGCCGCAGCTTAGGCTTGCGGCTTTCGTCGTCGGCGCGCCAACGCCAGCAGGCCCGCGCCCAGGGCAAGCATCGAAGCCGGCTCCGGCACAGCGGTGATCCCGGTTTGTTGAGTCAGCCAGGCGGTGTGCTCGTGCAAGGCCACGAATGCGGCTTGGTCGCCGTAGCGAGACAGGTTATCCGTCCCCCACGAGGTCAAGCCGGTCAGGCGCCAGGCAGCGCCGTCGTGCCAGAACATGCCGCCGCCACTATCGCCACCGGCGGTCGAACCTTCCAGCGGGAGGGCCGTGCCCGTGTTCGGATTGGTGAAGACGGTGAACCAGAACTTGCTCCCGCCACTGCCGGTGGAGAAGTCCACGATGTTTTCGGCGGCTCGATTGTTGTTGTCAAAGATCAAGCCCGTGTTGTTGCCCGGGCCGCTCCCGCCGTAACCAGCAAAGGTGACGCGCTGACCGACGAGGCTGCTGAAGGTGGTGAACCGCACCGGGGCCACGCCCGTGGGGGCTGAGTTCAATCGAACAAGGCCGAGGTCAAAATTGAGGTTGCCGCTGTTGTAGCTGGGGTGGGTGATGCTACCGGCCGCCGTAATCGTCTGCGAACCGAAGCGGACATTTTGGATCGTGGTGCCGGAGGTGACGTGGCCCGCCGTGAGCACCCAGTGGAACCCGTTGCCTTGGCCCAGATAAGTGCCACTGCCGAACCAAGAGGTAGCAAGGACGCGACCGACCGAGTTGTGCGGGACTTGGTTTGCAAAGTTGCGATACGCGGTATCGCCCACATCGTGCCGCCAGGTGATGGCCGAGCCGGAGGCCGCCAGGGCCACCGTCGCCATGCTGATCAGGCCGAATCTTGCCAAAATTGACATGCGGCTAGTGTGCCGCATCCGGGGAGGGGGATGCAACTGGTAATGGAGTGCAATGCATTACTTTTGCATGACAACGCGAGACTAGCCGTAGACCTTGCGGTGTAGCTTTCGCCACAGACGAGGGTGCGAACTCTCCGGAATGACCTCGAGCATGCGGCGGGTTTGGTTGAGATAGCGGTCGTACTTGAGGAAGGGCCGGGTGCGCTTGGCCTCGCGGAGGTTGCTGAGTCGGTCGGCGAGCTTGATGGCGTGGGCGCTGGGCGACATCCGTGCAATCTCCGCCATCAGCCGGTCGGTGCGCAGCACGTAGATCTCCTCGGTGTCCATACCGGCGGTTTCGTCGGGCGTTGGTTCATCGCGGGTGACCTCGCCCACCAGTTCGGCCACGCGGTCGCCGAAGCGGGCTTGCACATCCGCAAGGGTGGCGGGGGTTTCTTCTACAACATCGTGGAGCACCGCCGCGATGAGGATCGCTTCATCGGTAACGTTGGCGTAGCGCAGGGTTTGCAGCACCTCCAGCGGATGGCAAAGGTAGGGCACGGGCGGGTTGCCATCGCGCCACTGGTCGGCGTGGAGCTCGGCGGCCCACAGCACGGCGAGTTGAAGGGCTTGGCTCATGGCCCGGAGTCTATCCGGCGCTCGGATAGACTGGGAGGCACCCATGGCGCAAATTTTGGCGACAGCCGATATCGGGAGCAACACCATCCATCTGCTGGTGGCCATGGCCAGCAAGAAGCGCTTCCGCCGCCTGGTGAACGACAGCGAGTGGCTAAGCCTAGGCGAAATGGTGCAGCGGCGCGGCGAGATTAGCCCCGACGCGATTAGGCAGGTCATTCAGGTTCTCAATCGGTTCCAGAGCGAAGCCAAGCGGCTGGGCGCGGATGGGCTCTACGTTTTTGGCACCGAGGCCATGCGCAAGGCGCGCAACCACGATGATCTTTTGGCGCAGATCAAGGCGCAGACGGGCATTCAGGTCGACCTCATTGACCCGCGCCGCGAAGCTGAACTGGGCCTGCGCGGGGCGTTGCTGGATTCGGACCCCGTGATGCCGGCGGTGTTTGCCGAGGCCGGTGGTGGCAGCCTGCAGGTGGCCGAATACGACGGGGCCGGCATGGGCCGAGAGTGGTCGTTGCCGCTGGGCACGGGGGCGCTGATGGCGCGGGTGAACCTCACCATCCCGTCCACTCCGGCGCAGCTCTCGGACCTCGAGCGCACCATCCAGCAAGCCTTTGACCGGGCGGACCTGCCCGCGTTTGCCCCGCGCCTGCTGTGCTGCGGCGGGGTGGCCCGTGGCCTGTGGCGGGCGATGCACCCGGACGGTCAGCGCGAACTGCACTGGCGCGAACTGGACCACTTGGTGTGGGACACCAGCCGCCTCACCACCAGCCTGATTAGCCAGCGCTACCAAGTGAAGCCCAAGCGGGCCGAAACCCTCCTGCCGGGCGCGGTGCTGTTCCGGTCGTTGATGGAGCGGCTCTCGGTCACTACCATGGAGGTCAGCGCCTACGGCGTGCGCGAAGGGGCCATCGCGGAGATGCTTGAGGGACGCCTGACCCCGGTGCTGACGTAAGGAAGACGAGAATGAGCGAGGCGACGATTGACTCCGCAGCCGCCGGGCAAGACCCGGCCTATATCAATCGTGAGCTGAGCTGGCTGCGGTTCAACGAGCGGGTGCTGGCCGAGGCCGAAAATCGCCGCCACCCCCTGCTGGAGCGGCTGAAGTACCTCGCCATTTTTGAGAGCAACCTGGACGAGTTCTTTATGGTCCGGGTGTCGGGCTACTTCGAACAGATTGAGCAAGGGCTGAGCGAGGAAACGCCGGACGGCCTGAACCCCGAGGAGCAGGTCCAGGCGATTTTGGATGCCGTGAAGCCACTGCGGGACCGCGCGGCGAAGCTGTGGGAAGAAGGATTCCGGGCCAGCCTGGAGCGCAGCCGTATCCGCCTACGCCGCCCCACCGAACTGGAAGAACCGGTACAGGAGAAGCTGGCGGAGTGGTTCCGGCGCGAAATCTTCCCGCTGTGCACGCCGCTGGTGCTGTGGCCGAATGCGTCGTTCCCGTTCCTCAGCAACCGCAGTTTGAACCTGGCGGTGGTGCTGAATGATGAAAGTGGCGAGCGCCTGGCCCGCGTGAAGGTGCCCAACGGGGTGCCGCGCCTGGTGCCGGTGCCGGGGCTGCGGGGCACCTTTGTGTGGCTGGAGGATCTGCTGGCCGAGCACCTGGATTCGCTGTTCCCGGGCATGGAAATCCGGGCGAGCTACCGCTTCCGCGTTATCCGCGACGCGGACATCGAAATCCGAGAGCTGGAAGCCAGCGACCTCATCTCGATGGTGGAGCAGACCCTGCAGAAGCGCCGTTTTGGCGACCCGGTGCTGCTGGAAGTGGAGGAGGGCATGCCCGAAGCCTGGATCAAGGTGCTGCGCCGGGGGCTGCAACTGGACCCGCGCGACGTGCTGCGCGTGGAGGGATTGATTGGCCTCGACGGCCTGTGGGAGATTGC
>CAZDWU010000063.1:4399-12417 GCA_964509165.1 uncultured Chthonomonas sp. | reverse complement strand
ACCACCGGCAGCGGCGTGCCTTCGAGCTCTAAGAATCCCGTCACGGCTGGGCGACGGGGCGGACAATCAGCCGGAAATCCAGCTGGACTTCGTAAGCGCGCGGCCAGGGGAGCGAGATTTCGACATCTTCCAGCCCCACCACTTCGTACTGTTGGTTGCCGGCAAAGAAACGGGTCCCCAGCATCTGGTTCTTAAACCGCGCATCCAAGCGCTTACCCAAGTCTTGCTGAACGGTGGCATTCACCTGGTCAAACTCATCGCCGTAGGTTTCCTCACGGCTGGCGTTGGGAAAGGCGTCAATCATTGCATACGCCACCGGGCGCACAAAGTTGTGATACTCGAAGTCGTTCACCAAACGGTGTAGAACGAAGGTGCGCAGGCCAATTTCGCGCACGAGCGGCTCCACACGCTGCCGCCGGGCCAGCAGATAGATGTTGGCAGCGGGAATGGTGGTGCCCATGGTGTTGCCGGCGGTGTTCCACCCGGCGTACGCCAACAAGCGGGCACTGCGGCCCTCTTTGGTTAGTACGTCAAACAGTCGGGGGTCGGCAATGCCGCCTTTGCCCAGGTTGGTGTCGGCCACCGCCACGGGGAATCCCTGGTCCACTTCGCTTTCCAATGAACCCAGGAATGCATCCAGCGAATACTGGTCGGGGTCCGGCGTGTTCACGTACAGACTGTAATCAAACTCCTCGTTCGGCCCCGCCACCGTGGCACCGCTGGCCCGAAGCTGGCTTTGTAGGCTGTCCTCGATTGGCAGGCTCTCGTAGTTGCCGATGGTGCGACGTCCGTCTTCATCCGCGTAAACCACCCGCACCCGGGGTGCCCACGCCACCGAGTCCGACATCGCCCGGCTCACCAAAAGGTTAGCCACTTGGTCGATCCCGGCGGCCATCGTCATCTGATCCTCCTTGAGATTCAGATTCTTGGCCATGTCAGCGTAGCGCTGGCGTTCAATCTTTTGTGGGCCGGTGGGCTTGCTATCATCTTCGCCCAAAAGCAGGAAGGTGAACGCGTTTTGTTGCCGCATGCGGATGAGCTCTTGGTTCACCCGGAAGTTGCGGTCGCGCGCGCGCTCGTAGCTTGCCAGATCGGCAGCGGGCACCCGGCGGGCCAAATCTTGCAAACGATTGCGCTGGGCGGCGGTGGGTTGGGGGCCGTAATCGGCCTTTTCTTCCGCGTACTTGGCCAGGATGTCGCGCCAGTCTCGGTTTTCGCGCGTGCCGGTGGGGGCCACCCGCATGATCGCGCCGAAACCGTAGAACTTGGTCTGCGGAGCGGTGCGGCGGAGCGCCCAGAACTGGCGGATGCGCTGGATGGCCAGGTTGTAGCTGGTGCGCTCGACCCGGCTGGCAATGAGCCCTCCGTAGGCGATCATGTCCATGCTCACCACCACCGCGTCATAATCCTTGAGGTTCTGGCTGCCCATCCAGGCCATGATCGCTTCGGGCTTGCCGGGCTGAGTAAAGCGTCCGATGAGTTCGCGCGGCGGCGTTTCGATGGTCGCCCCCGCCATCGCCCCAATCATCTGCGGGAACTGCGTGACGGCCGGTCGGTCGTCCACGGGGATAAGCAAGATCCGCTGGGGCAGCTCGGGGCCACTGACCACCCGCACATGCGGCGATGTCGGCTCCGTTTGCTCCGAGCCGGTGGTCACCTGCGCCGTGGCCAGCATAGCCATCAGCGCCAGCCCCATGGCGGCAAACCACCGCAAGAATCGCCCGTCCTTGGACATATCCCTCAGTTTACTCCCTTCCCCCGACTGGCCCTGGCCAGCCTAGAAAGCGGCCTGCCCCGGCGTGCGGTGGAACGGGATGACGTCGCGAATGTTTTGCATCCCGGTCAGGTACATAATCAGCCGCTCGAAGCCCAAGCCAAAGCCGCTGTGCGGGGCGCTGCCGTACTTGCGCAGGTCCATGTACCACCAGTACGGCTCGGGGTCCAGCCCTGCTTCCTTGATGCGTTGCTCCAGCACGTCGTACCGTTCTTCGCGTTGGCTACCACCGATGAGCTCGCCGATGCGCGGCACCAGGACGTCCATCGCGCGCACCGTCTTGCCATCTTCGTTGGCCCGCATGTAGAACGCCTTGATCTCCTTCGGGTAATCGGTCAGGATCACCGGTCGCCCCACGTGCACTTCGGTCAGCCAGCGCTCGTGCTCGCTCTGCAGGTCCGAACCCCACGCCACCGGGAATTGCCACGTTTGGCCGCTTTTTTCCAGCGCCGCGATGGCCTCGGTGTAAGTCATGCGCTCGAACGGCGAGTTCACGACGTGGTTCAGCGTCGTCAGCAGTTCCTTGTCAATCCGCTGGTTGAAAAATGCGAGGTCCGCCTCGCAGTGGTCCATCACGTCCTTGATGACTTCGCGGACGAACTCCTCGGCCAGGTTCATGTCGCCTTCCAGGTCGCAGAAGGCCATCTCGGGCTCGATCATCCAGAACTCGGCCAGGTGGCGCGTGGAGTGGCTGTTTTCCGCCCGGAACGTCGGCCCGAAGGTGTAGACGTTGGTCAGGCCCATCGCCAGGGTTTCCACGTTCAGTTGTCCGCTCACCGTGAGGTAGGCCGGCTTGCCGAAGAAGTCATCGGCCGGGTCTTGGCTGGCCAGTTTGAACTTGGCTTCTTGCCCCGGTTCGGGGGCTTCCAGCAAGGTCGTAACGGCGAACATCGCCCCCGCGCCCTCACAGTCACTAGCGGTGATGATTGGCGTGTTGATCCACTGGAACCCACGCTCTTGGAAGAAGCGGTGCACCGCGTAGCTGGCGCGGTTTCGAACTCGGTTGACGGCGCCGAAGGTGTTGCCGCGCACACGCAGGTGGGCGATTTCGCGCAGGAATTCCATGGTTGCGCCCTTCTTCTGCAACGGGTAGGTGGAGGCATCCGCACCGCCGTAAAGCTCCATCGCCGTGGCCTTCAGTTCTACGGCTTGCCCCGCCCCCGGGCTGGCCACGAGTTCGCCATAAAACCGGACGCATGCGCCCGTGGTCACGGCATCCCAGTCCGCTCCATCGAACGTGCCCGCATCCACCACCACCTGAAAATCCGCCATGCACGACCCGTCATTCAGGGCGACAAACGAAACTCCCTTGCTGTCCCGGCGGGTCTTGACCCACCCGTAAGCCGAAACGTGACCTCCCGGCTGAGCCTGCATGAGGTCGCGCAGATAAGTGCGGCGGTAGTCCATAACGTGGGTGGCAGTGTACCGGCCCCCTTCCCGCGCGCCTTGGCCTCTCGGCGGGCCGAAACCCGGTGGCCCGCAACGTCAGTCCCCCAAACCAAGTAACCTTGAGCCATGAAGGTTCACTTTGGTGTCGCCCTCGCTCTGGTGGCGGTGGTCATCGGCGCGGGTTGCCAGCCCGCTGCCCCTCAAGCCGACCTGACTGGCCGCTGGATGGGGTCATTTACGCTGGAGCGCAACGAGAACTCGACCGACGCTGAAGCCGCCGCCGCCAACCTGCTGGGCGCGGGCACCAATGCTCTGGAACTGAAGAGCGACGGCACCTACCGGATGAACCTCGCTATCTTCCCCCTTGAGGGCCAGTGGAAGCAAAGCGGTACCACCGTCACCCTCACCCCCACCAAGGTGCTGGGCAAGGAGATCACCGAGGCGGACCGCAAGCGCGATGACTCTTTGACGAACCCCTACGTGCTGGAATTCGACGCCAAGGCCGACACCCTGACCATGCGCGAAGCCACCAAGCAGGGGACGGGTGTCATGGTTTACAAGCGGGCGGAAACCAAAACCGACTCCCCAGCGTTGCAAGAAAAGTGAAGCGCGCGGCTTGGTTATTCCCCCTCGCAGTTGTCCCGGCCCTGATGGGTTGCACGTCTCCTCTCAGCGAAAAGGATATCGTCGGCACCTGGAACGGTGAGGTGGATGTGAAACAGGTGATGGCCACCGCCAAGGTGCCGCCGGCCGCCGCCGCTTTGCTGGGCGCGCAGGACAAGATTCCGATTTCGATCTCCTTCGACGAAGCCAAAACCTTCAGTTACAGCATGAAGCTTGGCCCCATGGATGTACCCCTTACGGGCGTGTGGGAGCTGAAGGATGGCACCGTGGTGATGACTCACCGCACCCTGATGAATCAGCCCGTCGAGAAATCCCCCGGCGGGGCCGACATGGCGAAGCCGCTGGCCATGAAGGTCGGCGAAGACCGGAAGACGATGGTGCCGCAGCAAACGGAAGGCTTTGCGGCGGTCACGCTGAAGAAATCCTAACGGGTGAGAACCCACACGCGGGGGCGTCCATCCAGATCCGGGATGACGCCCTCGGTGGTCCAGCCTTCGTGGTCCCAAACTTCTTGCCCGTCCCTTAGGCGTCCGTCACCAATCTCCACGAGCAGGCACCCACCGGGGTTCAGCCATTCGGGGGCGCGGCGGGCCAGCATGCGATAGAAATCCAGGCCGTCCTCGCCCGAATACAAGGCGAGATGCGGCTCGTGATCGTGAATTTCGGTGGGTAGGGGCTCGGTCGGGGCGATATAGGGCGGGTTCGAGACGATCAAGTCAAAGGGCTCGGCGGGGTGCCAGCGGAAGGCGTCCGCATGGTGCCAGGTGACTCGCTCTCCGCCGGGATTGAGTTCGGCGTCGTTCTTTTTGGCCCAGGCTAGGGCATCTTCGGAAACATCGAGCCCATGCACTTCAGAGCCGGGGCGCTCGGCGGCCAAGGTCAGAGCGAGACAACCGGAACCGGTGCCCACATCTAGCGCGGTGCGCCAGTTGAGTTTGAGGGCTTCGTTGATGAGGGTCTCCGTCTCGTGACGCGGGATGAGGGCCCCCGGCCCGACCCGAAACATGCGCCCGTAGAACTCGCGCACCCCCGTGATGTAGGCCAGCGGCTCTCCGTTCAAGCGTTGCGCCAGCAGATTATCCGCTTCGCCGGGTTCATCCAGGTTCGCCAAAAGCGAAGCGCGCGTTACCCCAAGGTGGTGGGCCAAGAGCACCTGCGCCTCAAGACGCGCGGCGTCCACTCCGGCCGATGCCAATTGCGCCTCGGCGGCCGCCAGCCACTCGCGGCGCGTCATTCCTCTTCGGCCACGGCGTAGGGCCGCACGCGGGCGGAATGGGCGGCATCCAGCTCGGCTTCGATGTAGATTCCATCGTCGCGGTAGTCCAGCGTCTTCACCTGCCCGTGGCGATAGCACCCTTCCACCAGCCCCGTTTGGTCGTAGGGAAGCAACGCCGTGATGCGCGTGAGCCGGGAGCGCAGAGCCTCCAGAATCCGGTGCTGCAGCTCCTCCAAACCCTCACCCTTAAGGGCCGAGACCGCCACCGCCGGCGCCCACTCGGCCACCGCCCGGGTGACCTCGCTGCGGTCGACTTGGTCAATCTTGTTGAACACCGTTAGGCGCGGCACCTCGTCGGCGTCGAGTTGCTTCAGCGTGTCCAGAACCGTGTCGCGGTGGGTTTCCCAGGCCGGGTCGGCGAGGTCAATGATGTGCAAAAGCAGGTCGGCCTGCTTCACTTCTTCTAGCGTGGCGCGGAAAGCGGCCACCAGGAAGGTCGGCAACTGCCGGATGAACCCGACGGTGTCGGTAAGGAAGAACGAGTACCCGTCGGCAAAATTGACCTGGCGCGTGGTGGGGTCCAGCGTGGCAAACGGCATGGCATCGGCCAGCAGGTCGGTGCCGCACATCGCGTTCATTAGCGTGCTCTTGCCCGCCGAGGTGTAGCCGACGAGGGACACCGAAGGGTGATCTTGCCGCGCCCGGCCCGATCGTTGCACCTCGCGGTGGCGGCGGACTCCATCAATCTCGCGCTTGAGGTACGCCAACCGGTCTTGGATCATTCGGCGGTCGGATTCGAGCTTGGTTTCCCCCGGGCCGCGCATCCCAATGCCCCCGCGTTGGCGTTCGAACTTGGTGTAAACGCTCATCAGCCGGGGTAAGCGGTAGTTGAGCTGGGCGTATTCCACCTGTAACTGCCCTTCCCGGGTGCGGGCACGCCGCGCAAAGATATCGAGAATGAGCGAGGTGCGGTCAATGACCCGGCGCTCGGTGGCTTCTTCCAAGTTGCGAATCTGAATCCCGCTCAGTTCGCAGTCCACCACGATGAAGTCGGCTTCCAGTTCGGCAGCGGCGGCCGTGACCTCTTCTACCTTCCCTTTGCCCAGGTAGGTGGCTTTGTAGGGGCGCTCAATGCGCTGGCGAGTCCATCCCGCCACGTCGCCTTCGGCGGCTTCGACGAGCCCTTCGAGTTCTTCCTCGACCAGACGATCATCCGCATCATCGGGATTGACGAAAACCAGAAAGGCCTTTTCCTTCTGTTCTTGCGTCAATCCCGGATTCATGCGTGTTTAGAAGGAGACGACCGAGTACCGGAGCCCGATGGTGGCGCCGCTAAAGTTAAAGCCGCGCGTTTCGGTCATCAGGTCGTACCGGAGAGAGAGGTTCAGATTCTTCGCAAACGTGACACCCAGTTCGGCATTGGCGTTCAGCAGCACCGGGCTGGCATCCACGGCGCCAATGCGGTAGTCCGCATAGGTGAGGCCGCCGCGCACGGCAAAGTACGGCGCGGTGCCGCTGGCGCGCTGGCCACGTGCCCAGCTATTGCCGAACGGCTGGAACAGGCCGTAGCTGAGAGTGCCCATGAACAGGCGGTTGCCGCTGCTCTCGCGGGAAACGAACTCGATATCCGCGCCCATGCGGCGACCTGCGGCTTGCTCAACCGCTCCCAAGGAAAGACCGTAGGAAAGCCAGGTGTCACCCAAGGCGTTCTTGACGGTGCTATCCGTGGGGAAGTAGCCACCAACCTTGAAACCGACGTTGTTTTGCGCAAACGCAGAGACGGAGAGGACAGAGATGACGGCAAGCGTAGCCAGTCGCATGTTGCGACTGTACCTAAACCTCACATTAAAGCGAAACGAAGGACACACCGGCGCGGGCTTGACGCACCCACTCGGTGGCCCCGGCCACGGCGGAATCAAAGAGCTTTTGCCCCGTGGCGGCGGTGCCCCGGGTGGCTTCGCCGAAGCTACCGTTCTCGGTAACTTCATCAAAGTTCGCAATCGCGCCGAGGAATCCACCGTCCGGTTCCAGACCATCGTCTCGCAGCTTATCGGCTCGCACCAGCTCGGGGGCGAGGTGCATCATCAGGCTCGTTTCGGCCTCGCAGGCGTGGCGAATTCCTTTGATGCGACCCGTGAGGCATTCATCGAGGAGCGCCTGCGGCCAAAAGTCAATGTAGGTGGCGTGGGCGAGGAATAGGTTGGGGCGAGCGGCCTTGAGAGCGCGCAGAGTCACCTTGTTGGGGTCGATGTTGCCCCCGTGGCCGTTGATGACCAGGAACTTGTGGAACCCATGGCCGACCATCGCCTCCACCACGTCGGTCAGCGTGGTTTGGTAGGTGCCCATCGCGGCCGAAAGCGTGCCGGCAAACGGCAAATGGTGGTGGCTGGCCCCATGCCAGATCGTGGGCGTAACCAGAACATCCCCGGGGAGAGCCTTTTCGACGGCTTCCGCCACTCGGGTCACCACCAACGTATCGGTGATGAGCGGCAGGTGCGCGCCGTGTTGCTCAATCGCGCCGGTGGGAATGAGCACCGGGATGTTGCGGTCCAGCGCCTCGATTTCGGGCCAGGTCAGGTGGGCAAGGATCATGCGGCGTTAGAGCGTGTTGGCGCGGGACATGAGCTTGTTGATCGTGTCGTTGAGGTCACGATCCTTATCCATCTGCGTGTGAATCTTGCGGAACCCGTGCAGCACCGTCGTGTGGTCGCGGTGTCCCATTTGCACCCCGATCTGCTTCCACGAACCGTTGGTGATCTGCTTGATGAGGAAGATCGCCACGTGGCGCGCCTGCGCAATATGCGCCCGGCGGCTGGGGCCCTTGAGTTCTTCCACACTCACCTCAAAGAAGTCGCTGACAAGCTCCAGAATCTGGTCCACCCGGGGGACACCGCCCAGGGTGCCGCGCACGGCCTGTACGGCCCGCTCGGCCATCAACTGCGTGATGACGTTTTCTTGCGCCATGGCTTCGGCTTGCGCGGTGATGAGTGCGCCTTCCAGGCGGCGCACACTGCC
>CAZDWU010000063.1:0-4299 GCA_964509165.1 uncultured Chthonomonas sp. | reverse complement strand
CCCATGATGAGCTGGATGTCATCCAGCAGCCACATGCCCACATTGCGGTGGGAGCGGCGGAAGGCATCTACCCGCCCGTGCTGCAGGGCATGGACGAACTGCTCGAGGAACGACTGCGCGTTGATGTAAAGCACCGGGAAGCGCGGGTCGCGGTCCAACACTTCGTTGGCGATCGCGTGCAGTAGGTGGGTTTTGCCCAAACCGCTGGGGCCATAAATGAAAAGAGGGTTGAAGCGGCGGCCGGGCTCGGAGGCCACATTCTTGGCACCGGCGAGGGCGAGCTGGTTGTTGCTGCCGCCGATGAAGTTGTCGAATCGGTAGCGGAGGTCGCGCTGGAAGCGCGGAGCTTCGGTGGTGGAGACATCCTTGCGGATCGTCGCAGTGGCCGTAGCCACTCCCACGCGGGGCGTATCCCGGATCTCGGCCTCGATCTCGATGCGCACCGGCGTCTCCAGGGCCTCGCTCATCCAGGCATCCAGGTCGCGTCCGTACTTCTCGCGCACCCACTCCGCCACGAAGAGGCTGCTGGCGCGGAATCGGGCCACGCCGCCCTCAAACTGAACCGGCTCCAGAGACCCCAAAAATCGCTTGATCGAAACTTCCCCGTAGGCACTGCGGGCATGGCCCATCACCTGTTGCCAAGCAGTGCGGAGAGCGACGACATCGCCTTGGTCTTCGAAGGAATACTGGTCCGACATTTCTCGCGTCAAAGCCGCCCCACTCGGGCGACCACAGACGGACTATAGCACCCAAACGATTCACGAATCACCGCAATTTTCGCGAAGATTCGCAAGTTCTCTTGAAGTGAAGCGAAGGCGTGCAAGTTCGTGAGAATTGACCTAAACACCACAAGAAATGACCAGTGCCCGGTTTCATCCGAACTCATGACACCAAAATGAGCAGGAATGAGCCGGGTGCTGGGATTGCTGGCGGGTGGGGACCTTTCGTTGGCCGAACTTGAACGTTGGGCGCGGGGGGCCGATGCGCTTTACGCGGCCGATTCGGCGGGCCTTCGGCTGGTGGAATTAGGCTTCCGACCTACCCTGGTCGGCGACTTTGACTCCTGGCCCGATCCCCCCGCACATTTACGGTGCATCCAGGTGCCCGACCAGAACTCCTCGGACGCCGACAAAATGCTGGCCCTGGCCGCCACCGATGGCCATGCCCGGCTGGCTCTGATGGGGCTGGAAGGTGACGACCCCGGCCACGTACTGGGGACTCTGCACAGCGTGGCCCGCGCGGGCTACCCGGTGAACTTGATTTATCGGCGCTTTGCCGGGCGGTTGGTGCGCGGCGGCGAGGAGATCGCCCTGGACATCCCCGCAGGCCGAAAACTTTCGCTCTTGCCGCTGGCTGAGTGCCGGGGCGTCACCCTGAGCGGCACCGCCTGGCCGCTGGCCGGGGCCACCATGAACCCCGATGGACTCGGGTCCCTCAGCAACCAGGTGACGGGACCGGTGCGGGTCACAATGGAGTCCGGGCTGGCGCATTTGAGCTGGTCGCGCGAAGGTGATGCCCCGTGGACGTCGTACGAATCCAACTAACCCTGCCCGACCAGATCATCATTGGCCTCTTTGTGGTGGCGGTGCTGGCCCTGGGGTTCTCGGCGCGAGCCGGTTCGGGGGTGCTCGGGTTTCTTTCGGCCGGGCGGCTACTCACATTGCCTGCGTTTGTGGCCACGCTGGTGTGCACCTGGTACGGCGGCATCCTGGGCATCGCGGAGTCGGTTTCGTTCTACGGCGTGGGGACGTGGCTGCTCATCGGGGTGCCGTACTACGTCTTTGGCGCGCTTTACGCGGCCTATATGGCGCGGCGGGTGCGCACGGAAGATGCGCTTAGCATCCCGGACCGATTGCTAGCGACGGGCGGGCGCGGCCCGGCGGTGATGGCCGGGGGGTTGCTCTTTTTGCTCGGGATTCCGGCGGCGCATATTCTCATGCTGGCGGTGCTGATGGTGGCGATCTTCGGCGGAGGGTTGGTGCCGGCGATTTTGGTTTGTACGCTGATCGTGGGGGCGCTGACGTACAAAGGCGGCCTGATGGCCGACGTGCGGGTGTCGCTGCTGGCCTTCGTGTTGATGTTTACGGGGTTTGGGATTGCGTTTGCGGAGGCGGCGCGTATTGGACTTGTCAGCTTTTCTCTCATTGAAGCTATGAAGACTCCAGGAGGGTTAAGCGGTAACCAGGGTCCAATCGGAATTCTCGGTTTCTTCTTGTTAGGGGCTTGGACATTTGCTGACCCCGGTTTTCACCAGCGAGTCGCCAGTGCCCGCGACCCCAACATTTCTCAGCAAGGCGTTTATCTGAGTGTGTGGTGTTGGATCCTTTTCGACTTCCTTTCGATTTCAAGCGCCCTCTATGCTGTCTCACTCCAAGCCAGTCTTCCAGATCCAGAATCCGTCTCCGGCCTCATGCTGTTCCCCCTCCTGGCCAACAGCGGGCTGGAACCCGGCTGGCGCGGCATGTTCGTCGTCGGTATGGCGGGCACCATCCTTTCGGCGGGGGTCGGCTACGCCCTGGTGAGCGGATCGAGCCTTGGCCGCGACCTCGTCGCCAAGTTCAGGCAAACGGAAGACGACGCCACCCAAGTCAAGTGGATGCGCGCGGGCGTGATCTTGGCGCTGGTGGCGGCGGCGGCGCTGGCCGCCTCACTCCAGAGCGTGGTCGCCATTTGGTACCTGTGGGCGGGTGCCATCGTGGGGGCGCTCCTGGTGCCCACCGCGCTGGCCTACCTGCGGCCGCAGGCCTGGACAGGGCGCGCCCAACTGGCCGCTCTCATCGCCGGTTCCGTAGTGGGCTTCGGCCTGCTCATCTTCGGCCAGATGAAAGGCGATCCGTACGTCACCGTGCAACTTGGTTCGGAGGCAGTCGGTTTAGGTACTCTCGTGCCTGCACTCGTGGCGAGTTCGCTGGCCGGATTCGTCGCCAATCGAAGGACCTAAGATGAGCCAATCCCCTGCTGCGCGCTTGAGGGCCCTGCGCCCCGCTGACGGAAGCGACGGAGTCTTCCCGCTCGATCCGCCCACCGTGGTGGGTCGCTTTGATCCGGATTCCGGCCCCATCGGCGTGGACCTGGGTGGCCTCCCGGACGGTAGCTACGTCAGCCGCAAGCACGCGCGCATTGAATTCGGCGACCACGGCTGGACGGTGCAAGACCTGGGCAGCAGCAACGGCACCTGGATGAAACAGCAAGGCGAGTGGGTGCGCCTGGACCCTGACACCTCCATGAGCCTCGCGGACGGCGACCACATCTCGTTTGGCCAGGCGCAAGTGGCGTTTGAATTGGCCGACGCGGCTACAACTGCCGATGAAGAGAGCACCGAAGAGGACGCGACCGAAGCCACGGATGAACCCGCTGAAGAACCCGCTGACGGGGAGAATGCGGAAGAAAAAAGCGAGTGAGCCGGCTGGGGCTCGAACCCAGGACCCGCGGCTTAAAAGGCCGCTGCTCTACCTACTGAGCTACCGACTCGTGCCCTCCGTTGTACCCGTTGGCACAGGGGCCGCTGGGGGGTAACGTCCCGTCTGATGGCAGATGAATCGATGACGTACGCCCAGGCGGGCGTAGATATTGACGCGGCGACCACCGCCCTAAAGAACGTCGGGGACGCCATCCGTGCCAGCCACAACGACCGTGTGATTGGCGGCATTGGCTCGTTCGGGGCGCTCTTTGATGCGCGCTTCCCAGAGATGGAGCGGCCGGTGCTGGTCTCCAGCATTGACGGGGTGGGCACCAAAACCAAGATCGCGGCCATGGTCGGCGATTACTCTGGCATTGGCCACGACATTGTCAATCACTGCATCAACGACATCCTTTGCCAAGGGGCGCGCCCGCTCTTCTTCCTCGATTACTTTGGGTGTGCGCGGCTGCAGCCCGAGGCCTTCCAGCAAGTGGTGGCCGGGGCGGCGGCGGCGTGTGCGGCCCAGGGTTGCGCGCTCATTGGCGGCGAAACCGCCGAAATGCCGGGGGTTTACAACGACGACGAAGTGGACGTGGTGGGCGCGATTGTTGGCATTGTGGACGACGCCCAGCGGCTGCCCTCGGCGGGGATTGACTCGGGCGACGTTCTGATCGGCCTGGCCAGCAGCGGCCTGCACACCAACGGCTATTCCATGGCCCGCCGCGCGTTCTTTGATGTGCAATCGCTCTCAGTGCGCGACGCCCTGCCCGGGGGGATGGGAGAAACGGTGGGCGAAGCCCTGCTGGCCCCGCACCGATGCTACGCAGCCTCTTTGCTGCCGTTAGTGCGCGAAGGCCACATCAAGGGCCTGGCCCACATCACGGGCGGCGGGCTGGTGG
>CAZDWU010000062.1:4528-12512 GCA_964509165.1 uncultured Chthonomonas sp. | reverse complement strand
CCGCCCGAATCATAGATACGGAAGTTCGACCCGATCAACTTGAAGACTTGCCGCTTGAGAAGGAACAGCTGCGACGGAGCCAATGGCGCGGACATGACGATGGCGTTTTACCACGCGCCGCGCGGGCAAAAGAAAAGCCCGGCGCTCCATAGAAGCACCGGGCTGACCTTGTGACCTCGACCCCTTAGGGGAAGATGCCGCGCATGGTAGTGGCTTCGGCCACGCGTTGCACCGCGATGATCATGGCGGCGGTGCGCATGTCCACGTTGTGCTTGGTCATCGTGTCGTACACCGCGTGATAGCTGCGCCGCATGATGTTGCTGAGGCGATCGTTGACCTGCTCTTCTTCCCAGAAGTAGTTCTGCAGGTCTTGCACCCACTCGAAGTAGCTGGTGACCACGCCCCCGGCGTTGGCCAGGATGTCGGGGATGACCAGAATGCCCTTGTCGTACAGGATCTTGTCCGCTTCCGGGGTAGTCGGGCCGTTCGCGCCTTCCACCACCAGCTTCGCCTTGATCTTGTCGGCATTGGCCACGGTGATCTGTTCTTGGATGGCGGACGGCATCAGCACGTCGCAGTCCAGTTCCAGCAGTTGCTCGTTGGTGATCTGCTCGCACTCGGTGTAGTTGCGCACCCCGCCTTCCACGCCGCTGTACCGGTGGTACAGCTCGTTGATCGGCAAGCCCTTCGGGTTGTAGATACCGCCCACCGCGTCGCTGACCGCGACCACGACGGCCCCCTCTTGCTCGGCGAGGCGCGCGGCCACGGAACCCACGTTCCCGAAGCCCTGCACAACCACCTTAGCTCCATTGAGGCTGGTGCCGAGGCTCTTGCAGCCCTCAGCGGCGGTGACGACAACGCCCCGGCCGGTGGCTTCCACACGGCCTTCCGAACCGCCCAGTTCCAGCGGCTTACCCGTCACCACGCCCGGGACGGTGTAACCGGCCTGCATGGAATAGGTGTCCATGATCCAGCCCATCACTTCGGCGTTCGTGCCGATATCGGGGGCGGGGATGTCGCTCCGCTCGCCCATGATGTTGTTGATCGAAGTCGAATAGCGGCGCGTCAGCTTCTCGAGCTCACGCTTGCTGAGGCGCTTGGTGTTGACCTTGACCGCCCCCTTCGCCCCGCCGTAGGGGATGTTGACGACGGCACACTTCCACGTCATCCACATGGCGAGGGCCGTGACTTCTTCCACGTCCACCTCGGGGTGGTAGCGAATGCCCCCCTTCGTGGGGCCTCGGCTCAGGTTGTGCTGCACCCGATAGCCTTCGAAAACTCGAACTTCGCCACTGTCCATCACCACCGGGAACGCCGTGATGACCTGTCGGACGGGGTGGGCGAGAACCTGGTGCAGGCCCTCATCCAAGTTGAGATACTGGGACGCCATCGCCAATTGCTGGCGCGCCATTTGGAGAACGCGATGACCGCTCATGTCGTTTTAGAACACCCGACGCACAAACCAATATTGCAGGATATGGGTGAACCCAAACGCCAGAGCAACATTGATCAAGGCCGCCAAGAGTGTAGCCTGAAAAACACGACCAAGTTCTGCCGGTGGGGAGACTAGGATAAGAAGAATGGAGGCCAGCAGGGCCGCCGTACCTACAAGCAGGCTCCGCTGAACCTTGTTCAGGGCTGTATCCCGCTGGGCAATCATCGAGAGGGCAAACGCCAGAACAATCCGGCTCAGGCAAAGACCGGCCATATCGCCACCCGATATCCCCCCGGCAATCACGCCACTGGCCAGCCCCCACAGGGCCGCGTGGCCTGGCCGGCAGAACGTGGCAATGAGGAGCGTGAGCACCAAGAGCGGATCGGCCAGACCCCCCGGCAGAAGCGCACCTCCCGGCCACGCCACCATAAGCAGGCCCGCCAAGAACCACATGATGCCGTGCAGCACCCAGCCCATGTTCGGGTTCATTTGAGGATCCAAGCCTCCCGGACGCGGTCCACCTTGGCACGGGGCACCAAGAACGCGCGCAACGAGCCAAAGTCACGGTCCTTGTTCGATTCGGTCACAAACCCGATCGGCACCCCCGGCGGGATGTGCTCCGAGAATCCTGAAGTCACAATCACTGAGCCCGGCTTGATCGCCACCGGCTGGGTGTATTCAAAAATCAAACGCTGCGAAGACTCGCCGCGTACCAGGCCCACAGCGGGAGGTTCCGTTCGTAAGGCTGCGCCCACGGCCTGACTACTGCTGGTGATGAGCGCCGCTTGGCACCGCGCCGCATCCACTTGGGTCACCACGGCCAGCAGGCCTCCATCGGCCACCACTCCCTGGCCAACCTCGATGCCATCATTGCTCCCCTTGCTAAGGGTGATGGTGGCGCGGTAAGGCGCATACAACAGAATCTGGGCGGGTACCCGGATGCGCCCGTAGTTCGGCCCCTGTTGCTGCTTGGCCAGCGACTCGTAGCTACGCTGCCACTCGGCGGCCTCGGCGGCATAGAGTTCCATGGCCGACTTGAGTTGCGCAATGGTTTGTCGCTGCTGGGCGACCGCGCCAGCCGACCCGATGCCGCTGAAGAACATCCCCGGCCCTTCAATCATCGGGCGCAAACCCGTCCCTAAGGGCAGGTAAACGGTGCGTACCGTGCGGGTGAGGGGGTCAACAGATTGGTTGCCTCGGGCTATGGTTTGCATGCGCCCCAGGGCCAGCCCCATCACCAGGGCAAGGATCAACCAGACGGTATCCGGGCTAAGGCGGCGGCGCTTTTTCACCCGCGTGACATCCGTTCGAGCATACGTCGCAGATTCGGATTCGAGAGCTCTTCCAGCATTCGCCCCGTGCCAATCGCAACGCAGTCCAACGGATTATCCGCGATGTGAACGGGCATTCCCGTTTCTTGAGTCAGCAGCCGGTCGAGGCCACGGAGCAGGGCTCCCCCGCCCGCCAGCACAATCCCGTTGTTCATACAGTCGGCGGCAAGTTCGGGCGGCGTCGCCTCCAAGGTCGTCTTAACGGCTTCCACGATCTCGCGCACAGGGTCGGCAATCGCCTGGCGGATCTCTTCGCTCGTCACCGCGGCACTACGGGGCAAGCCACTGAGCAAGTCGCGCCCCCGGATCTCCATTTCCAGCTCTTGCTCGAGCGGGGCGGCGCTCCCGATCTCGATCTTGATCTGCTCGGCGGTGCGCTCCCCAATGGTCAGGTTGTAGGCGCGGCGCACATAGGCCGTGATGGCATCGTCAATCTCATCGCCGGCGGTACGCACGGATTCGGAGTGCACGATCCCCGCCAATGAAATCACAGCGACCTCGGTGGTGCCCCCGCCGATGTCCACAATCATCGAGCCAATCGGCTCCTCAATCGGCAGGCCCGCTCCCATGGCGGCGGCCATTGGTTCTTCGATGACGAAGGCTTCGTTGGCACCGGCTTGGCGGCACGCGTCCAGCACCGCGTCGCGCTCGACTTCGGTCACGCCGCTCGGGATTCCCACCACGACCGTCATCCGCAGCACCGTCCCCGTCTTGGCGCGCTTGATGAAGCCGTCAATCATCTTCTGCGTTTGCAGAAAGTCGGCAATGACTCCGTCCTTGAGCGGGCGGGCGGCCACGATGTTCGCGGGGGTGCGGCCCAGCATCCGCTTGGCCTCGGTACCCACGGCAATCACTTCGCCGGTGTCTTTGTTGACCGCCACCACACTGGGTTCGCGGAGCAGAATCCCTCGCCCCCCCATAAACACAAGCGTGTTCGCGGTACCGAGATCAATTCCGATATCCCGCGAAAAACGTTGCGTAAGGAGGCGCCAAAGTGACAAGGGTTTGTTACGTTCAGTATGGACGACTTGAGACAGAAACGGAACCCGTTGGTCTCCCAACGGGTTCCGGAGGCCTAGCCTAGATGAAAATTAGCCGCCCGACGTGGCGCTCAGACCCGGGCGCTGGCGAGCTTGACCACCGCCGGCCCCAGCCGGAGCTGCACCCGCGGGAGCCGCACCGCCGCCAAAGCCACTGCGCGGAGCCCCGCCCCCCGCGGCGGCGCCGTTGGAGCCGTTCGGGGAAATGCTGTTGGTGTAAACCACGCTCGCCGCTTTGATCTCGGCCGCGTTGACAACGACCGGAGCCGGGTTCGGCTTTACTTCCGGTTCGGGCTTCGTAAAATAGAAAGCGGCGGCCGTGCCAAGCGCAAGCACGCCGGCAGTGACGGACACAATCAGGTCATTCTGGTTCTTAACGGCCATACAAACCTCTCAGTCCGTCTAGTGTACCGGTATTAGTGACGGAAATGTCGCCGCCCAGTGAGAATCATCGCAATTCCCAATTCGTTGGCCTTGGCGATGACGTCCCCGTCCTTCTTGCTGCCCCCCGGTTGGATCACCGCCGTGACCCCCGCCGCATGGGCGGTTTCGATGCTATCCGGGAAGGGGAAGAACGCGTCACTGGCTAGCGCCGCCCCGTGAGTGCCCTCGCCCGCCTGCTCAATGGAGAGGCGCACGCTTTGCACGCGGTTCATCTGCCCGGCCCCCACGCCGCGCAAGCCTTCCGGCCCGGCAATCACAATGCCGTTGCTCTTGACGTGCGGGACGATGCGCCAGGCCATGCGCAGGGCTTCCCATTCGGCTTCGGTGGGCTGCCGGTCGGTGGCCACGCGCCAGTCCGCTTCCTCGCCCTTCGTGTCCGTACTTTGCGCCAAGAATCCGCCGCTCACCGTGCGCAGGCTCAGCCCGCCGTTGGCGCTCGGGGCGGGCACCGTCAGCACCCGCACATCCGCCCCCCAGCCGCTACGATTGGCAATCAGGTCCAGAGCTTCGTCTTCGTAACCCAGGGCCAGAATCACCTCAAGGAAGTTGCCCTTGGCCGTCATGGCCTTCGCCGTCGCGACATCTAAGTGGCCGTGGTAGGCCGCGATGCCCCCGAAGGCGGAAATCGGGTCGCTGGCCCGGGCACGGTCGTAGGCTTCCGCCCCCGTGGCTCCCGTGGCCGCCCCGCACGGGTTCCCGTGCTTGATGATGGCCATGCTGCCCGCCGGAAGATCCATCACCAGCCCCCAGGCGGCATCGGCATCCAGAATGTTGTTGTAGCTCAGCTCCTTGCCGCTATGCTGCACCGCCTGCGCAATGCCGGGGGCGCCCAGGGGGTCGGCATAGAGCGCCGCGGCTTGGTGCGGGTTCTCGCCGTAGCGCAAGGCCAGTTGCCGTCGCCCGGTCACGGTGAGAGTGTCACCCAGTTCTGCCTGGCCGGTGGCTTGGCGCAGATAGCGGCTGATGAGCGCATCGTAGGTCGCCGTGTGGGCAAAAGCTAGCGCGGCGTAAGGGGCGCGCAAGTCCGCCACCGTGCCGCCCGCTACGGCCTTCACCACATCCGCGTATTGCGCCGGGTTTGTCACCACCAGCACGCTGCCGTGGTTCTTGGCGGCCGCTCGCAGCATCGCCGGCCCGCCGATATCAATGTTCTCGATGACGGTCGGGAGGTCCGCGCCGCCCTGCACGGTCTTCTCGAATTCGTAGAGATTCACCACCAGAATCTCGATGTTATCAATCCCGTGCTCGGCCAAGGCCGCCTGGTGGGCCGGGTTGCTTCGGTCCGCCAGCAAGCCACCGTGAATGTTCGGGTGCAGAGTCTTCACCCGGCCATCCATGATCTCCGGGAACCCCGTGACCTCGCTCACGTCGGTCACCGCCAACCCGGCTTCGCGCAGGGTGCGCGCCGTCCCGCCTGTGCTGAGCAGGGTGTAGCCATGCTCCACCAGGGCTTGGGCAAGTTCGGTGAGCCCGGACTTATCGGTGACGGAGAGCAAGGCGCGTGGCATTGCTCATGGTCTTACCGGTTGGGCGCGTCGGTCCGGGTCCTTTCGCCCGCATTCCCGGCGGTGCCGCCACCCGGGTTACCCCCGGTGGCCCCGCCCGTGGTGGGGGGACGTCCGCCGCCCGCCGTGGTGCCCGTGGTGGCCGGGGGATTGTCTTCATCCACCGGCGGCACTTCGTTGGGGTCCTTCACCGTGATGGTCAAGGTCTTGGTGGCCGATCGTCCGTTGGCATCAATCGCGGTCAGCGTCACCTTGGTCGTGGCCGGGAGGTTAATCTCCACCGAGCCGTTGTTGGTGTCCACGGCCTGCTTTTCGTTGCCGATAGCCAGTTCCACACGCACGGCGCCGGTCACGGTCCACTCCAGCTTGACGGGCAAGCCCAAGTCCACTTCGGTGGCACTGGCCTGGAACGCCACAATCGTCGCGTCGGTGCCTTCATACAGCTCCACGTCCACCGATTGCGAGGCCATCTTGCCTTCGGCGTTTTCCACCACCAGGCGGTACGTCACCCGGCCCGGGCTTCCGTCTGCTGGGATCTGCACGCCATCGAGGCGCGGGTTCAGATCGCGACCAATCGGCGAGAGCGAAGCCTTCACCACCGAGTCACTCAGGCGGTAGCGCACTTGCAGGGTTTCGCCAATACGGGCGCGCCTGGGCTCAATATCAAAGGCCAGAATCTCAGGCTCCGGCACTCGCTCCGGCTCCAAAACCGTGATCGTGCGTACCACCGGCGTCCCGTTCCAGTTGTTCCGCACCGGGGTGATGGTCACCACGTATTGGCCGGGTTCGGTGGGCGTCCAGGTGTAAACGTCGCGCGCCGCCAGCTTCTCGTCCACGTTCTGGCTGCCAATCTGCAGGCGCACACTCTCCGCGTCACTTGCCGTCCACTCGAGGTTCACCACCTCGCCAACCTTGAGAGATTCCGGGGCGATCTTGCTGGAAATCAGGCGCGGCGCTTTCGGCATCATCGCAATCCAACCCACCACTAGCAAGAGCAAAGCGATCATGCCCACCAGCCAGCTGGGGGAGATAACCCCGCGCTGCTCCAGCGTGGCCTGGGTGTTCGCCCCTACCGCCGGTTGGGTGGTGGAGCGGGCCGTTATAGTGAGCGAGTGGAGCTGAACGCTCCCAATCAGTTTGCGGCGTTTGGGCGTGACCGGGATGCCGATGGAAACCGTTTGCCCCGGCGCCACCGTCACGGATTCGCGCTCGGGCTCGTAGGCCACGGCGTTGTCCGGGTCGGTTACCGAGACCTGGAGCGTCTCTTCCGAGTTACCCATGTTGGTGACGGAGAGACGGAACGTCGGGTCACCCTCTTCATTCGCACCCGCCAGGGCGCGGCGCGGATTGATATCGGCGGTGAGGTGGTGGAACGTGCGGAGCGTCAGCACGCCCGGGGCGGTGCGGCTTTCGCCCGTGGTAAGCGAACGCACTTTGACCACAAACGGGTAGCTGCCCGCCAGGCTGTCGCTCTCGCGAGAGGGCTTGAAGAAAACCTTCTGCTCGGTCACTTCGCCGGGGACGGCGTCGAACGTGGGAGCCGGAATCGCCACCCAGCCGGGGTCCAGCCCTTCCACCGAGAGTTCGTACCGGTCACTGTCGCCCTCCAGCAGGCGAACCTCGACCCCCAGCGTTACCGTACTCCCCGGATCAATCGTTAACTGATCGGCTCCCAGACGTACGGACACGCTCATACCTGCGAATGGTACCAGCCTCGCGGCGGTAACCTGAGCGCATGCGAGGCGGGAGACGGGCTCAAGCCCTGGGTCTGGTACTGGGCCTGGGCGCCCTCTCTTGGTCTCAAGGCGTGGTTCGGCACGACCTCACACCCCCCGAGCCGCTCCCGCTGGGCGGCTACACCGAACGCGGCACCCACACCTTTGAGCCTGGCCCCGCGCGGCTTTACGCCCGCGCCGTGGCCCTGCGCACTACGGGCCGCCCGGTGGTGCTGGTGAGCCTAGAAATGCTGACCATCCCCGAGGGACTGCGCGACGCCGTGCGCCAGCGGGTGGGCGACCAAGCCGAAGTGGTGCTGATGGCCACCCACACCCACTGCGCGCCGGACAGCCAAATGCTGAACCCGCGCATGACGTTCCCCATCCCGGGCATTGCCACTTTTCGTTCCCGTTGGCTAGAGTGGTACGCCGACCGGATCGCTGAGGCGGTGCGAGCCGCCCGCCGACAGCCGGTTTCCCTCGAACAATTGAAGTTTGCCCGGGAGAGTCAGCC
>CAZDWU010000062.1:2081-4428 GCA_964509165.1 uncultured Chthonomonas sp. | reverse complement strand
GCGTCTTTGCCTTTGCGCGGCGGATTTCTAGTTGGGTGGAGTCCGCTCCTCGTCGGCCCCTGGCCGCAACAAGCGCCACGTTGGTGGTCGCCCCCGTCAAGCTCCCTGCCGCCGTGCCGCACCCCGAGTTTGTGAGCTCCAACGGGGTCACGCCCGAACTCGCCCTACTGGTGATGACCCGCTTTGCCCCGCCGGCGGCCGAACTCACCCTGATTCAGCTCGGCGACCTGCTCCTCATCGGCGTTCCGGGCGAACCCACGGGGGCGTTTGCCCGCCAGCTGCGGGCAGCGGCGTGGCAAAAGGGGTTCCGCAATAGCTACGTGCTCAGCCACACCAACGGGTGGGCAGGATATCTGCTGACGAGCGAGGAGTACCAGCAGGGCGGCTACGAGGCCACGCTCAGCTTCTACGGCCCCGACGTTCTGTCGGAGTTCGAAGAATCAGTCTCGGCCGGCTGCGAACGGCTCCGGTCGATGGCCGTGCGGTAGTTGAAGTCGAACAAAGCGCGCTGCAAGTTCACGCGCACGCTCTCAATCATGCTGTCCATGCCCTCGTCGGTGCCCTCGCGGTCGTCCCACTTGACTTCAAAGAGGCGGCGGCCACTGCCGCGCACGATGCCGTCGTTGGTCACATCCAGGTCCACCAGAGTGGGCTCGGAATCAAAGAACCGATTGAGCTTTTCCTCTGCATCGTCGGCGCGGGCCACCGAGTCATCCCCGCGAAACACGTGAATCGGCATCTTGCCAAAACTAAGCTTCAGCCCGCCGTTGTCTTCCGGCTCCACCCGGGCCGCCATGCTGGTCGTCACCAGGCTTCGCTGAATCGGAATGCGGTAGGTGGCCATCTTGGCGCGCATGAACTGCACACGTTCCCGCGAGGGTGGGTGCGTGCGATAGATGCCCAGCGACTGCACCGGCGAGAACCGCTCGTTGTACGCCATCCGCTCCATAAAGGTGAGGAGCCCGGTGGCGTTGTAGGGGCTGTTCATCATGTATTGCACGCCACCCAGGTCCGCGCTGGTTTCGGCTTCCACGCTCCAGCCGCTGCTGAGGGCCTGCACCAGCGCCTGCGCCCCAATGGCGAGGTTGCCAAGATCTTCGCCGCCGCCCAGGATGGCCGCCAGCAGCAACGGAAGGCTGACGAGGCTCGCCCGCTCTTGGCGCTTGCGAAGTTCGGCCACGTGCCGGAAGGAGGCGTGGGCGATTTCGTGGGCCATGACGCCGGCGAGTTCGTGGTCGCTTTCCACGTCTTCCACCAGCCCGCGATAGAAGTAGATGTAGCCGCCCGGGACGCTGAAGGCGTTCACGTCCGGTTCGTCAATCACAAAGAACTGATACTTGAGTTTGACGTGGCGCTTTTCGCCCCACGTGTTGTCCACCATGCGGGCGTTGGCAATGGCGGCCAGGGTTTCGCCGATCTTCGTCACCCGGGCCACCATTTCCGGGTTCTCGACGAACTTCACTTGCTTGACGATCTCTTTGTGGACTTCGGCCCCGAGGTCTTCGTCGCTCTTGATATCCCGGGCGAGGTTCGGATCTTCGGGCGGCGCAGCCGGGGGAGCTTCGGCGTTGCCTTGCTCTTGCGCCACCGAGGCCATCAGTTCCGTGACAAAGTACGGCGTGTGCGAGGCGCACACGTCGCAGTCGGCCCCGTGCGGCGCAAGCAAACCCTGCGCCCAGGCCGAGCCCGCCAGGACTAAGCTGAGGGCTCCGGAGATAGCCAAGCGGCGAAACACGTTAGGAATTAGACGACTGCGACGCGGCCGGGGGGTCAAGGAGCACGGGGCGGTCCCGGTCTCGGTCCACGATGCAAAGGATGCCGAAGGGTTCGTCGAAGGGGTTCGAGAATTGGTGCGGCACGTTGCTTGCCACATGAACCACATCCCCCGGCTGAATCTCATCCACTTGATCTCCAAGCCGAACCGTACCCCGCCCCCGCAACACCACGACTGCGTGTTCGTGTTGGTGTCGCTCAAAACTGGTGTAGCCGCCCGCTTCCACTTCAAAGTACCGAACTTGGAACTGAGTTTGTTCGCTATCCACCAAAACTCGCCGCGTCACCTGCATCCAGGTCCCCGGCTCATCTTTGTATCGATCCATCGCGACCGATGGCCACGCGTGGTCACCGCACCGGTGGATCATGGGAAGGTCACCATCACTTTCACTGTTTCTCCCGCCTTCATACGGTCGTAGGCGGCGGGGAGTTCGTCGAGGTTAGCCCACTCGGTAATCACTTGCTCTGCCCGGACGCGCCCCTCGCGGAGCCACTGCACCGCCACCGCCGTATCGGTGGGGCCGCACGAATACGAGTTCACCCAGGTGATGTCTTGGAAGTAGTAATCCTCCCA
>CAZDWU010000062.1:0-1981 GCA_964509165.1 uncultured Chthonomonas sp. | reverse complement strand
GCCCATACCCCCCAGGCCGATCACGGCCAGCGGCTCGCCCTCCTGGTAGTGCATGCGCCGCAGCTGCTTGGCCACGCACGCTAGGGGCTCCACCAGGGCCGCATCGCGCGGGTCGAGGTCATCCACCCGGTGGGTGTCGGCCAGGTTTGCGGCTGAGACCGCAAAATGCGTGGCCATGCCGCCGGGTTCCAGGCGCGTCGCCTTCCAGGTGGGGCAGTGCACGTGGGCACCCCGCTGGCATGCCGCGCACTGCCCGCAGGGCGCGTGGTGGTGCGGGGCTACCCGGCACCCCACCGGGAATCGCTCATCTTGGCTCTCGACGACCACGCCCGCGACTTCGTGCCCGATGACGTGCGGCGCCTTGCGGTCCAGGTACCAGGTCATCAGCTCGCCGCTGCACAGGCCACAGGCCTCGGTGCGCACCAGAATCCCGCCCGGCGGACACGCCACATCCGGGGCTTCTTCAATGCAAAGCCTCCCCCCGGCGTGGTAGCGGGCCAGCTTCATGGCCGGAAAACGTACTTCAGGCCCTTGCTGGCCTCGAGGTCGCGGAAGACTTGCTCCCCGTCCTCCAGGGCGCGCTCCCCGCTCACCAGCGGGGTCAGGTCAAATTCGGGGTCCAGCAGCCAGCTCCGGGCCGTGCGCACGGCCTTGGTGCCGAAGTGGAACGGCGAAATCAGCGAAATCTCGTCGTAGTGCAGGCGCCCGGTATCAAAGTTCGCGGTGGTCCCGCTGGGGCACCCACCAAAGAGCACCACCGTGCCGCCCCGGCGGACCATGTTGAGGCTGGCTTCCCACACTTCCACCTTGCCGGTGCACTCAATTACCAGGTCGTAGTTGGTGCCCACGTCGGGGTACTTCACCGTGCGTGCGCCAAACCCTTCCCCAATCGCCAATCGCTCGGGGTTGCGGCCGGCCAGCGTGATGTTCCGCACGCCCTGCTGCCGGAGGCTGGCCACAAACATCAAACCAATCGCGCCGGGGCCAATGATTAGCACCCGGTCGTCCACGTGGGCGTGGGCCCGCTCCAGGCCATGGGCCACGCACGCCAGAGGCTCCAGCAGGGCGGCCCGGTCGTAGCTAAGCCACGCCGGCTTTTGGAAGACGTTGAGCGCGGCAATCCGGGCCGGGATGAGCAGATATTCGGCGTAGCTGCCCAGCACCTTGGTCGCCATGATGCTTTCGCACAGGTTTTCTTGCCCGCGTTGGCACCAGGCGCAGTCTTGGCACGGCGCGCTGTGGACGCCCATCACGGCATCGCCCACGGCGAAGGGTGCGCCCTCGCCTACCGCCACCACGTCGCCACTGTATTCATGGCCAAACGTGCCCGGCATGGGGATCTGCGGGTGCCCGCGCAAGAATGCCTTCAAATCCGTCCCGCACGTCATGGCGGCACGCACCCGCACCAGGATTTCCCCTGGCCCGGGCTGCGGAATGGCGATTCGACGAAGGCCCAAGGCCCCCGGCGACTCCAAAACGAGTGCCCTCATGGTTCCGGTAGCGACAACGGATGAACTCACGCGAATATCTGCGTAGTCTACGTCAGTCGGGCAACTTTTGTTTTCGGTCATCATGTGACCATGCCCACCGTAACGTCGTCCGTTTGGATCAACGCCCCGCTTGAACGTGTGTACGCAATCGCCAAGGATAACCGTTCTTTCCCTGAATTCATGAAGGACCTGGAGTCTTTGACCGTGGTGGAAGAGGACGGAAGTCGCGTGGTGAGTGACTACGTGGGGACCATCAGCGCCTTTGGGATGAAAGTCCGGTGGAAGCAAGAAGACGTGTGGGACGACGCCCAGCACCTGTGCACCTTCCGGCAGATCGAAGGGGACTACGACCAGATGGATGGCACCTGGAAGTTTGCCGAGCTGAACGGTGGCACCCAGTTTGATAGCGTGCTGGACTACGAATACCGCGTGCCCGGGCTGGGCAACTTGGTGAACAAGGTGGTGTTCGGGCTGGTGAAGCAGAACGTGGA
>CAZDWU010000061.1:0-12684 GCA_964509165.1 uncultured Chthonomonas sp. | reverse complement strand
ACTTGCGCCGAAGCCAAACCGAGCTGGGTGTCAATGAAGCCCCCGGCGGTTTGGAAGGCCAGCACCAGCATGTGCATCATCCCGCCGATCAAGAGACCGGTGAGGATGTCGCTGCCAAAGCGGAGCAGCAAGCCCAGCATGTCGTCGGGCACCTCGCCCATGTGCGGCACCACGGCCGGCGTGAGCGCGAAAGTCAGCGCAATGAGGATGAAGCCGCGAATCTGAGCCGGGAGCATGGGGCCGAGGAGCGGCGACGAAAGAAACGTCGCCGAGAGGCGCACAAACACGCTAAAGAACGTCACCAGCCAGATCGTATCGATGGTCATCGGGCAACCTGCGAGGCGTATTCAAAACAGAGCGTTGTGAATCCCACGGTGGTTTGCAGCATCCATCCGCCCAAGGCGATGATGATGATGGCGGCCCCCGCCAGTTTCGGCAGGTAGGTCAGCGTCATTTCTTGGATCTGCGTGACGGCCTGGAACAGCGACACCGCCAAACCCACAAACAAGACCATGGCGAGGAGGGGCATGGTGAGCATGAAGCCCACCATCATCGCCTGTCGCGTGAGGTCGAGGACAACGGTTTCGGTCATGACTAGAAGTACCCCGAGAGCAATGTGCGCATGAGAAGTTGCCAGCCGTCGCAGAGGATGAAGATCAGAAGCTTGGCGGGTAACGAGACGACCACCGGGGGCATCATCATCATCCCCATGCCCATCAGCACGCTGGCGATCATGAGGTCAATGAGCACGAACGGAATGAAGATGTAGAAGCCGATGATGAAGGCGGTTTTGAGCTCGCTGATGACGAAAGCGGGGATGATCGTCCACAGCTCGATTTGGTCGGTCGTCTTGCTTTCTTCACCGCGAATGGAGAGGAACAACTCCAAGTCGCTGGTGTAAGTGTTCTTGAGCATGAAGGCGCGCAGCGGCTTTTCGGCGCGGTCCAGCGCTTCCTCCATCGAAATCGGGTTTTCTGCCCGCATATAGGGGCGAATCGCTTCCTTGTCAATCTCCTGGTAAGTCGGCGCCATCACAAAGAAGGTGAGGAACAGACTCAGGCCGATCAGCACCTGGTTGGGCGGAATGCTGGGCGTGCCCAGGGCCGTCCGCAGGAACGACATGACGATGACAATGCGCGTAAAGGCGGTGGTGAGGATGAGCAGCGCCGGGGCGACGCTCAGCACCGTAAGCAACGCCATCAGTTGGAGACTGGTGGAGAGCTGGCCCTTGTCTTGGGCGCCTCCGCCGAGGTTCACACTGAGGCTGGGCACGGCCGTGGTGCTTTGGGGAATGGCGACGGCCATCAATCCAAAGAGAGCCACAAGGACGATCCAGAGGCGAGCGTTGCGGTTCATTTCAGGTCCGTCAGGCGGGCAAATCGTTCGTAGGCGGAGAGCACGTCGGCATCGTCGCCTTGGTCCGGGGTGGCAGCCACGGCCGGTTCCGGGGTTTCGTCCGGCTCGGATTCCGTGACGGGCATCGAGACAATTGCTTCGGTCGCAATCGGACTGATGACGGTTGCTCGGGGCTCAGGGACGGTTTCGGTGGGAGCCTGCGCGTATTCGCTGCGGGCTCGGTCTACAAAGTCGAAGAAGGCCGGTTCGGCGGGCGTCGCCGGGCCGCTGGTCAGGTCCGCCAAGAAGGTCACGCCGTTGGTGCCGACGGCCAGGAGCAGGGTGCGCCCTCGGACCTCGACCACTTGGAGCTGGCTCGCGCCGCAGGCCGCGCCCTCTTGCAGCACAATCGGGCTACCGAGCGGGGTGGACATGCGCTTGTTCATCCGCTGCACGATGCGCGGGGCGCCCCACTTGAGCAGGGCGAACAAGATACCAAGCACGACCAGGGTTTGCAGGAGCGGCCAGGGTCCGGCGGACCCGCTGCTCCCGGTCTTCATGACCAGGTCCGGCTTGGTGGCGAGAGAAGCGAGCATGAGGTTTAGGCGGCGTCGTTCAGGCGCTGAAGGCGCTCTTGCGGGCTCAGGATTTCGGTGATGCGGACGCCAAAGTTGTCTTCGATGACCACGACTTCACCGCGGGCGACGAGCTTGCCGTTGACCAATACGTCCACGGGTTCACCGGCGGCCTTGTCAATCTCGATGATGGAGCCGGAGATCAGTTCCACGATGTCGCGGACCACCATGCGCTTGCGGCCGAGTTCCACGCTGATCTCCAGCGGGATGTCCATCAGGATTTCCATGCCGCTTTCGTCAAACGATACGTCACCCGAGATCTGCGCAGAAGCAGCCCCCGCCGCCAGGCCACCCATCGTCGAATCGTCATCGTCCTCTTGGTTAATCAAGAAGCGCGCGGCGTCTTCGTCCATCAGCCAGGTGATGGATCCTTGGGTGTCGCCCACATTGATGGCCAAATTCACTCGGAGGAGTTCGTCGGCGCGCTGAAGGTTGGGCGGGAAGCTGAAAATCTGGAAGCGGACCATCAGGCCGCTGGCCACGACGGCATCGTTGCGGATGTTGCCGCAGGCAATGCAGATGCCCTGCACCATGGCTTCCACCATGGGTCGCAGTTCTTGGATCACCACGTCGTCCACGGCGGTGGCCGTGAGGTTGGTGACTTCGGCCACCAAGCCCAGCAGCGTGTCCTGGTTGATCAGGATGATCTGGCTGTTCTCCGGCTGGTCCGAGAAGCTGAACTGCAAGACCAGCTTGGGAGACGCCATCTCGCCAAACAGCTCCGAAGGGTTCGACGTCAGCGTGAGCGGCGTGTTGAATTCCACCGCATTGTTGACCGCTTCGCTTACGGTCATAGATGCGGTTTGCCAGATTTGATTCTGGAAGCTGTTTAGCTGGTCAACGATTTCAGTTGCGATCTTGGGCATGAGAGTCTTATTCGTAAGCGTGAGTGACGGAGAAAACGAGTCGGTGGCCATCGAGGGCCGGGCGGACAAAGAACTTGGGTCGGTTCCCCACGATCATCCGGAGGTCACGGTCGGTCTTTTGATCGAGCCGGACCACGTCCCCGGGCCGAAGCCGGAGGAAGTCGCGGATGGTGAGCGGGCAGCGCCCCAATTCAAACTTGCAGGACACCGGCGCCTCTTGCAGGTGCTGGGCAATCTGCTTGCGCACGGCAGCTTGGCCCCGGCGGCTGGTGGTGGCAAACCACTTTTGGGCGCTCAGCTTCGTGGTAATCGGCTTGAGCACCATGTAGGGAATGCAGAGGCTCATCGCGCCCTGGACATCCCCGATGGTCATTTCGAAGAGGATGCTGACGACGATGTCGTTGGGCGGCGCGATCTGCACGAACTGCGCGGAGGTTTCCAGACCTTCCACGCCCGGATTGACGATGACCACCCCTTCCCAAGCGGACTTGAGGCCGGTGAACATCCGGTCCATGATGCCGCGCACCAGGGGATATTCAATATCCGTCAGCATGCCGCGGTTGATGGCCTTCCCGGGGCCACCCAGCAGCTTGTCAATCATAGTGAAGACGAGCGGGAATTCAATTTCCATCACCGCCTGGCCGTTGAGCGGCGGCAGGGAGAGGATGGTGAAGACAGAGGAGTTGATGCTGCGCAGATACTCTTCGTAGGGCACCTGTTCCAGCGAGATCAACTCGATGGCCACCGGCGTACGGAGCATGGCGGAGAGGCTGGTCGCGCTCAGGCGGCCAAACGTCTCGTGGAGCATCTGCAGCGTGCGGAGCTGTTCCTTGCTGAACTTGTCCGGGCGGCGGAAGTCGTAGACTTCAAAAGCGATGGCCGCTTTGGGCGCGTGACCCGAAGGGCGGTAGGAACTGCCAAAAGAACTGGCATCCGGCGTGAGAGGATTTACCTCCTCTCCGGAGGCCAGTGAGCTCAAGAGAGACTCAATTTCGGCTTGCGACAGAATGTCCGACACGCTTCGTTCCTTGGCCCTTCCTGGCAGTTTTGCCAGGCGTTTGCAGGGCTATCAGTTCGGTTGTCGGTATGCACCCCGCGCTCCTTTAGGGTTCACGGGACAATCTCTGAGAAATTGTGTGAGGTTTTGCGATTTAGTCCGTAATGGGCGGATTCGTAATCACGACTTGACCCTCGGCGGCCTTCACTTCCGCCCAATCCCCGCGTTTGCGGAGCACGGTGCCCTTGGTCACGCGGCCCTTGCCCAGCGGCACCCAAAACTGGGTGAGCCCGGCCGGGGCGGGAATGCTGAGGGTCGGCACTTCGGCGGCCGCGTTCACAATTTCTGGAAGGGCTTGCTTGCCGTGGCCATCGCCCGTCAGCAACAGGAAGCGCCGGAACGCGGGGCGGGGCAGAATGGCTTCGCCATAGACCACCAGAGCGACGTATTCGAAGAAGGCGGCGCGGTCGGTGCCCTGCAGGACGCTGGCTTGAGGTCCGTTGCTGGCAATCTGCTTCACCAGCGGGTCGACCTTCTCGGCAAGGTACTTGGCGATGTCTTCCTTCTTGGCATCGGCCGTGTCAAAGAACCCCGCCCGCCCGGCGAGCATATCGTCGTAGAGCCATTGCAGGTAGATGCGCTCGCCGACGTCGCCGTTGGCCCAGCTTTCGGGTGCGGAGTACCCGCCAATGGCCGGGAGGGTGGCGTGGCCGTATTCGTGGGCCACCTCGCGGGCCTTCTCCAGCGGATTGGTGAAGGTGGCGAGATCGTAGATGTGAACCACGTTCACGCGGCTGGCCCGGCCCGTAGGATCGAGGGACTGCGGGTCCATCGTGATTCGTTGTTCGCCGCCGGCCTTGCCATCATTGGCCAAGTAGACGTCCACGGTGCGCCCGTAGCTGGTGGCGTGGTCGAGCCCCAAATACTGCACGTTGTAATCCCACAGGCGCATGAGCATGCGGGTGACTTGGAACCCCGGTGACTTCTCGCCCACCGGTTCTTGGGTGTAAATGCGGAATCTTTGGTTGTATTGGCCGCTGCTGCCCACCCGGCCCATCCCGGCCACGATGTATGAGAACGTCCAGCCGTGTACCGGAGACTGCTTGGGTTTATCGAGTGGCTTCAGCGGTACGTGCATTAGCAGGCGGGGCTGCTGATCAATGAGGCTATCCAGGCGTGCCTGGGCATACTCCTGCCCGCCCCCACTGTAGGCGATGGGAGCGGGTAGCGCCCCCAGAACCCCCCAGCAAAGCAGGAGCGGCGACATTAAAGCCCCCGGGCCTCCAGGTAGCGTTCGGCGTCAATGGCGGCCATGCAGCCCGAACCGGCGGCCGTCACCGCCTGGCGGTACACGTGGTCGGCCACGTCGCCGCTCACGAACACGCCTTCGATCTCGGTGTGCGAACTGTCCGGCTTGTGGTGCAGGTAGCCGTTTTCGTCGTGGCCCAGCCACTCGGTGAAGACGTCGCTGTTCGGCTTGTGCCCGATGGCCACAAAGACGCCGTCAATCGGCATTTCCCACTTCTTATCCTCCACGGTGGAGGTCAGTCGTACACCCGTGACGTGCTTGACCGGCGTGTCGGTGCCCAGAATCTCGTCCACCGCGGCGTTCCAGATGAACTCGATCTTCGGGTTGTTCATGGCGCGCTCCTGCATGATCTTGCTGGCGCGCAGGGTGTCGCGGCGGTGCACCACGTAGACCTTCTCGCAGTGGCGAGTGAGGTAATTGGCCTCTTCCATGGCCGTGTCGCCGCCGCCCACGATGATGACCTTCTTGCCCCGGAAGAAGAAGCCGTCACAGGTGGCGCAGGCGCTCACACCAAAGCCGCCGTACGTCTTTTCACTTTCCAGACCAATCCACTTGGCCGCCGCGCCGGTGCTGATGATGACGGCGTGGGCTTGATACTCCTTTTCGCCGACATAGATGCGGTGCGGGCTCTGGCTGAAGTCCACGCGGCTCACCGTATCGTGTTGCACTCGTGCACCGAACCGCTCGGCTTGCTTCTGGAACAGTTCCATCATTTCCGGCCCCATGACGCCCTCGGGGAAGCCGGGGTAGTTCTCAACATCGGTGGTGATCATCAATTGGCCACCCGGTTCGGGTCCGGCAAGGACAAGCGGGTTCAAACCGGCGCGGCCCGTGTAGAGCGCGGCGGTGTAGCCGGCGGGCCCGGAGCCGATGATGATGACCTTTTCGACGTTCGACATATGCAGGAAGAGCGTACCAGCGGGGCAGAAGATTCCCGGGCCATCCCCTTGGCCTTACGACGCGGACCACACAAGAAGACGTTCGCCCCAGGTAGAACCAAAGCGATGAACGTAGACCTTCTCAAGCGTCTCAGCGAAGCCCGCGGGATCCCTGGACAAGAAGATCATGTGCGCGCCATTGTGCGTGAGGAACTGGCCGGCATGGGCGAGATGCGCACCGATGCCATGGGCAACCTGATTGTGCACAAGAAAGGTACCGGTGGTCCCGGCGCGCGCCGCATCATGATTGCGGCCCACATGGATGAGATTGGCTTTGTGGTCAAGTTCATTGACGACAAAGGCTTCCTTCGCCTGCACGCCCTGGGTGGGTTTGATATGCGGCAGCTGGCCAGCCAGCGGGTGCACGTGCAGACGCGCGACGGCGTACTGCCGGGCGTGCTGATGCTGAGCAGCAAGCCGAAGCACATGATGGCGCCGGGCGAGGATGCCAAGGCGAGCACGCTGGACGACTTCTTTGTGGACGTCGGCCTTAGCGGCGAGCAAGCCAAGGAGCAAGTGGCGATTGGCGACATGGTGACGATGGACCGCACCTTCCGCACCATGGGCGACCTGATGACGGGCAAGGCGATGGACGACCGCTGCGCCGTCTTTGTGATGATCGAGGCGCTGAAGGCGCTGGGCGAGCACGCCTGCGACGTCTACGCCGTGGCCACGGTGCAAGAAGAGATTGGCTTGCGCGGGGCGGCCGCTAGCGGCTGGAGCGTGCAACCGGACGTAGCGGTGGCGCTGGACGTGACGCTGGCCAACGACATCCCCGGCCTGCCGGAAGCGCTGCACGTGACCAAGCTCGGCCTGGGCACGGCCATCAAGGTGCTGGATGGCTCGCTGATCTGCCACCCCAAGGTGGTGGCGCACTTCCGCCGCGTGGCCGAAACGAAGGGCATCCCCCACCAGATGGAGTTGCTGACGGCCGGGGGCACCGACGCGGGGGCGATCCAGAAGCTGCACGGCGGGATTCCGGCGTTCACGCTTAGCATCCCGTGCCGCTACATCCACACCGTGAACGAGACGGTGCACAAGACGGACGTGCAGGCGAGCATTGACCTGCTGGCCCGTTGGATTGAAAACGCCCACGAAGGCGACTACGCCTACGACTAGGTCAGCGATTGAGCTGATTCCAAGCCGGGTTGAGGAAGCGCTGCACCTCGACCCGGTACCCCGTGGGGTCGAACGCGAAAAAGTGTTCGATCTCGTAGGCTTCGGTGATGCGCGGCGGGCCGTCGGTCTTGACGCCCCGGCTCGTGAGGTGGTCGTACCAGGTCGGGACGTCCTCGGTGACAAAGGTGATGACGACGTGGTCGGGCGGCTCCGGCACCGGGCCCGTGTGCATGCAAAAGCCGATGTACGCTTCCTCTTGGATGCGCCAAATGCGGCACGAGCCTTGGTCCAGCACCATTTCCAAGCCACAAAACTCGCTGTAGAACTCGGTCGTGCGCGCCAAATCCAGGCAAGGCAGGAACGTGATGGCCGATTGCAGTGGGGCGGGTTTCACTCGCCCAGTTCCCACTCACCGGTGTAAACCGTGGCCGCCGGACCGGTCATGGTCACCTGGCCATCTTCGGCGTACTCGATCACCAAATCACCGCCGGGCAGGCTCACGCGCACCTTGCGATCGGTGAGGCCCAGCCGGAAGGTCGAAACGGCGGCGGCGCAGGCCCCCGTGCCGCAGGCCAGCGTAACGCCCGCGCCCCGCTCCCACGTGCGCTGGATGATGTGGTCGCGACTGACGACCTGCACCCAGTGCGCATTGACCCGGGCGGGGAACCACTCGTGGTGCTCAAAGGCAGGGCCAAGTTGCTCCAGCGCAATGGCCTGCAGGTCCGCCACCGGCATCACCAGATGCGGGTTGCCCATGCTCACAGCCGTGCCTCGGAAGGTCTCGCCCTCCGCGGTGACCGGTTCATCGAGGCACTCCTGGTCGGCGGGGCCAGTCATCCCGATCTCGCCGCGCGTGAGGCGGGCGCGACCCATGGCCACGGCCACCTGTCCGTCCTCGGTGAGGCGCAAGACCAGTGTGCCCGCGCCGGTTTCCACCGGAATCTCGGTCGCGTCGGTCAGCCCTTGGTCGCGGAGGTAGAGCGCAAAACAGCGCACCCCGTTGCCGCACATCTCGCTTTCGCTGCCGTCGGGGTTCCACATGCGCATGGCAAAGCCCCCGGTGGGCGTACGATCAGCCAAGATCAAGCCGTCCGCGCCGACGCCAAATCGGCGCGAACAAGTCTGCTGGGCCAGCGCCGACCAGTCCGCGTCGGCCGGGGCTTGGTCAGCGCGCATCATCACGAAATCGTTACCGATTCCGTGCATCTTGGTAAAGGTTAAGTTTGCCAAATCAGTCTTCGTCTCGGGGCGCGCGCTCATCGTCGCGGCTCCCGATCTCGCGGGCCGGAACGATGCTGGCCACAGCGTGCTTATAGACCAGCTGCGTCGCGCGTCCCGGTTGATCGAGCAGAACCGTGAAGGCGTCGAAGCCCTTCACCGTGCCCTTGAGTTGGTGGCCACCCGTCAAAAAAATCGTGACGGCAATGCCTTCCTTGCGTACTTGATTCAGGAACATGTCCTGCAAATTAATAGATTTCCCCATGAGTTTCCTCAACGGCTTTTCCTAAGAAAAGATTCCTCCCAATCTCTCCCCCAAGCCAACGGGTTCCATTGTGCCCGTTCTCTTTGGTACGAAACTAGTCCCTTTTCAGTTCGCAACCAAGTCCTTTGTCTCTTGGCGTACTGGCGGGTGGCGGTGATGATTTGCTCTTCGAGTTGCTCGCGCGTGAGTCTGCCCTGCAAATACTCGACGACGTCCCGGTAGCCGATGGCCCGCATGCCGGGGTCCTCGCTCGTCACGCCGCTGGCCAGCAGGGCCTTCACTTCTTCCAGCCAGCCCTGGGCCAGCAGCTGCGAGGTGCGGGCGACGAGGCGCTCATTCAGCCATTCGGGCTCGGGGAGTAGCGCCAGCTTGTGCCGGGCAAAGGGCGGAAGCTGAATCGGGTCGGCCGGGGCCGCTTGCAGGCGTTCCAGCGCCCGCCGCACCCGCACGGGGTTCTTCAGGTCCGTTTCGGCGGCCGTCTCGGGGGCTAGCGATTGCAACTCGGCCACCAAGGCCGGCAAACCCTCCGCCTCCTCGCGGGCCATGAAGTGCGCCCGAAGTTCGGGGTCGGGGGCCGCGCGCAAATCGGCGAATTCGTCCATCAACGCCCGGACGTAAAAGCCCGTGCCGCCGACTAAGATGACCGACCGCCCCTCCGCGTAGGCCTGCGCGAGTAAGGGGAGGGCCGCTTGCACCCAAGGCACCACGCCGAAGGGTTCGTGCGGGTCCACCAGGTCGAGCAACTCATAGCGAGCCCGGTCCTGAGGCTTGTTGGTGCCGATGTCGAGCCCTCGATACACCTGAAACGCATCGGCATTGAGCAACAAAGCCCCCGTCCGATCGGCGAGGGCTTCGGCAAAGTCCGATTTTCCGGAACCCGTGGGTCCCAAAACGGCAATGAGGGCAGGCGGTGTCAATACTCGATGAGGGCGTGGATGGGATAGCCCAGCAGGTTCTGCCGGCCCCCGAGGAACGACAGTTCCACCAAGAACCCGAATCCGCAGACCTTGCCGCCCAGACGTTCGACCAGCCGCGCCGAAGCGGCAGCGGTGCCGCCGGTGGCCAGCAGGTCATCCACCACGTAGGCGAGCTGACCCGCCGTGATCGAATCCGTGTGCATCTCTACCGTGTTGGTGCCGTATTCCAGCGCGTATTCCTCGTGGATCTTGTCCGCCGGGAGCTTGCCGAGCTTGCGGGCCATCACAAAGGGCAGCCCAAGCTTGAGCGCCACCGGCACCCCGAAGATAAAGCCCCGGCTCTCGATGCCGACGATCACCTCGGCCCCCTGGGCTTTGGCATCGGCGGCGATCAAGTCCACGGCCTCTTGCATGGCTTTGGCGTCCATCAGGACGGGCGTCACATCCTTGAACATGATGCCTTCCTTCGGGAAGTCAGGCACGTCGCGGATGAGCTTGGCGGCCAGGATTTCAGGCATAGGCGAGTTCCACGATTCGCTTGGCGGCTTCCTGCATGGTGGCCGCGCCCACGATCTTGCTGCCCTTCAGCAGTTCCAGGCCTTCCTCGGCACCGGTGCCGTCAATACGGGCTACGACCGGGATGTTCACGTCCAGTTGCTCGAACGCGGTGAGGATGCCCTTGGCGACTTGGTCGCCCCGGGTGATGCCCCCAAAGATGTTGATGAGCAGGCCCTTCACGTTCTCGTCCTTCAGCACGAGTTCCACGCAGGTCTTCACACGCTCTGCACTGGCCCCGCCGCCCACGTCCAGGAAGTTGGCCGGGCGGCCACCCGCCGCGTTCACTTCGTCCAGCGAGCACATCACCAAGCCGGCACCGTTGCCCATGATGCCGATGTCACCGCCCAGGCGCACATAGGCAATGCCCTTTTGGGCGGCTTCGGCTTCCAGCGGGTCTTCGGCCGAGTCTTCCGCCGTCGCGGCAAATTCGGGGTGCCGGAAGACGGCGTTTTCGTCCAGGCTCACCTTGGCGTCGGCGGCCAGCAGCTTGCCTTCGGGCGTCAGTGCCACCGGGTTGATTTCGATGAGATCGGCATCGCTCTCGATGTAAGCGCGAACCAGCGACTTGATCATCGCCACCATTTGGCGTTGAGCCGGGCCGGGGATGTGAGCCTTCATCACGGCATCGCGAATTTCGAAATCGGCGAGGCCCCACACCGGGTCCACCAGCAGGCGCACGATGGCCTCGGGGTTCTTCTCGGCGACTTCTTCAATCTCCATCCCACCTTCGCGGCTGATCATGACGAGCAACTTCTGCGCGGCGCGGTCTAGCAGCACGCTCAGGTAGTACTCCTCGGCGATATCCACCAGTTCGGCGACGAGCACCTGCTCCACCACCATGCCAGCGGGGTTCTGGATGCTCACCAGTCGCTTGCCGATGAGTTCGCCCGCAAAGGTTCCGGCCTCGGCCGCGTTGTCAAACAGCTTCACGCCGCCGGCCTTGCCGCGTCCGCCCATGAGGACCTGCGCCTTGACGACGACCTTGCCGCCGTACTCTTCGGCAATGCTTTGGGCATCGGCAGCGTTCTTGGCCACGCGACCGCCGGGGACGACCACCCCGTACTTCGCCAGCAAGTCCTTCGACTGGTATTCGTGCAACTTCATCGGTAGAGGTGATCTTACCGGGAGGAAAGCACGGGCAGGGACTTAGAAAAGTGCTGATAGGTGCGGGCGCGTTCAAATCCGTGCCGCCCGTAGAAATCCAGAAGCACGGTCCAGTCGATGATCGTGCGGCGCGCGCCTTGCTGTTGCAGGTCTTGCAAAGCCCAGGCGAGCAGGCCGTGCCCCCAGCCTCGCCCCCGGGTGGCTTCGCTCAGCCCAATCGGACCAAGCGCGCCCCAATTTGAGCCCAGATCCAGGTGCCAATTTGCCCCAGCAATGGGGGAGTCGGTGCCGTCGCGCTGCGTGATGGCGAAACCTTCCACGCGGTCCTCGGCGATGAGAATCACGAGATCCTGAGGGGCGGATGACCACCGGCGCAGGCCATCTTGTCGCCACCGCCCGGGGAAGGCGCGCCCAAAGAACTCCGCGAGCATCTCGCCGTCGGCGGGGGTGGCGCGGCGCACGGTGCAGCCTTGGAGAGACTCCATGGCCCCGGCGGGAGGGGAGTAGTCCTTGAGGTCGCGCTCGACGTCGTAGCTTTCGTGCGTAAGAGTGAATCTGGCGGAGGTGAGGAATTCGGCCACCAAGTCCGACCCCGCCGGCAGGCTCGGCCAGAGGTGGTCGGCGTCGCCCCCGAACTGGAGAGTGGCAAAGCCCTGCCGGATGGCTTCCTCTTCGACTTTCTGAAGCAGCTGGTGGGCGATGTCGGGTTCTTGCACCCACAGGCCGGTAATGGGCAACACATGCGCCGCCGCCCCCTGCCAGGTGCCGGGCTGCTTACAGGCGATAGCGCCCAGAAACTCCCCGCCCGATTTCATGCGCCAAGAGTAGGTGGGGTCGTAGCGCGGGCTGGCCACGGTTTTGCTCCACAGCAAGCGCTCGTCCACCCGGAACGGCCGCGGATAGATCTCCCCATGAAGCGCCACCAGCTCTTCGTAGTTGATCTGGGCAAAGGGAACCCACGGCATGAACGAAGGTTACCGGGTGGGCCTCAGGTGCGTTGCATGTAGTTGGCGCGCAGATCGTTGAGGAGGTTGTCGATCTGGCGCTGGTCGGAGGGTTCCAGGCGGGCATGGATGAGTCCGGCCAGGTGCCCGCAAAGGTCAATGGCGACCTTGGCCTGGGCGAGGTCGGAGTGGGTGGTGCCGGTGATGGGGTCGGGGTGCAGGCCCAGCTTCTGCCAGGCCAAGCTCGCGGTTTGGTCAAGCATCAACGCGATGTATTGATGAATGTCGAGGGGGCCTTGTTCACCATGCTCCATGGCTAGCAAATGTACTAGATTGTGCGGGGAGCGGCTTCAATGTCAGTTGGCCTCAAATTTCACTCCCAAGATCGTGATTTGAACCTAAAGTCGCATTGGGTGAGGGGCCACTGCCACCTATAAATTGCCTGGGTCATCTGGGCAAGTAGAGACCCATATTCCCGC
>CAZDWU010000060.1:4361-13045 GCA_964509165.1 uncultured Chthonomonas sp. | reverse complement strand
GCGGTGGCCTCCAGCATCACCAAGCCGCAGCCGCCCGCCGCCCGGCTCCCGTAGTGCGCGGGGTGCCAGGCGGTGGCGACGCCGTCCATGCCCTCGCAGGAGTACATACACATCGGGCTCATGGCCACCCGGTTGCGGAGGGTGACCGACCTTTGCGAGAAGGGGGCGAAGAGGGAACTCATGCCCGCATTCTGATGCATCGTGGACCGAAGACCGGATCACCGGCAGCCTTTGGCACTGGTCGACCCGAAATGGCGCGCTTTCCCAATTGACCGGGGATAAAATGGCCTCACATGCTCCTGAAGCCCTTGCTCACCGCCGACCAGATCGCCCAGCGCATCGCCGAACTCGGCGCCCAGATCACGGCGGACTATCAGGGGCAAGAGCTCATTCTGCTGGGCGTGCTCAAGGGGTGCCACCCTTACCTCAGCGACCTGGCCCGCAGCATTGACCTCCCGATGCAGATTGACTACGTGCAGGTGGCCAGCTACCACGGCCAGCAGATCAGTAGCGGCGCGGTGCGGTTCAAGCGCGACCACGAAATCCCGATTGAAGGCAAGCACGTGCTGCTGGTGGAGGACATTGTGGATACCGGCCTCACCCTCGGCTATCTCCGCGAACTGCTGGAAACCCGCCAGCCCGCCAGCCTGGCCGTCACCGCCCTCCTCAATAAGGTGGAAGCCCGCACCCACGATGTCCCGGTTGAGTACATCGGCTTTGACATTCCGAACCGATTTGTAGTAGGATATGGGTTAGACGACGAGGAGCGTTATCGCAACCTTCCCTACGTAGCCGTTCTCGGCGACTAAATCGTCTACCCCTTCCCCCTCCTCCCCGTTCTTGGGTGTGCGAGGATCGGTGTTACACATGCAGCACACATTCCGTGCCCGTAAATCTGGCTCGACCGGCCGACGTGGCCGAGGCGGTTCCGGTGGTTCTGGCGGCTCCGGCCGCGAAAAGCAACCCAATATCGACACCTCAGCCGATCTCGAGAATCTGCCCGAGGTTGATTTCAACCACTTTGACGCCATGTCGCCCGCCGACCTGGCGAAGGCAGCCAAGAAGGCGAAGATCTCGCTCGACGTGGACAAAGGCGTCGTTATCGAGTCGCTTCTCAAGGAAGCCAACCCCGATGCGGTCTACCGCACCGGCATCCTCGAATTGATGAACGACGGGTGGGGATTCCTCCGCCGCCCGACCTTCGGTTCAAGCAACGACGACGTTTACGTGAGCCAGAACCTGGTGCGCAAGAACGGCCTGAAGGCTGGCGACACCGTGATGGGCCTGATCCGCCCGCCGCGCGAAGGCGAAAAGTACGCCGGGATGCTCCGCATTGAGAGCGTGAACGGCCACGGCACCCAGTCGCCCGAGCACCAATCCCGCCGCTCATTTGACGAATTGACGCCGCTCTTCCCTGAGCAGCGCCTAAAGATGGAAACCACGCCCGAGAACATCATTGGGCGCATCATTGACCTCATTTCTCCCATTGGTATGGGTTCGCGCGGTCTTATCGTGGCCCCGCCCAAGGCCGGGAAGACGACCATCGTCAAGACCATCGCCAACTCCATTACGGCCAACAACCCCGGCGTGTACCTGATGGTGCTGCTGGTGGACGAGCGGCCGGAGGAAGTGACCGACATGCGCCGCAGTGTGAAGGGGCAGGTGATTTCGAGCACGTTCGATGAACCCGCCGAAAACCACATGCGCGTCACCGATCTGTGCCTGGAGCAAGCCAAGCGCCTGGTGGAAGCCGGCCGCGACGTGGTGATCCTGCTCGACTCGATTACCCGCCTCAGCCGTGCCAGCAACCTGACCATCAACCCCAGCGGGCGCACGCTCTCGGGGGGTCTGGACCCGGCCGCGCTTTATCGCCCGCGACGCTTCTTTGGCGCCGCGCGCAACATCGAAGAAGGCGGTTCGCTCACGATCATCGCTACCGCGCTCATTGAGACCGGAAGCAAGATGGACGACGCGATCTTTGAAGAGTTCAAGGGCACCGGCAACATGGAAATCGTGCTGGACCGCGAACTGGCCGAGCGCCGTATCTGGCCGGCCATGGACGTCCGCCGCAGCAGCACCCGCCACGAAGAGAAGCTCTTCGAACGCGAGGCGCTGGAAGCCGTGGTGCAACTGCACCGAATCCTGGCCAACACCAAGGACAACGTGGAAGCCACCGATCAGCTCATCAAGCTGCTCAAGCGCACGCCGACCAATGCGGCGTTCCTGGAGAGCGTGATGGCCCGCACCCGCGCCACCGTTTAACGGGTGCAAAACGAAGGCCCCCGCGGGAGAAATCCCGCAGGGGCCGGAAGGAGTTCTTACGCCGGAGCTTACTGGGCCTTGGCTTCGAACGAAACGCGGACGAACACTTCGTCGCTCAGCGGCATCACCCCGTTCGGCATCTTGTCAGTGCTGCCCACCTTGAAGTCGCTGCGCTTCACTACGAACGGCTCGGCGATCACGCCCACGATCTTGCCCATGCGCGGATCTTCCATCGGGCCGTTGAACTTGAAGCCAATCGTCATCGGCTTGGTCTGGTCCTTAATGGTCAGGTTGCCGTTGACCACCCAGCCCTTTTCGGTTTCCTTCACGCTGGTGCTCTTGAACTTCATCGTGGGGAACTTGGTGGCATCGAAGTAGTCGGCGCTGCGCAAATGGTCATCGCGGGGACCCACGGCCGTATCCACGCTGCTCACGTCCACCGTGAACTCCACCGAAGAATTCGCCATGTTCTCGTGGTCCACCATCACGTGGCCATCGAACTTGGTGAAACGACCCTGCACGTGGGCGAGGCCCATGTGCACGATTTCGAAACCGACGCCGGAGTGCACCGGGTCCACCTTGTAGTGGCTCGGGGCCACGGCCGAGGGCGACACGGGGAACTCGGTCGGGGTCGCAATGGCGCGACCCGGATGCAGGGCGACGAAGCCCAGGGCCACGGCCGGAGCCGCACCCCACCACAAATGCTTGAACTGAATGGTCATGTGAAATCCTGAAAAGTCTCCCGGCTGGGATCTTCTCTTCCTACTCTCTTACGTCGCGAAATGCTCAAATCGTTGCACGTGCAATGAAATCGATCAAAAATCACCAGGCCCGGAATATGCCATGCCGCACTATCTCGTAGTTCAAACTAGAACCATGCGTCGTCTCCTCGGGTTATTCATGGGGTGTTTGCCCCTTTGGGCGCTGGCCCAGCCGACTACCGACCCGCAGCCCGCCTTCTTGGATAAGCGGGATGAGGTTACGGTGGCACTGGCCGAACCCGCCCGAATTCAGGAGCTCGAAGGGGCCGTCCGGGTCACCATCAACGACCAGCCGGTGCGGGTGGTGGAGATCAAACCCGGGGCCAAGGCCGAGATTCCGCTGCCGCCCAACGCCGTGACGCTGCCGGGGAGCATACAGAAGGCTCTGGGGGGCAACGAATGGGCTCCCAATGATCCCGTCACGCAGATGAACGAGGTGCGCCCGGGGGTGTTCGAGTTTGTGGCCGCTTTTCCGGCCGGGGACTGGGAATACAAGGTCGCCCGGGGCGGCAACTGGTCGCAAAACTGGGGCCGCGATTTTGTGCCCGGGGGGCCAAACATTCGCCTGTCGGTGGCCACCGCCGGCACGGTTGTGAAATTCGTGGTGGATTTCAATACCAACACGGTCAAGGATTCGATCAATCACCCCGGTGAGGTCGTCGCGCCGAAAGAGGCTCCTCCCGTCGGCCTCGGGCGCCCGGATGCCGACCTGCTGGGCAGTGTGCGCGTGCTGTTGGCCGCCCCGTTGGATGATCAGCAACTCACCGAGGAGATTCGTGTTCGCATCGGTGGCAATGAAGCCCGGCGCGTTTATCTCCGCGATGTGCTGAACGACCCCGCATTCCAATACACCAAGACCGATCTGGGTTCGGTGGCAACTTCCCGCGAGACCACCTTCAAGGTCTGGAGCCCGGTGGCGCGCAGTGCCACGGTGCTGCTGTATCGGACGGGCCGCCCCACGCCCTTCCGGCGCGTGCCGATGAAGCGGGGCACGGGGGGCGTTTGGTACGCCAGCCAGACCGGCAACCTGCACGCCACGGAGTACCAGTACGAGTTCGAGAGCTACGGCCGCAAGCGCATTGCCACCGACATCTACGGACGGGCTTCCAATGCGCTTTCCACGCGCAGTGTGGTTGTCGATCTCTCCCGCACGCAGCCGCCGGGCTGGCCGACGCGCCTGGCCTTTACGGGCGCGCAAACGGACGCCGTGATTTACGAGATGCACGTGCGCGACTTCACGATTCAGGCCGCCTCCGGGGTGCCGGCTTCCTTGCGCGGCAAGTATTTGGGCTTGCTGCACTCGTCGAGCCCGCGCCAGGGGCTTAACCATCTGGTCAATTTAGGCGTGACGCACGTCCATTTGTTGCCCATCCACGATTTCAACCCGGCGCACTCGCAGGGCTACAACTGGGGCTACGAAACCACCCAGTTCAACGTGCCGGAGGAGCAGTATTCGCAAACGCCCAACGACGCCATTCGGCGGGTGCGCGAGTTCAAAACGATGGTCGCCGGGATGCACAAAGCGCGGCTGGGCGTGGTGCTGGACGTGGTCTACAACCACAGCGTGCCGAGCGAAGGCCAGCAGAGCGCGTTCTGGGAGACGGTGCCGTTCTTCTATTTCCGGACCAACGATCGCGGCGATGTGTTGAACGAGAGCGGGGTGGGCAATGCCCTGGCCGACGAGCGGCCGATGGTGCGCAAGTTCATCCGCGACTCACTGGTCTACTGGACGCGGGAGTACCGCGTGGACGGCTTCCGTTTTGACCTGCTGGGCATGCACGAGCCGGAGTCTGTGGCCGACTGGACCAAGGCCATCCGGGCCGTCAACCCCAACGCGATCATCTACGGTGAACCCTGGACCGGCGGCGGCCCCCTGCGCTTCGGTAAGGGCGCGCAGCGCGGGATGGGCTTGGCCGTGTTTAACGACAACTTCCGAGGGGCATGGCGCGGCGCCCTGGACGAAAAGGGTCCGGGTTGGGCGATGGGCGGCGGTGATCGGGCGGGCATTGTGCGCGGCATGATGGGTTCGCCCGAGTTTGCCAACCACCCCACCGAGACGCTGAACTACGTGAGTGCCCACGACAACCTCTCCTTCGGTGACCGGGTCGCGATGGAGTTGGTCTCGCCCGAGATGCAGGAGTACGCGGTGAAGTTTGCCCACGCGGGGGTGCTGCTCTCGCAAGGCGTGCCGTTTATCGAAGGGGGCATCGAGATTGGCCGCACCAAGGGCGGCAACAACAACTCCTACAACGCCGGTGACCCGGTGAACCAATACGACTGGGTGCGGGCCGAAGACTACTGGCAGCGCAATGCTTACTTCACGCGGCTCATTGCCCTGCGGCGAGCGCACCCGGTGTTCCGGCTCCGCACCAAGGCGGAAGTTGACCGTTTGGTGAAAGAGATTCCTGCCGATCAACTGCCACCCCAGACCGTCGGATTCCGGCTGGATGGTGCGGGCGCAAGAGACACCTGGAAGGATGTCATTGTGCTCTTCCACGCGGGAATGAAGGGGCAACGAGTGACCCTGCCCGAAGGCAAGTGGAACGTGGGCCTGGATGAAGAAGTGATGCCCCGGGGTCGGGTGCGGCAAGAGGAAGGCGAGATGGAGATGCGGCCGCTCACCGCCTACGTGCTGTACCGGTAACGAAGGCATGAGCGAAGCGCAAACCCCGCGCACGTCGGGGCTCAAACATCTGTGGCAATACGCCGGTCCGCACCGGCCGCTGGTGGTGAAGGCTGCCACCTATTCCACGCTCGGCAAGGTGATGGATGTGGCCCCCGAGGTCCTCATTGGCGCGGTCATTGACGTGGTGGTGCGGGGGGAAGGCAGCTTTGTCGCCACTCAGTTCGGCATCGTTGATCGGTGGCACCAACTCCTCGTGTTGGCGGCCATCAACGTGGTGGTTTGGATTCTGGAGAGCCTCTTTGGCTACCTCAGTGCGGTGGCCTGGCGCAATCTTGCGCAGAGCATGGAGCACGGCATGCGAACCGAGCTTTACGACCACGTGCAGACCCTCGAAATCAGTTGGTTTGAAGATCGCTCGAGTGGCGGCCTTATCAGCGTTCTGAACGATGACATCAACCAACTGGAACGGTTCCTGGATGGTGGGGCGGCATCGCTCATCGTCGTGTTTTGGAACGTGGTGCTGGTGGGGGCAGTGTTTGCGGCAAGTTCTTGGTTGCTCACTCTGTTGGCGTTCGTGCCCATCCCCATCATCGTGTGGGGGTCGATCCGCTACCAAAAGCGCCTGGAGCCACTCTATGCGCAGGTTCGCGAAGCGGTAGGCGAGCTCAGTGCCACCCTCAGCGCCAACCTCAGCGGAATCCAGACGATCAAAGCCTTCACTGCCGAGGCCCGCGAGTCCGCCCGGCTGGGCCGCGTGAGCCAGGAATACCGCGAGGTCAACCAGAATGCGATCAAGTACTCCAGCGCGTTCGTGCCGCTTATCCGCATGGTCATTCTTTCGGGGTTCACCTGCACGCTGGTGCTGGGCGGATGGATGGTGCTGAACGGGCGGATGGAGGTCGGCATCTATTCGGTGCTGGTGTTCATGACCCAGCGGCTGCTGTGGCCGCTGACTCGCCTGGGCGAGACGCTGGACCTCTACCAGCGCGCCATGGCCAGCACGCACCGCATCATGGATCTGTTGGCCGTGCGCCCCAAGATGCAAGAGGGCGCACTGGCTTTGCCGGCTCCCGCCACGGGTCACATCGAGTTGAAAGACGTGGACTTTGCCTACGCCAACGGGGTGCCGGTGCTTCGGGGCGTGAATCTCAACATTCCGGCCGGAGAAACCCACGCGATTGTGGGGGCGACCGGGGCGGGAAAGAGCACGCTCATTCGGCTGCTGCTCCGCTTCCACGATGTCACGGCGGGTGAAGTGCGAATAGACGGCGTGAACGTGCGCGATCTCACCTACGCCCACCTGCGGGGGGCGTTCGGTTACGTCAGCCAGGACGTGTTCTTGTTCCACGGGTCGGTGCGGGAAAACATCCGCTACGGCCGCCCCGAGGCCACCGACGCGGAGATTGAAGAAGCCGCCCGTGCAGCGGAAGCCCACGACTTCATTGCCGCCATGCCCGAGGGGTACGACACCGTAGTGGGCGAGCGCGGGCAAAAGCTGAGTGGGGGCCAACGCCAGCGGCTTTCTTTGGCCCGTGCCATCCTGCGCGACCCGCTGATTTTGCTCCTCGACGAAGCCACCAGCGCGGTGGACAACGAAACCGAGGCCGCCATCCAGCGCTCTTTGGCCCGGGTGACGAAGGACCGCACCTCGGTGGTCATCGCGCACCGCCTGAGCACCGTGCGCGACGCGCATCGTATCTGGGTGATGGACGCAGGGCAGGTCGCTGAGTCCGGGACGCACGAGGAACTCTTGGAGCAAAACGGCATCTACGCGGCTCTGTGGCGGGTGCAGACGGGTGATGCCCTGGCCAAATCTTAATCCTAACCCCGTAAGATTGCCAGGCAAATTAAGGCCAAGGGGGAGTATCATTGGCGGCATGTACCGGCCCCTCGTCGCTGCCCTGGCAGTCCTCGCCGTGCCCGCCTTTGCTCCCGCTATCGTGTGGAGCAACAACCTCACTGACGCCCAAGTCTCGAACTTTGGCGCCACCGACCCGCGATTCCAAGGCATCGGCCGGGTCTTTGAAGGTGCGAGCTTTAGTGCCACGGGTACCTACATCGGCTTCATGAACGGATTCCACTGGGGGATCACGGCTCGCCACGTCATTGACCAAGGAAGCACGGGTTCTTTCCGGTTTTCCGATGGTGGCAACTATCCGATCACCCAGGTTTACAACATCCTGGGCGCGGACATGTCCATCTTCAAGATCAGTGGCTGGGATCGCAACGTATTCACGCCGCTCATCCGCAACAACAACACCTTCGCGCCGGGTACGCAGCTCGTGAGTGCGGGATACGGCTTGCACGGAGCCGAGGGCAACAGCCCGTGGCAGTTGGACACGGTTCGCCGAGGTATGACAAGCCGTATTGAACGCACGGAAGTCGCGGGCAACCTGTTCGGCAATTACTTCTCCGTCGTGGACCGCTTCGACGCTCCGGGCGACGCCAATTTCACGGCTTTCGAGGGCTTTGGCGCTCCCGGCGACAGTGGGAGCCCGCTGATCGACCCGAACGGTCGCATCCTGGGCGTGCTCTCCAACGGGGAGTTCGAGCAATACGGCGCCGAGAACTGGTACACGGCCATGACCCCCGAGGCCGCCAACGAAATCCAGCGCATTTCCGGGGTGCCGGAGCCGGCTTCCATGCTGGTGCTGGGTGCCAGCCTGGTCGCCCTGGCACGCCGCCGCCGCAAGGCCTAAGCGCACAACAACTGAGGCTCACGGTAAGGGATAGACTCCCCACGCCGTGAGCCTTTATCATGCCTTCCGCCCGCTCCTTTTCCGGATGGATGCGGAGACGGTGCACGAGCGCATCCTGGCGGCGATTGAGCGCGGCTGGATCAAGGGCCCTGGCCCCGTGTCCGCCCCGGTGACTCGGTTTGGCGTGAACTTCCCGAACCCCGTGGGTTTGGCCGCCGGATTTGACAAGAACGCCCGGGGGCTGCACGCATGGGCTTCCTTCGGGTTTGGCTTTGCCGAGATCGGCACGGTGACCCGCCACGCCCAGCCCGGGAATGAGCGACCGCGCATGTTCCG
>CAZDWU010000060.1:0-4261 GCA_964509165.1 uncultured Chthonomonas sp. | reverse complement strand
TGCAGGATCGCGGCCCGCTCAGCCAGATTCTGTGGCGGCTGAGAGAGATGGACGGCACCAAGCCGCTCTTTATTAAGATCGCGCCGGACCTGAACGACGAGCAGATCGCCGACGTGGCGGCGCTCGTCAATGACCTCGACATCACCGGGGTGGTGGCCACCAACACCACCATCAGCCGCGCGAATCTCAAGCAAGATCCCGGCCAGGAAGGCGGCCTGAGCGGCGCCCCGCTCGCCGTGCGCAGCCGCGAGGTGTTGGCCCTGATCCGCCAGCATTTGGACGCTGGGCGTACCGTGATCAACGTCGGGGGCATCCATAACGAAGAAGAGGCCCGCGCCCGCTTTGTGCAGGGCGCAGACCTCATTCAGGTTTACACGGGCTGGGTGTACGGCGGGCCCGATTTTCCGGCCCGGATTGCCCGGGCCATTGCCTCGCCGGTCCTTCCCCGTTAGCGTCGTCGTCGGGTTGCTGTCGCGGCCGCCGGCTGCGCCGGGGTGATGGCGTAGAGCTTGAGGTTGTCGCCGTCGTCGCTCGTCACCAGGAGTTTGCCGTCGCCGGTCACCGCAAGGGGCGAACCCACCATGCTGGCCCCGGTTATGGTGGCCACGCGCTGGCTATTGGCCACCGCGCCCAGGCTGATCGTCATGTCGTTGCTGCTGGTGAACACGTACTTGCCGTTCGGGGTGAACGCGGTGTACAGCACCCAGTCCTGGTGATTCTTGAACTTGGCCGCCTGCGCCCGGGTGGCGAGGTTATAGACCACCGCACTGCCGTCGCGGCCCGCCGTCACGGCCAGGGTGCCGGCGTTGTTCACGCTCAGGTTGTTGGCGCCCGCCATCGGCTTCATGGTCACCGTAGAGGCCAGGGCTCCCGTGCCGGCGTTGTAGATGCGCATGCCTTCCAGCAGGGTGCCGGTCACCAAACCGCCCGTGGACGCAAAGCCCACGCCGAAGAAGTTGGCGCCCATGCCCTTCATGCTCACCACGGGGTTGCCGCCGCTCACATTCCACACGTGGATGACGTCATCCTTGCCCACGCTTGCAATGCGCTTGTTGTCCCGGCTAAAGGTCAGCGACTGGATGCCGCGCTGGTGGCCCTTTTCTCGGGGGAGTTCGCGCACTTTTTGGCCGTTGGCCACGTTCCAAATCCAAATGCGGCCGGTTTCGTCACCGGTGGCGAGCAGCTTGCCGTCCGGGCTGAACGCGAGGCCGTAAGCCGGACCCGGGTGACCCGCCAGGTTGAACAAGGTCGTGTAGTTCGTCCCGTTCATGATGCGGACGTTCCCGTTTTCCAACCCCACGGCGAACTTGGCGCCCGAAGTCGCGGCGGCCGCACTCACGATGCGAATGCCGGGGAAGGTCTTGACGGGTGCCACTTTGGGCGTGGAGGCGCTTTGGCCGAGAATCGCGGTGGCAACTAAGGACGTCAACATGCTTTCGAGTATCTCCAACTAACTTAACGTTTTACCGTCCGAGAAAATTACGAGGTCTCGCGCTCGTTGGGTCAGTCCGGTTCGGGAATAATGGGCCATGGCTTGTCTTGTGGCCCTGGCGACCCTCATGACCTCAACGAAAATGGCGGCCCCGACCCCCTACGGCCCGGTGCCGAATGCGGCGCAATTGGCTTGGCACGAACTCGAGTATTACGGCTTCATCCACTTTGGCAACAACACCTTCACGGGCAAGGAGTGGGGTGACGGCAGCGAGCCCCCCACCACGTTCCACCCGACGGATTACGACCCGGACCAGATCGTGCGAGCCTTTAAGGACGCCGGGATGACCGGGATCATCCTCACCGCCAAGCACCACGACGGCTATTGCCTGTGGCCCACCAGGACCACGCCTCACAGTGTGAAAGCCTCGAATTGGAAGGATGGCCGGGGCGATGTGGTGCGGGATATCTCGGAAGCCTGCCGCCGCCATGGCCTTCAATTCGGCATCTATCTCTCCCCGTGGGACCGCAATGCGGCCAGCTACGGCAAGCCGGAATACGTGCAGATGTACCGCGACCAGTTGCGGGAGCTCACCCAGAATTACGGCCCCATCTTCACGATTTGGCATGACGGGGCGAACGGGGGCGATGGCTACTACGGCGGGGCGCGCGAGAACCGGATGATTGACCGGACGACGTACTACGACTGGCCCAAGACCTGGGAGCTTGCCCGCACGTGGGCGCCCCGCGCCGCCATTTTCAGCGATGTCGGCCCGGACGTGCGCTGGGTGGGCAATGAGCGGGGGGTGGCCAATGACCCGTGCTGGGCCACCTACGACCCGCGCGGCCCCGAACCGGGCCAGAAACCCGCGCCGGGCTTCACCGCCTATGAAGAAGCGATGAGCGGCCACCGGGGGCGCGGCACCTGGATGCCGGCGGAAGCGGATGTCTCGATTCGGCCGGGCTGGTTCTGGCGACCCTCGGAGGACAGCAAGGTCAAGACGGGCGAGCAGCTCTTTAGCCTCTATATGCAGAGCGTGGGGCGCGGCGCGAGCTTCCTGCTCAACGTGCCGCCCGATTCGCGCGGCCAGATTCACGATGCGGATATCAAGTCACTGCAAGAGTTCCGGCGGTTGCGGGAGGAGGCGTTCGGGCGAGACCTGGCCCCCGCCGCGCGAGTGACCTCGAGCGGTGATTGGAGCGCGGATTATCCGGCCGCGAAGGTCAATGACGGTAAGAAGACGAGCTTCTGGGCCGCCCCTGGCGGGCAAGCGAACGCCTGGCTGGAGTTCCGCTGGTCGCAAACTCAGAACCTGCGCTACGTGCGGCTCCGCGAGGCTATCCGGTGGGGGCAGCGGGTGGACACCTTCGCCATTGAAGTGCCCGAAGGCAACGGGTGGCGCGAGGTCAAGCGGGCGCAGGCCATCGGCCCGCACCGGATTCTTGATCTGGGTGATCTCAAGACGGACCGCGTGCGGGTGCGCTTTGTGAAAGCCGATGCCTGCCCGATGATCACCGAGGTCGCGTGGTTCTAACCTCGCTTTTGCTGCTGGCCGCCGGGCCGGGGCAGGCTCCGCCCACTATAGATTGGGCGATGATGACGGAGCGCCAAACCGTGGTGGACCGGCAGGCCGGGCAGTATCTGGGGCACGTGTCGTCGGTGCAACTCCCGGGCGGTGAGGTTCTGATTGCCTACCCGCAGGGGCACGGGCGCGGCCCGGTGGTGCTGAAGCGTTCCACCAATGGCGGACGCAACTGGAGTGACCGCCTGCCCACCCCTAGCAACTGGGCGCAAAGCCAAGAGACGCCCACACTCCACCGTTTGGTGGACCCACGCACGGGGCGCACGCGGCTGATTATGTGGAGCGGCCTCTACCCGGCGATGGTCGCCGCCAGCGAGGACGATGGCAAGAACTGGACCCCCCTGCGGCAAGTGGGCGACTGGGGCGGCATTGTGGTGATGGGCAGCGTGACACAGCGCGCCGACGGTACGGTGATCGCCTGGTTCCACGACGATGGTCGGTTCCTCAAGCAAGGCGGACAGGCAACCGGCGAGTTCAAGCTCTTGCAAACGGAGTCCACGGACATGGGCGATACATGGTCCGAACCCCGCGTGATCCAAAGCTCGCGGGCGGTGCATCTTTGCGAACCCGGGTTCATCGCCAGTCCGGACGGGAAAGAATGGGCGTTGCTCCTCCGCGAAAACCGGCGGCAAAGACCTTCCCAGGTGGTCTTCTCAAAAGACGAGGGCCGCACTTGGTCGGCCCCGCGCCCCCTGCACCCCAGCCTGAGCGGCGACCGACACACTCTGCGTTACCTGCCCGATGGGCGGCTGGTGGCGGTCTACCGGGACATGGCGGATGGCCCCACCAAGGGTGACTTTGTGGCGTGGCTCGGGCATTACGAGGACTTCAAGAACGGGCGCGCCGGCCAGGCCCGGTTCCGGTTGCTGGACAACCAGAACTCGTGGGACTGCGGTTACCCGGGGTTGGAGCTCCTGCCGGACGGTTCGCTCCTCGCCATCACCTATGGTCACTGGGAAGCGGGGCACTCCCCGTTCATCAAGGCCGTCTGGTGGCGCCCGGAAGATATGGACCAGGCCCGCACCCTTCGGCAGTTTGTTCCGTAGATTAGGGCATGTTTCGCTCGTTCGCCTTCGTCGCCGGAGCCGGTGTGCTCAGCTTGCTGTTCATCGGGGGCTGCGCGTCCCCGACGCCGGAGGCTCCCGCCGCGAGTGGTGCCCCGGTGAGCGATGGTGCCGCCGCGATGGCCGCTCCGGAAGGCGAATACCCGACCAAGGGCAAGGCGATTGCCGTCTCCGGGCCGCCAC
>CAZDWU010000059.1:9782-13212 GCA_964509165.1 uncultured Chthonomonas sp. | reverse complement strand
CCGTCCGATTGGATCCCACCAAGAAGAGCGGCGCCGTGGTGGACAAAGAAGTGGTGGGCGAAGTGCTGGAACCGGCCACGCAAGTGAGCCTGGATGTGGCCCGCAAGTATCGCGAAGATGCCGAGATCGGCGACTTTATGTCGTTCGAGATTGATACGAGCACCTTCGGGCGCATTGCCGCGCAAACCTTCAAGCAAGTGTTGTCGCAAAAGATCCGCGAAGTGGAGCAGCGCAAGGTGCTGGAACAGTTCCACGATCTGGTGGGCGAAGTGGTGACCGGAACGGTCACGCGCCGAGACGAGTCTTCGGTGCTGATCCAAGTGAACCGCACGGAAGTGGAGTTGCCCAAGCGCGAACAAGTGAACGGCGATGACTACCGCCCGAACGAGCGCCTACGCGTGTTTGTGCTGAAGCTGGACGAAGGGTATCGCGGGTTCCGAGTGATCGTCAGCCGGAGCCACCCCAACTTGCTCCGCAAGCTGGTGGAACTGGAAGTGCCAGAAGTAGCCGAAGGCGTGGTGGAGATCATGTCCGTCAGCCGCGAGCCGGGGCAGCGCAGCAAGATTGCCGTGCTGAGCCACGACGAACGCATTGACGCGGTGGGGGCCTGTGTGGGCCCGCGCGGCGCGCGAGTCCAAGCGATCATGGAGGAACTGCGACCCGAGAAGATCGACGTGGTGCCCTACAGCGAGGACCCCAAGACCTTCATCATCAACGCTCTCAGCCCGGCCAAGGTGAACACGATCACCCTGAACGAGGAAGAGCGCAGCGCTTACGTCATCGTGCCGGAAACCCAGCTGAGCCTGGCCATCGGTCGCGGCGGACAAAACGTGCGCCTGGCCGCCCGCCTGACGGATTGGAAGATTGACATCCGCAGCGATGCGCAGGCCGCGGAAGAGCGCGAAGCGAAAGCCGGAACTCCGGCGGAGAAGGCTGCCGAAGAATGAGTGAACCCGTGCGGCGCTGCGTGGTCTGCAAGACCCGCCGACCGCAACGGGAACTCCTCCGGTTGCGGTCTCACCCTCAAGGTAAAACCCTCGTTTGGGGACCTCGGGGCGTGGGCCGCTCGGCGTATGCCTGCCCGGAAACCTGTCGAGAACAAATGACGGAACCGGCCCGACTTTCCCGGGCGCTGAAGCGACCGATCCACCCCGACGAGATTCCGCAACCTGCCTGACCAACGATTGAACCAAATAACAAATATGAGCGAACACATTTCGATTTCCGACCTTGCCAAACGGCTGAGCAGCAATGCGGCGGCCGTGCAAGCGGCACTGACCGAGCTTGGAGTCGAGGTGGCGGGCGGCAAGGTGAGCGTGGATGACGATGTCATCGAACTGCTCCGAGAAACCTTGTCCTCCCAAGATGGCAGCACCCTGATGCTGGAGCGGGGGCGCACCCCCCACGAAATTGGCCAAGCCATGGGGGTGGCCGACAACGACGTACTGAAGCACTTGATGCTGAAGATGAAGCTGCGGACAACCCTGACCAACAAGCTGCCCGACGACCAAGCCGAGGCCCTGGCCGATGGTTTTGGGTTCCAGATTCAATGGGTGGAAGCCAAGGTGGAGAAGGTGGTGGCTCCCACCGAGAAGGGAGCCCCGAAGCGTCCGCCCGTCGTGACGATTCTGGGTCACGTTGACCACGGCAAAACGAGCCTGCTGGACTACATCCGCCGCGCGAACGTGGCGGCCAAGGAAGCCGGGGGCATCACCCAGCACATCGGTGCCTATCAAGTCGAGTTGCCTGAGGGCGTCATCACGTTCCTCGATACTCCGGGCCACGCGGCCTTCACCGCCATGCGAGCCCGCGGGGCGCAAGTCACCGACATCGCCATTCTGGTGGTGGCGGCCGACGACGGCATCATGCCGCAAACGATTGAAGCCATCAGCCACGTGAAGAACGCGGGCGTGCCGATCATCGTGGCCGTCAACAAGATTGACAAGCCGGAAGCCAACCCGGACCGCGTGCTGCAGCAGCTGATGCAGTACGAATTGATTGCGGAAGCCTACGGTGGGGAAGTCATCACCTGCAACGTCTCGGCGATGACGGGCGAGGGCGTGCCGCACTTGCTGGAAATGATCCTGCTGCAAGCCGACGTGATGGAGCTGAGCGCCGACCCGAAGGGCGACGTGAAGGGTGTGGTCATTGAAGCCAAGATGGAGCGCGGGCGCGGCCCGGTGGCCACCATCCTGGTGGAAGAAGGCACGCTGCGCGTGGGCGACATCGTGGCCGTGGGCAACACCATGGGCAAGATCAAGGCGATGACCGACTACCGGGGCGAGCGGATGAAAGAAGCCGGCCCCTCGATGCCGGTCGAGATTCTGGGTCTGGACGACGTGCCGGGCGCCGGGGACAAGGTGGAGCAGATGGGCGACGAGCGCGAAGCTCGCGACCTGGTGACCCAGCGCGTGCAAGACCAGCGCGCCCGCGAGCTGACCAAGCCCAAGAAGAAGTTCTCGCTGCAAGACCTCAAGTCGCTCTCCGCGCAGGAAGACGTCAAGGACCTCAACATCATTGTGAAGGCCGACGTGCAGGGCAGCGTGGAAGCCGTGCGGGGCTTGCTGGACAAGCTGGAGCACCCCGAGGTGCGCGTGCGCGTGCTACACGCAGGCGTGGGCAGCATCACCGAAAGCGACATCCTGCTGGCCAGCGCCAGCGACGGTTTGGTGGTGGGCTTCAATGCGAAGCCGGAAACCAAGGCCAAGGCCGAAGCCGAGCGGCAAAAGGTGGAAATCCGAACCTATTCCATCATCTATGAGCTGATCGAGGATATTGAGAAGGCGCTGAAGGGGATGCTGGAGCCGAAGTTCGAAGAGGACTACCACGGCACCGTCGAGATCCGCGCGGTGTTCAAGCTCACCAAGGCGGGCAAGGTGGCCGGTTCGCACGTCACGGATGGGCGCATCTTCCGCAACGACAAGGTGCGCGTGCGGCGGGGCGAGGATATCGTCTTCGAGGGCGAACTGCATTCCCTGCGGAACGTGAAGCAGGACGTGCGCGAGATGTTCGCGGGCCAAGACTGCGGCATCAAGTTCCAGGGCTGGGAAGACTTCGCCGAAGGGGACGTGGTGGAAGCCTACGACCTCGTCAAGGTCAACGACTAAGTCGGCGTAGCAAGGGATGAGACGGGGGACGGCCAAGGCCTTCCCCCGTTTTTTTACCGGAGTTTCTTGATCGTTCGCACTCCCACTTGCAATGGGGACTAAGGACCTCTGGTATGATTCTGGTGTCTAGGTTTGTCCTAGACGGATCATTACAATGAAGAAATTCTTGCTTGTTGCGATGGTGACGGTGGGTTGCGGAGCGGCGTTCGCTCAGCCCGCGAGCTTCATCGACCTCGGCAACATCGGGGACATCGACCCGAACTACCAAACCGAAGACGCCTTTGGGCTCGTTGATCCGTTTGCCGCCGGCCAGATCCAGTGGT
>CAZDWU010000059.1:0-9682 GCA_964509165.1 uncultured Chthonomonas sp. | reverse complement strand
CTGGCTCGACGCCGCCGCAACGCCAAGTAACCTCGAGTTACCGAACGTTCAAGACTAAGCAAACCCCGAGTGAACAATCACTCGGGGTTTCTTTTTGCCAGGCTTAGGGAATCGGCGCAGCTTGCGCCCGGCCCTCGGCATCTATTACCACCGGGAAGCCGGGGAAAGGCTTGTCGCTGAGGTAGCGCGGCCAGGATTCCAGCGACTTCGACCCATCGGCGGAATCAAACCGGACGATGCTGAATCCCGTCACCCGGTCGTGCATCCGGGCATCCGGACGTCCGGACTGGTAGGGATTCGCCACCGCCCATACGGTTACGGGGTGCCCAAAGGCATCGCGGAACCGACCCGCATAGGGTGGCATCCCTGACATCGTCTCGCCGGAGCCCGCGCGCGGCATCCACCGGCGGGGCCACACATTGCTCACGCTGGGCGAACAGATGGCAAACGGGCCGTCGTCGTGCCGGTCGATCCCGTAGCGGATGACACTGGTGAGGTGCTGGTCACCCGTCACGTGCAATGCATTCGCCGCTGCGAGCACGCGCATGATGCGGTTGCGCGGGGTCTGGGGCCAGCCGTTGGTATCCAGGTCAAGCGCGGGTACATCGTTGGGGGCATATTCACCCCGAGCATAGATCGGCAGGCTGGGCACCACGTCATCGGAGTGCGCATCTTCCGGCAGGGTATGCAAGCCAGTCCAAAGGGTTTGGCTGAGCACCACGGGGAAGGTTGCCTTCGTGGCCTTTGCCCACCCGGCCAGCCACTCTTCTTGCTCCTTGCCCAGCAGCTCGGCGCCTTTCACGTCGGCAACGTCTGAGGACCAATCGAACTCCAGATTCTGAGGGAATCCATTGAAGATCTTCGCGTCGGGCAGCAGAGGTTTGGGGGCCGATTTGAACTTGCGATCTTCCACCACAGCCAAATCCAGATCGCGGAACCGGAACGATGTGAAGTAGGCGCCGATGCCATCGGGGCTCATCCAATCCCGAGCCGGGCGAGGGAAGTGGCTCGTTTGGGTGCGCTCCACCATGTTCACAAAGCGGGCGGGCATGGTGTAGCCGCCGCTGTCTTGGCGCTCATTCTTGGTGCCGCCCGGCGGGGCCACCCGGCCCCCGGCTCCCCAAAGGTTGCTATTAAAGACATCGTGGTCATCCGGAATGGTGATGGTCGGGCGATCTTGGGTCAGCTCCCCAAAGGTCCACCCCCACAGGTACCACTTGCGCAGGTAATCCAACATTGCAGGTTCGATGGGACTGGTTTGGTTGCCCAGCCCCCCATTGCCTTCGTAGAGCTGGTCGCCCGCGAAGAAAAGGATGTCGGGGTCTTGTTTCTGCAGGCCCGCCACCAGTTCTTGCGCCGGAAAACCGTAATCCAAGAAGCACGAGAGGGCAGCGAGCGTGGTGGGGCGGCGCTGCACTTTGGTGGACCTGATGACGCCTGGCGAGATCGCCTCGGCCCACTGGCCCTGCGAGTTCAAATACCGAACCCTTACCTTGTAGCCGCCGCTCTCTCCCGAATCCAGCAACGGCACGCGGAACCGCAACGTGCGGGAATCCGCGTCCATCTTGGCGCGGCCCTTGGTGCGCCACTCCCCGCGTTCAAAGACCTGCAACGTCCCCTCGGCCTGCGCCAGCGGAGGCAATTGCGAGGTCAGATTGAGCTCACCTTCAGAGACGGTGTACTGATTGAAAAGAATCGGACCCCACGCCTGGTTGGGGCGCATCACGCCGCCGCCCACGGCCCAATTCCGGAAGCGAGCCGCCGGACCGCCATTGCCCGTGTGCCCGGGCATGTGGGTGGTGAGCTTGAGCATCCCACCCGGGTTGCGGGTCACTTCATTCGTCACCGACCACTCGCGCCCCTCATGCACGGCTTTCACCGTGGCTTGGTTGCCATTCAGCTGCAATCCCAGTTTCACGCCCCTGCGCATGGCCATGCGGCCAGGGCCGGGGGCCGTCTTGCCACCCACCACGAGGTCACCCACGCCATTCAAGCCCGCAAACGTGCCCGTACCAAACACGGCTGAGTCTCGGTAGTCGTTGAATTGACCTTTGGCGTCAAATTGCCAGCCCACGCGGGATTCTGCGCGGGCGCGGGTTTGGTTCAGCCACTCCACGTCCATGGCCGTAGCGAAATCGCCCGTCGATTCAAAGGTCAGCAACGCGAGCGATCGGTTCGGCAAGGGCGCGACACTCTCCAAACCCTCACCCGTCACGTGCCAGTCGTGGTTGCGGTTTCCCCAAAACTCCGGCCCGACCCAATGCTGGGCGACGGGAGCGGTGAGCGGGAAGAATTGCACCTCCTGGCTGGTGGTGGCCAGGGTGAGCGCCAGGCAAAGCATGAGCCCATCTTAACCGAAAAAGAAAAAGGCTTGCCTCATCAAGAGACAAGCCTATCTGTCGTAAGCCAGTAACCGAAGTTACTTGATTTCGACCTTGGCGCCAGCTTCTTCCAGCTTGGCCTTCAGGTCGTCGGCTTCGGCCTTGCCCACGCCTTCCTTGACCGGCTTGGGAGCGCCATCCACCAGGTCCTTGGCTTCCTTCAGGCCCAGACCGGTGGCTTCCTTCACGACCTTGATGACCTGCAGCTTGTTGCCGCCGGCATCGGCCAGGACGACGTCGAAGGACGTCTTTTCTTCGGCCGGAGCCGCATCAGCGCCACCGCCCATCATGCCCGGCATCATCATCGGCATGCCCATGGGAGCAGCCGCGGTCACGCCGAACTTGTCTTCCAGGCCCGTCTTCAGTTCGCTCAGTTCGAGCGCGGTCAGGCCACTGATCTTCTCAATGATTTCTTCAACAACGTTTGCCATTGCTTTGGTCCTTTATTCGGTTTCCGAGGTCTCCTCGGGGGTCGGGGCTTCTTCCGAAGCGGGGGCAGAGGGAGCGCTTTCGGCTGCGACGGGTCCACCGCCTTCAGCCACCTTGTCGGCCACAGCACCAATGACCCGAATGGGTTGGGCGTAAATCGCTTCGACCGTACCGACCAGCGTGCTGAGCGGAGCGGCCACGGCGCCAATGACCATAGCAATGAGTTGATCGCGCGGGGGAAGCTTGGAGAAGTTCTCGACCGCTTGCGCGTCCATGATCTTCCCGTTGAGCATTCCGCCCTTGACGACGAACGCTTTGTTCGTCTTCGTGTAATCCACCAGAATCTTGGCGCAGTCCGTTTCGTTTTCGTAGACGAAAGCGAAAGCGGTCGGGCCGCTGCCCAGTTCCTCGGTCAGCGCATCGGCGGTTTCGCCGAGGGCCTTGCGGAACAAGGTGTTCTTGATGACTTTCAACTCACCACCCTTTTCTCGCAGGCTGGCGCGCAGGTTTTGCATATCCTGCACGGTCAGACCGCGATACTCGGTGAGGAAAACGCCCGTCGCCTGCTCAAACTTCTCCTTGGTTTGATCAATAACCTGAGCTTTTGCAGCGGTGGGCATAGTTTTGTTTGCCTCTTAAGCAAGTGACCCTGGCCATCCGACACGGAAGAGCCAGGGTCAACGCACTGCCTTGCGGCAGCAAATTCGTTTTGTCCTTTCCTCGTCCTGCGTTGGTCACCCGGAGGTGCTTAGTCTTCTCATCGAGAAGAGCCAACGGTCTGTGGCAGAGCAAGTGAATTATGCCCGATTCAGGCGGGGAAAGGCAGGGAAGTGAGCCCAACGGGCCCGAACGTCCCTGAGCCCGCGCCGCCCCTCTCCCGATAATTTTACGAGGATATGGCGCAGGAACCGCTGATTTACGAGCCGCAAACCATCAGTGTGGGTAGCCGGCTGGGGCGTGAATTGATCGCCAGCTACCAGCAGGCCAACCTGGCGGTTTGGGAGGATCCGAAGTCTTGGCGAGGGAAGTGGTACTTCGGACGCGGCGACCAGCGGCTGTGGGTGCCCCGGCGCATGCTGGGCGGACGCAGCCACCCCGAAGAGCGAGTCATCAACTTCTGTCATCCTATGGGCCGCCGAGCTTTCCGCCTCTTGGTCGGGGCGTATGCCATCAGCTTCCTGGCCGTGGGCATCATCATCACGGAAATGCTTCGCCGTTAGTCACGGCTACTTCTTAAAAAGTAAAGCCTCGCGCCCTACTGGGAACGAGGCTTTCTTGTTGCCTAATGCAAGCGGATTTAGCTCTTGCGGCGGCGGCGAGCGAGGGCGAGAAGGCCCGCACCCATGGCCACCATGCTAAACGGCTCGGGCACCGCCGTGCGGTTGAAGCCGATCACGTCCATGGCGGTGATGTCATTCGCGGTGATGGCCAAGAGCTCTCCTTGACCGGCTGTGGGGTCCATGATGCCGATGCCAAGGCCATCCTTCCAGTGGCTAGCTTGGCGACCATCGCCTCGGCTCACCCCGTTCGAAAACAGAATCGTGCTGGTGGTCAGGCCGCCGTCAATGGAGAAGTACTTGTTGGCATTTCCGGCGGCGAGGTTGCGCACGCCCGCACCCGAGTAGCGGAACAAGTCCAAATTGCTGGCCCAGGCAAACTGGGTACTCGTGTTGGCACCGGCGCCCACACCGTCCACGTAATCCACCCCACTCACGAAGCCGAGCGCGTGGCCAATTTCGTGGGCGGCGATGCCAACGAAGTCGTAAGAACCCGCCGCGATGCCGTCGTTCGGGTTGTAGTCAAACGAGTAGGCGATGTTCATGGTCAGCGTCGCGTCCAAACCCGGGTCGTTGGCCGGGCGGAGGCCAAGCGCCTTCGCCGTGGCGCGGTTGATGTCCATGAATTGAAGGTTCACCGTGCCGAGCGTGGCGGAGCCGCCAATATCGCTGAAATAGTTGCTTTGCGCGCTGAACGTGGTGCCCGCCCCGAGGGTGCCGTTGGCCTGGATGTCGGCGGCACTGGTGGCGTCCGCAATCATGGCGTTGCGCACGTTGGTGTAGGAAATCACCTGGCTGTTACTACCGGCAGCGGCAAGGAAGCCACCCGGCGAATTGACCGTCCCCACGTTGTAGTTAATGGTGATCGGGTCGTTGAACAGCGCCGACCACTGGTTACCGGCCGAAATGAATGCCGCCTGGGCCTGAGCGGGCGTGCCGCTGGCGAAGTTGAAATTGAACGAGAGAGCGGGCGATGCCGCGACCACAGCAAGTGCGCCGGAGGCGAGAAGGAAACGCTTCATAGCAAAGTCCATGCAGGAATAACCCCTGCAAGTTCACACGCTCTCAGTTTAGACCCATCGGGGCATAATGATTGTTAAAGAAACGAATTTTCTTGCGCACTGAGGCTGAACGACGGGAAAACTCCGGTGAAAATGCGGGGTCGAAGTCGGGCTGGCATAATGATTGCGTAAGGAAGGCAAGACGCATGGAGCCCGGCACCTCGCAAGAAAGCGAATATCAAGGCGTAAGGAACGATCTCTTCACCCCCGGGGACTTCGACCGAGGAGCCTCGTTCCTCAAGGAAGTGGCGTGGCAGTTCATCAAGATCTGGTTCTTCCTCTCCCCGTGGCCGTGGCCTAGTCGCATCAAAGCCTCGCTACTGCGACTTTTCGGCGCAAAGGTGGGCAAGGGGCTGGTAATGCGCAACCGGGTCAACATCCACATGCCCTGGAAGCTCACCATTGGCGACCACTGCTGGATCGGCGAGCGCTGCGAGATCCTCAATCTAGAACCCGTGACCTTTGAAGACCACGTCTCATTGGGCCACGACGTGTATATCGCCGCCGCGAGCCACAGCATCCGCAGCCGTACCATGGCTTATGCCAATAAGCCGATCTTGATCAAGCGTGGCACCTGGGTGGCCACCCGCACGATGATCGGAGCGGGCGTGACCGTGGGCGAAAACTGCGTGATTGGGGCCGGTTCGACCGTGCTTCGCGATGTGCCGGATAACAGCCTGGTGGCGCCGGCCCGCTCCACCGTCATCGCGCAACGCGTTCTCACCGAAGACTAAAACCATTCACCCCCGGGTCTCTCACGAGTCCGGGGGTGAATTTGTCTCCCTAAGCGCGAGGCTTAGTGGTGATGGTGGCCGTGGCCTTCGTCTTCCGTCGCCGGAATCTCAGCAATTGCGGCTTCGGTCGTCAGCAGCAGGCCGGCGATGGACGAAGAGTTCTGCAGGCAGATGCGAACCACCTTGGTGGGGTCCACCACACCAGCGGCCATCAGGTCTTCGTACTGCAGGGTCGCCGCATTGAAGCCTTCCTTCGCATTGCTGGCGCTCTTCACGCGCTCCACCACGACGCTGCCTTCCACGCCCGCATTCTCAGAGATCGTGCGGAGCGGAGCTTCGATGGCGCGGCGGATGATGTTGACGCCGATCTTCTCGTCGCCATCCACCTTGAGGGTATCGAGCACCGAACCAGCGCGCACCAGGGCGACACCGCCGCCCGGCACAATGCCTTCTTCCAGGGCCGCGCGGGTCGCCGCCAGCGCGTCTTCCACGCGGGCCTTGCGCTCCTTCATCGCGGTCTCGGTGGCCGCACCAACCTTCACGACGGCCACGCCGCCACGAATCTTGGCCAGGCGCTCTTGCAGCTTCTCCTTGTCGTAGTTGCTGTCCGTGCGCTCGATTTGGGCTTCGATCTGCTTCACGCGGCCGTCAATGAGCGCCTTATCGCCCTTGCCGCCCACGATCGTGGTCGAATCCTTGGTGATGACGACCTTGTCGGCGCTGCCGAGCATGTCCGGCTGGACATTTTCGAGCTTGAGGCCGAGGTCTTCGCTGATGAACTGCCCGCCGGTGACGATGGCCATGTCTTCCAGCATCGCCTTGCGTCGGTCACCGAAGCCCGGCGCCTTCACAGCCGCCACGGGCAGGTTGGCGCGCAGTCGGTTCAGCACCAGGGTGGCGAGGCATTCGTTTTCGACGTCTTCGGCGACGATCACGAGCGGCTTGCCCATGCGCAGTACCTTTTCCAGCAGCGGCAGGATGTCCTGCACGTTGCTCAGCTTCTTCTCATAGAACAAGATGAGCGGGCTTTCGAACACCGTTTCCATGCGGTTCGGGTCGGTAACGAAGTAGGGGCTCATGTAGCCCTTGTCGAACTGCAGACCGTCCACCAGGTCGAACGTGGTCTCGGCGCTCTTGCTTTCTTCCACAGTCACCACGCCGTCCTTGCCAACGCGCTCGATGACTTCCGCCACGAGCTCGCCGATGGTGACGTCCTTGGCGCTGATGGTGGCCACTTCGGCCATGCCCTTGCGGCCGCTAACGTCCACGCTGAACGACTTGAGGTTTTCAACAATGGCTTCCACGGCCAGGTCAATCCCGCGCTTGATCTGCATCGGGTTGCTGCCGGCGGCCACGTTGCGCGCGCCTTCCTTGAAGATGGCCTGCGCGAGCACCGCCGAGGAGGTGGTGCCGTCGCCCGCGATGTCGTTCGTCTTGCTGCTGACTTCGCGGATGAGTTGAGCGCCCATGTTCTCAAAGCGGTCTTCGACTTCGATTTCCTTGGCAATCGTCACGCCGTCGTTGATGACGGTCGGGCTACCGAACTTGCGCTCGAGAATGACGTTGCGACCCCGGGGGCCCAGCGTCACCTTCACGGCGTTCGCCAGCTTGTCGACGCCGGCTTCCAGCGCCTTGCGGGCGTCATTGCTGAATCGCAGATCCTTGGCCGGCATGTTAGTTGGCCGCTCCCACGGTCGCGTTTTCCAGCACCGCCAGCACGTCGTCGGCGCGCAGGATGATGACATCCTTGCCGCCCACGTTCACTTCGGTGCCACTGTACTTGCCGTACAGCACCACGTCGCCCACCTTGATGTCAATCGGGGCCACAGTGCCGCTGTCCAGCGTCTTGCCCGGACCGATGGCGGTCACGGTGCCCTTCAGGGGCTTCTCCTGCGCGGTGTCCGGCAGGATGATGCCGCCCGCCGTGCGTTCTTCTTTCGCCGCGGGTTCAACAACAATGCGATCTTGCAACGGTTGAAGTGTCATTTTTTGTCCTTCGGGGAAGTCCCCGATTGATTAGCAGTATAGCGGCGAGAGTGCTAATTTGAGGGGCGAGAGTCCCGCCCGCTGGGACCGTAAGATTCAGGGCCCAATCCGCGACTTTTCGTCGTACAATGCAAGCATGCAGGCGCGAGATCGGGTCGGCGTTTTGGTGCGACGTTTTGGGCTGGGCGGCGGTGCCCGCGAGGTGGACCGCTACGCCTCGATGGGCTACGAGAAGGCGCTCGATGCACTCCTAGGCTTTGGGCCAGCCCCCAGCCAAGACTTCCCGATGATCCGGTGCGCCTACAAGATGGAGCCGGAAGAAGACGCCGAGCCGGGCTTCTACCGCTTCATTGGCCACCATATCCACCACCTGCTCACCTCGCCCGACCCCGTGCGCGAAAAGCTGGCGCTGTTCTATCTCGACCACTTTGCGGTGACGGCCAACGACGTGGAGCACGGGCTGGCCTGGTACCACCACCTCGAAATGCTCCGCATGGTGGCCGGGATGAAGTTCCCGCAGGTGCTGGAGCTCATGATTCTGAGCCCAGCGCTGGTGCTTCAGCTCAATGCGGAGCAGAACCGGCGCGGCAACCCCAACGAAAACCTGGGGCGCGAACTGCTGGAGCTGTATTCGGTCGGCATCGGCACCTACTCGGAGGAGGAAGTGCGAGATGCCGCCCGCGCCCTTACCGGCCTTATCATCACCGATGACACCTGGGGTAGCGGTACCACTTACAAGGAGCGCCTGGGCCGGATGATTAAGGAGCAACGTCCGCTCATTGGGGTGGGGTTTGTGCCCGTGTTCCACGACGACGGCGAGAAGAACGTGGTCGGGCTGAAAGGGAAGTTTGGCTGGCAAGAGCTGGCCCGGCATCTGGCCAACCACCCACTCACCGCAAAGCACATGTGCGGCAAGCTGTGGGACTTCTTTGTGGGGGGCACGCCGCCCAGCCGCGACCTTGACCACCTGGTGACCACCTACACCAAGACCGGCGGGGACGTCCGGGCGGTGTTGCGGGCCATGACCACCCTCGACTCTTTCTGGGCGCCGGGGCGCGCGCGCGTGCTTTCGCCCATTGAGTGGACAATCTCCATTGGCCGAGCCTTTGGCCACGATGAAGATGCCCGCGAAAAGCTGAACCCCGGCGGCCCGACCGACGCGATTCAAGAACCGTGGTGGCAAATTGTAGGCGCTATCCACTATCACTGCACGCAGCAAGGCATGGAACTCTATAGGCCGCCCAGTGTGGCGGGCTGGGATTGGGGCCGGGGCTGGATCAGCACCAGCAGCATGGTCCACCGTTCTCGCTACGGTTTGGCCTTCTCTTGGGTGGAAGAACCGCCCGGAGGCGGCAAATGGAAGCCCGGGGCTCCGTTCCGCCGCTTTACCCAGTATGTGGCCAGTCGCCCGCGCAGTACGGATGCGGAGATCGTCCAGAGCGTAGAGGCGTATTTTGACCTCGAACTCCGCGATGAAACGCGCCTGGCAATGACCGGTCTCAGTAAGGAAGTCAATGCCGTGGGAGCCTTCGGGACCACCAATACCGAGTGGCAGGCAGGGTGCCTTAGCCGCATGTTCGAGGCGTTAAGATCCGCGCCCGACTTCCACGTGGTTTAGGCGCGCATCGCTTCGAGTTCCGCGAGCCGGACGGCTGATTCTGCCCAGTCGTCCATGGCGCGGGCGAGGGCGTTTTGGGCGGCCTCGTGTCGCTCGCACAGCGCGGCGACTTCGTCCGGGTTGGGGTTCTCCAGGTCGCGGTTAATCTGGGCGACTACACCTTCCCAGTGCTCCACGGCGCGCTCCGCCTCTTGCA
>CAZDWU010000058.1:0-13376 GCA_964509165.1 uncultured Chthonomonas sp. | reverse complement strand
GATGGTGCCCGCGTGGATTACGGCACGACGATTTTGCGGGTGAAGGGCGAATGAAGCGAAACACTGCCGGTCGCGGCATCATCGAAATGGTCGTGGTGGCGGCCGTGGTGCTGGTCGGCGTGATTGTTTATGTCAATGGCGGCGTCCCCGGTCTGACCGGCAAGGCCACCGAAAAGCGCAAGGATGGCGTGGGTGAGACGGCGGTGGGTCGCAGCCTGGCCGCCGGTAAGGACACCAAGTGCCAAAGCAACCTGAAGCAGGTGCGCATGGCCATCCAAATCGGCACCGACCCGGTGGAGGAAGTGGCGCCGTCTTCGCTCAAGGACCTAAAGCTGGGGGCGGACTACGAATCTTGCCCGCTCGGGAAAGAGCCTTATGTTTATGACCCGGCGACGGGTCAAGTCAAATGCGTCCATCCCGGACACGAGAATTATTGATGTTCCAGAAGATCTTGATTGCCAACCGGGGCGAAATCGCCTGCCGCGTGATTCGGGCCTGCCGTGAAATGGGCATCCAGAGCGTCGCCATCTACAGCCAAGCCGATGCCGCCAGCCGCCACGTGCTGCTGGCCGACGAAGCGATCTGCGTGGGGGAAGCGACCAACACCGACAGCTATCTCAACTTGCCCAACGTGCTGGCGGCCGTGGAAGCCACCGGCGCCGATGCCGTGCACCCGGGCTACGGCTACTTTAGCGAGCGCGACCGATTTGCCGAGGCCCTTGCCAGCTTGGGCGTGAAGTTCATCGGCCCGAACGTGGCCGCCATCCGCGCGATGGGGGACAAGGCTTCGGCCAAGCAAGCCGCCATCGTCAGCGAGTGTCCGGTGGTGCCGGGCTCCAGCGGCGTGGTGGAGAACGAGCAAGACGCCTGCAAGATTGCCGACGAAATTGGCTACCCCGTGCTCCTCAAGGCCGTGGCGGGCGGCGGCGGGCGGGGAATCCGCCGGGTGGACAACGCCGAAGAGCTGGGCCGCCAATGGAAGACGGCGCAAGCCGAGGCCTTGGCGAGTTTTGGCAACGACGAGATGCTGGTGGAGCGCTGCGTGGTGGAGCCCCGGCACGTGGAAATCCAAATCCTGGCCGACGAGCACGGCAACTGCCTTTACCTGGGCGAACGCGAATGTTCGATCCAGAACCTGCGCCATCAAAAGATCGTGGAAGAAGCCCCCTGCGCGGTGCTGGATGAAACCACGCGCCGCAAGATGGGCGAAGCCGCTGTGCGGGTGGCCAAAGAGGTGGGCTACACCAACGCAGGCACGGTCGAGTTCTTGCTGGATGCGCGCGGCGAGTTCTACTTCCTCGAAATGAACACCCGTATCCAGGTGGAGCACCCGGTGACCGAACAGATCACCGGCCTTGACCTAGTTCAGTGGCAGATCCGCATTGCCAATGGCGAACCGCTGACCATGACGCAGGCTGACATTGCCCTGCGCGGGCACAGCATTGAGGCGCGCATCACCGCGCAGGATCCGGATAACGACTTCCGGCCGGGCACCGGCTTGATTACCCGCTGGGATGCTCCGGGCTTCGGGGGCGTCCGCATGGACACGCACTGCTATGCGGGCTTCACGGTCTCGCCGTTCTACGACCCCATGCTCGCCAAGCTGATCGTGACGGGTCACGACCGGGCGCACGCCCTGCGCATTCTCACGGCGGCACTGGACGAGTTCCACGTCGAAGGCGTGCCGACCAACATCCCCTTCTTGCGCCGTCTGGTGCGCCACCCGGATTACATCTCCGGTGACGTCAGCACGGCCTTTGTCCCGCGGTTCTTGGATGAGCAAATCGTCACCGCCTGATCCGTCGGAAACGCCGGAAGAAGTCGCGCCGCCGATATCCAGTCGGCGGGACGCCCGGGAGGCCGCCTACCAAGCCATGTACGCCGTGGCGGTGGGGCACCGGAGCCCGACCGAAGTGTTGCGGGAGCTGAAGGAGGTCACGAACTTCGAGGCGAAGACGTGGGCGTTCCTCACCGACCTGGTGCACGGCACGGCCAGCGACGCCGACCGGTGGGATGCCTGTTTCTCCGGTCACCTCAACGAAGCCTGGCCGCTTGAGCGCCTGGGCGCTACCGACCGCAACGCCCTGCGAATGGCGTGCTACGAGCTTTGGGCCTTGGAAGACATGCCGCCCAAGGTGACGATTAGCGAATACGTTCACCTCGCCCAGCGGTTCGGCAGTAAGGAGAGCGGGCGCTTTGTTCACGGCATTTTGGCCACCGTGTTGCGGAATTCGCCGAAGGCTAACTGGACTCCGCCCACCGATATGCCCGGCGGCGAACAGAGTGATGTGCCCCTTGAGCCCGAAGAAACGACCGCGGAGCCCGGCACGATCCGCCCCGAGCCCAGTGCCCCCGTGTGGGTGCTGCGCCACGACGACGAAGAAGAAGACTCCTGAGGGGCGCCCTTGTTCATCACCTTTGAAGGCCCCGAAGGCGGGGGGAAATCCACCCTCTTGCGCACTTTGGCGGCGCAGTTGGAGGCGCAAGGGCGCGAGGTGGTGTGCACCCGTGAGCCCGGGGCCGGTGCCCTTGGCGGTGAGATTCGCCGGTGGCTGCTAGAGAGCGAATCCCTGGATGAGCGGGCCGAATTGTTTCTGTTTCTCGCGGATCGCTCCCAACACTGGTCTCAGCTGATTGCCCCCGCCCTGGCCCGGGGCGCGGTGGTGCTGTGCGATCGTCATGCGGATAGCACCGTGGTGTACCAAGGCTACGCGCGGGGCCACGATCTCGATTTGCTGAGGCGGCTCAATGCGCTGGCCACCCAAGGGAACTCTCCGGCGCTGACCTTCCTGCTGGACCTTGACCCCGCCATCGGGCTGGGCCGGGCCAAGGGCGACCGGATGGATCGGGAGCCGCTTGAGTTTCATCAGCGGGTTCGCGAGGGCTTTCTCACCGAATCCCAGCGCGACCCGGCGCGATGGGTGACCCTAGACGCGAGCCAGCCCGCCGACCAGGTGGCCGAGCGGGCGTGGCAAGAGTTGAGCGCGCGCCTTTAGGCGGCTTGGGCGAGCTTTTCGGCTTTAGCCCGTAGCTTCGACGGGAGCAGCGCTTCCGGATTGAGGAGCAAGATGAGCTTCTCATCCCACTTGCCGATCCCCGATACAAACGGGTCATCCCGGCGGGTGAACTGCTCGTCCGCGTCTTCCTGGTTCTCTTCGGTGAGCGTGACAATGCCGACCACCTGGTCCACGCGCAGGGCGTAGGGGCACTCAGCATCGGCGACCACCACGTCGTTGCCGCCCTTGCTGGGCTGGCCGTAATCCAGGCGCAAGGCAAGGTCAAACACCGGAATGGTGCGTCCTCGCAGATCGAAGAGACCCAACATCGCCGCCGGAGAGCGGGGAATTCGGGTTTCTTTTTGCGCCGTAAGGATGCGTTCGGTGAATTCGATCTCCAGCCCGAACAGTTCCGAACCGATCGAAAAGACAACGTACTTGGATTCCGCCATGGTGACCCTGAGTGGTCTTTCCATGCATTTTCGGCGTCTAGCCTAGTACGCTCACCAGGATTCGCTCATGTTCACTCCCTTGCTGATCTCCGCCACCACGCCGCCGCCGGCGGTGGTGCAATACGAGCGATTCCGTAGCTCTTCCACTGCGTTTGAAGTCAATTACACGGTGCAGATCGAGGACGAAGCGTGGCGGGGGCAGTCGGTGTTTCGCTTCGGGCCGGATCAGCAGCAAGCGGTGACCATGAGCGGGCCGGGGCTCAAATACGCCTTCTATCAAAACGGTCGCCAAACCATGCTGGTGAGCGACCCGACCCGCGAATACGACCTGGGCCGCTGGGGGATGGGCTATGCCGCCCCGGAGCCGATCAGCACTTTTGTGCAATACGCCTACTCGCCGTTCTTCACGGTCGAATCCATGCCCAAGAGTGACGACCAAGCCAAGTGGGAGCCCATGGATGTACCGGCGGGGGTACCGGGGGCCAAGCTGGCCGCCCGCATGATGAACGAAGGCGAACTCCGCCTGAGCCTGGTTACCGATGCTGAAGGAAGGCCGCTCCAGGTGGTGGAAGTCTTCCCGACCGAGGATGGCCCCGTGCGCCGCACCATGCGAGTGACGATGCGGCCGCTGCCGCCTTTCCGCACCGAACTCAAGCCGGTGGTGGGTTACATGCCCATGGCGCTGCCGGACTCTTTTGAACCCATCGGCACGTTCCACGAGATCGCGTCTTTGAATTGGCAGCAGGGAGGCCGGCCTGTCGCGTGGTCAGCGCTGGCTAAGACCGACTACACGCTGATGTTCATCCCCGACCCTGAGTTTCCGGCCGATACGGCCAAGCTCGCCCAGGGGGCGGAGAAGGCCGGGTGGGGCCGCCTGATGGTGGGAGCGGACGCGCAGGGCTGGACCCGAGTGGATGACCCCAACAACGAATTGGTGAACGTGGCCCAACTTGAGCTGACGCCGTGCTTCCTCTTGCTCAACCGCGCGGGCAAAGTGCGCGCGGCCTGGAAGGGCTACGCCCCCGGCGAAGAGGAGATCATTCTCAAGACCTTTGCCGACCGCGTGGAAGAACTCAAACCCAAAGCGCGCTAGTTGCGCTGGAGGGCGCGTTCGGCCAGGATCACGGCGGCAAAGTCGTCCACCGGTTCGGGCGGAACCTGCATGCTGCTGGGCAACAACAACCGCCAACCCCGTCGCCCGTGGTGCAGCCAGTAGCGCTCCCGCGCCATTTGGGTGGTGTTTCGCTCGTCCACGGCCAGGATGCTGAGACTCGGCCACTCTTCGCGCAGTTGCCGGGTGAGTTCGCGGCTCCCAGTACCGGAGCCAATCACAAGGAGGTCAGGTGCGTGCGCCTCTCGAAGCTCGCCGATGGCGGCTACGAGTTCATCGCTACTTACCACCGCCCGGTGCAGGATGGTGGTGTCGCCGGCATGGGATTGTGAAACCACGGCCACACCGCACTTGCTCGACCCGGGGTCGATGGCCAGAGCGATGCGCGAGGGACCGTGCATTAGCGGATCCGCAGAGTCAGGTCGAGCGAATCCCCGGCCCGGGTCAGGCGGGTGGTGAGGAACTGCACCCGTGCCGTGCGGTTGGCTTCGCGGATGATGTTCACCGCCTCGAGGGTGGCATCGGGCGAGAGCGAGCCTAAGCCCGCATCCGGCCCGATGACCGGGATGATGCCATCGCGGATCGCCTCGTTGCGCAAGGTGGTTTGCAGGTACTGCTCAATGCGGCGGAGAATCTCCGCGTTGGAGAGTCCAGGCTCAATGCGAAGTTCGCCCACCATTTCGCCCGCTTCGTAAACCACCGGGTTCGGCAAGACTTCGATGCTCAGCGGCACACGCTCGCGCTCAAAGGCATTGAGCAAAGCGCGGGCAATCAGCAGGGTCGGTCCGGTGCGGCCGTTGAGCTTGGCGATGGCCTCGTTGAGTTGCTGCTCAGCGGTCACAAAGCCCTCGTCGAGCTGAATCGAAGCAAATCCGGCGGCATCATTGGGGGGTTCGGCACCCTCTTCCCGCGCTCGATCCGCCGCGTCCACGGTCAGGGCGAGGATAAAGGTGCGGGCGTTGGTGGCGGTGAAGGGTCCGTCCACCGCCTTGCGGGCCAGCTCGTCGTTGCGCCGGAACATCAGCTCGTTCAGTCGAGACGCGAGCTGTAAGTCTTGGATGATGGCGCGTTGGTTCTGCAGCGTCCGCGAGGCAAAGGCGAGCTGATCTTCGATATCGGTCAGGCTACGGAGGGCGCGTTGGAGTTCGTCTGCAACGATGCGGCGTTGTTCCTCGGCCAGCCGGCGATCTTCTTGCGCGTCGCTGGCGGCGGTTCGCAAACTGTTCACTTCTGCCTTCAGCCGCTCGGCGTCGGCTTCCAATTCGCGTCGGGTGTTGGTGAGTTCGCCGTTCTGCTGGATGATCTTGGCGCTCTGCTCACTGAGGTATCGGTTGTTGGCGCTGAGCTGCGTGGACGCCTTGTTCAGTTCGCTCACTTGGGCTTGCAAGCGCTTTTGGTCCACGCTGGCTTGGGTGAGGCGACTTCGGAAAGTGCCGACTTCACGCTTCAGGCGGTCGGCATCGGCGCGAAGGGAGCGAGCCTGGTCGGTCAGGCGGCGGGTGTCGGCCTGGGCGTTCTTGAGTTCCTTGTTGGCGTTCAGGAGCTTCTTTTCTTGCTCTTGGGCGTCGGCGAGGGCATTCTCAGATCGCTTTTCGGCGGCTTCAAGGTTCTTGCGTTCGGTCGCGAGGCGGGTTTCCAACGCGTCGACTTGAGCCTTGAGGGCATTCCCCTGCAAAATCCACTCGCGGGCTTCCTTACTGGTCGCCGAAATGGCGAGAATCGTGATCAGAACCCCGGCGGACCCGGCAAAGAAGGTGAACAGGATCGCGGTGTGGCGCGGGCGCAAGCGGCCAAATCGGCGGCGGCTCTTTCCGATCTTGCGGCCGATCCAGTCGCCGACGGCCGCAATCGCGCCCCCGACGAGGATCATCGTCACGAGGAACCAAATGGGAGTCAGGTCGTTCATTGGTCCTTCTTGCGAATCAGCCACGCGGCCACCAGCAAGCCCACCCCGATGGGGGTGAGGCTGGCCGCCGACGCGGGCAGGCGCCCTCCTTGCGCGAACAATGACATGACGTTGGTTACCATCATGTACCCAAAAATGATGATGACCGACAGCCAGAACCCGGTGGCAGTGCCTGCCCGGTGGCTACGGATGCCCAGCGGCGCCCCCACCAGCCCAAAGACGAGAGCGGCCAGTGGCAGCGAAATCTTGTTCCAGTAACCGAACTCAAGATTGGCGATGCGCTTGGGATCGGCGCCGGGGTCGGCGCGCATTTCGTTGATCTGCTGGCGCGTCTCGCTCATGCTCAGGGCGTCGAGGTCAGTGATCGTTTGGCTCAGCAGGCTTTGGGGCGTCATGGCGGGGGAAGCCAGCCCGCGCGGCCACGCACCCTCGATAGTGGCCGTGGTCTTGGATTCTAAGTCGTAAAGCGTGGCCGTGCCAACAATGCGCCAATCCTGCTCGGATTCATAAACCAGCTCTGGAGCTTTGAGGAGGAATCGCTCGCGCCCATCTTCCGCCAGATAGAGCACATAGGCATCGCGCAGGGTGCCGGCGGCGATATCGAAGTCCTTTGCGTTCACATAGCCGCGCAGCTTGCCCTCTTCGTAAATGGCCCGGGTGGCGGCGCGGTCGGTACGGCCGTTCAGAGCTGCGGCAATCTCAGCCTTAAGCGAAGTCGCAGATCGAGCCGCCTGGGGCACCAAAAGTTCGTTGAAAGAGAACGCCGTGAGGAACACCACGGTGCCAAAGATGGCCACCGGCAGCATGATGCGGCGCAAGCTGACGCCCCCCGCGCGCAGGGCCACAATCTCACTGTCCCCGCTCAGGCGGCCGAAGGCCAGAAGCGTGCCCAGCAGCATCGCCATGCTGAAGGTCTTGGCCACCACCCCCGGCAACAGCAACACCACCAATTGGATGACGGCCACGGGGTTAGCCCCCTGCGCAAGGTAACGGGTGAGCTCGAACAAGAACGAACCCGCCATGATGAGGACACTGAAGATGGCCACGCCAAACACCCAGAGCCCGAACAACTCGCCCAGAATTAAGCGATCAATCCGACGCAGCGCTTGGGACCTCCCCGCGTAATCCCTCTCGCCGATACCCCTCGCCTAAGTAGAACTTACGCACCCGCTCGTTTTCCCGGATGTCTTGCTCCGGCCCCTCGGCAATGATCTGGGCGTCCACCAAAATGTAGTTGCGGTCCGTGATCGAGAGCGTGGCGTCCACGTTGTGGTCGGTGATCAGGATGCCGATGCCCCGGCTGGCCAGGTTGCGGATAATGCCCTGCAACTCCTCAATCGTCACGGGGTCAATGCCCGTGAAGGGTTCATCCAAAAGGATAAAGGCGGGTTCGGTGCTGAGGGCACGGGCAATTTCGGCGCGGCGTCGCTCCCCGCCGGAGAGCACCCCGCCCGGCTTGTCCAGGAACTTCTCCAGGTGAAGTTCGTCGGTCAGCACTTGGGTGCGGGCCTTGATTTGGGCAGACGAGAAGCCGTTCTGCTCCATCACCAGCTTGATGTTGTCGGCCACGCTCAGGCGGCGAAAAACGCTGCTTTCCTGCGCCAGATAGCCGATGCCCCGCCGCGCCCGCTTGTACATGGGGAGCCGGGTGATGTCTTCGTCGTCAAGGAACACGCGCCCTTCATCCGGCCGCACCAGGCCGACCACCATGTAGAACGTCGTCGTCTTGCCCGCGCCGTTGGGGCCGAGCAACCCGACGACCTCACCCTGGGTGAGGGAGACGGAAACATCATTGACCACGCGCTTGCGGTCGCCGCCCTTCTGCTTGTAGGTCTTGACCAGATGTTCAGTGCGGATGATCAAGGGCTTGCGGGCTCCTGTGGAGATTCGTTGACCGTGGCCGTGCCCGGCCCGCCGGACATGCGCAGGCTCTTGACTTCGCCTTGTTCGTCAAAGGTGATGGTGAGGGTGTCGGCTTTGAGGGTGCCGAACACCGATTTGCCCTCGGCGCGGCGCAGGCCTTCGGTTTGCACCTGGCTCATCGTCAGCGTGCGGGTGGCGCCGTTCAGCACCAGGTTCCGCCCGGTGGCCGTGACGAGGAGCGACGTACGCTCGCTCTTGCCCGGTTCGTTGCCCATGAACTCGAGGCGCAGGGTCACTTCACCGGGGGCGCGGGCCTCGCGCAACTGGTCCACATCGCGCAGAGAGGTGTCGATCCGAGCGGTAATGCGGGGGGACGTGACGGTAAGGTTCTGGCGCGATTGGGAGTTCTCGGCCCGGCGGGTCAGCACCACGCCGCCGGTGGCTTCCACGCCCATGATCTTATCGGCTGGGGTCATCACCAGGCGGCCGGCCGTCATGCCGTTGCTGCCCCCATTGCCGGTCATCGTCAAGCGGGCGTTGCGCTCGACGGTCACCTGCCGGAGGGGCGGGGCTTCGCTGCCCATGGCCCCGAACAAAGCGGTCAGGCCCTGGCCGGTCACTTGGTAGGGTTGGGTGCCGGTCTCCCCGCGCAGAGTGAAGGCCTGGGGCGCGGTCACCACCGTGCGTTCGCCCTCGTCGCGCACGCGCACCAGTTCGGTCGTCAGCGTGTGGGCGGGGGTGGCGGTGGTGCGGCCCAGGGTCACACGCACGTTGCCGCTCAGGTTCGCATCCTTCAGGCGCAGTTCATCGTTGGCGGTGCGGCGTATCGAGCCTTGCATCCGCTGCATGCGGAACGTGATGCCCTGCTTGCGGCTTTCGCCTTCCAGCGGGTTGCCTCGGAAGTCAGCCTGAATCTCGTCGGGGTTGGATTGCTCCACGTAGACGTCTTGGAAGAACAGCACAAAGCCCGCGTCGTCGGTGATGCGTTGGCGCTCCTGGGTTTGCGCCCCCAAGATTCCACTGGCGACCGCAAGCCCGCCCAGCACCAACAGCTTCGCAATCTTCATTCCTTTTCCTTCCAGGCCTTGGGCGTGGCCACCCGCGAGAGATCCCGGTTCGCCCACAGCTCAGGGAGCGGCCCCATGGACCATCCCTTTTGCTCCAGCCGCACCTGCCCGGTGGCCTCCACGCGCGCCATCGTTTCACGGTAGACGATTTGGTTGGCCCGCAACGTCGCTTGGTCCCGTTGGCTGGTCACCACCACCTTGCCCACCAGCACCAGCTTTTGGTTGGTCTTGTCAATGGTGGCGGAGTCGGCCTTGATCACGCTCGCGGGCTGGTTAGCCTCAAAAATCGTGACTTCCACGTTCTTCAGGCCGCTCTGAATGCGGTTGTCCCCTTCAATATCGAACGTCGCGCCCGGGCTTTTGAGCGCGTAGCTCTTTTCGCCATTCGGTAGTTGGCCCTCGATGGTCACGGGGCCGGTGTCAATGGCACGCCGGGGGGCGGGCTTCTCCGGTTCTTTCTCGCCTGCTTTGGCCGCCGGCGCCGGTGAGCTACATCCCCACACCAAAAGAGGGGCGGCCATCAGGAGAATACGGGCAGTGATGACATGCCTCCCCGCCGGGCGAACTTGCCCTGATGTTGTCCGGCCAGTTGCCCGCAGGCCGCCGCGATGTCGTGCCCGCGCTCCACCCGCTCGGTCACGTTCACGCCCCGCCCCGCCAGACGACCCTTGAACTGGCGCACGCGCTCCCGGTGCGGCCGGGCAAATCCGTGCTCGGTGTCCACGTAGTTGAATGGAATTAGGTTCACCACGCACGGCAGCCCCTTTACCAGGTCGGCCAGGGCGTCGGCTTGCTCTGGCGTGTCGTTGACTTCATGGATCAGGAGATATTCGAACGTCACCTTGCGCCCGGTGATGGCGTGGTAATCGCGCATGGCCTGCACCACTACTTGCACCGGCCACTTCTGGTTCACCGGCATCAGGCGGTCGCGCACATCGTCCAGCGGTGAGTGAAGAGAGAGCGCCAGGTGGATCGGCATTTCCTCCTTGGCCAGCCGCTCAATGCCGGTGACCAACCCGACCGTGGACACCGTGATGTGCCGGAGGCTGAGCTTTACCTCGTCGTGCAGAAGCCGGATCGCCGCCAGCAGGTTGTCGTAGTTCAGCAGGGGCTCGCCCATGCCCATAAACACCACGTGGCTCACCCGGCGCGGGCTCAGGCTCTGCAGGGCCAGGTACTGCCCCACAATCTCGCCGGCGGTGAGGTTGCGCGTAAATCCGCCGAGCCCCGTGGCGCAGAAGGTGCATCCCATCGGGCAACCCACCTGGCTACTGAGACAGCAGCTCACGCGGTCTTCGTAAGGCAGCAAGACGGACTCGAACACGTTGCCGTCGCCCGCGTCCATCAGCAGCTTGTCCACGTCGTCGGTGCTGCGGCGGTGGTCCACCACTCGCAGGGGGGTGGGGGTGATGCCCGCCTCTTGCAGCTGCGCAATGAAGGCGGCGGGGAGGTTGGTCATCTCCTCGTAATTGAGAACGGCCTTGCGGTAAATCCAGTCAGCAAGTTGGGCACCGCGGAAGGGTTTTTCGCCCATGCCTACGGCAAGTTCTTTGAGTTCACTGGAGGTCATGCCGACCAGGTAGCGCGGGCCGTCGGGCACTTCGATGAGGATACCTACCCTAAGGGTGCACGTTTGGGGAGAACCGGAGTAGAACACGTTACGATGAAACGCGTGCTTGGGTATTCGGCCCTCGCCTTCGTGGTGGTGTTCACGGCAGTATCACTGGCCCTGCGCTGGGATAAGTACAACGAAATGAGCCGGATCGGCCAAATCTGGGCGGCTCCGGAGATGCCGGCGAAGCTGACTTCAGGCCAAGTTCCGGTCTCCGGCGACTCGCTCGCTGACTTCCGTTCCGCCGCCAAGAAGGCGATGCCCAGCGTGGTCAGCATCGACACCGCCCGCCAAGTGGAAGACATGTGGCAGGGCTCGGTGACCGTGCCGCAGGGCCAGGGCAGCGGCGTCATCATCTCGCCAGATGGCTACATTGTCAGCAATGCCCACGTCGTCGGCAACGCGACGCTCATCCGCGTGGAACTCGCCGACGAGCGCTCCTTCCAGGCCAAGGTGGTGGGCGTGGATCCGCGCAGCGACCTGGCCCTGCTCAAGGTGGACGCCAACGGTCTGCAGGCCATTGAACTCGGCGATAGCGACACCGTCGAGATCGGGCAGTGGGTGATGGCCCTGGGCAACCCGCTGGGCTTCGAAAACACGCTCAGCGTCGGCGTCATTAGCGCGCTGGGCCGCGAGTTGCCCACCGGTGACACCACCACGCTCATCAACGCGATTCAAACCGATGCCGCCATCAACCCGGGCAACTCCGGGGGCGCCCTGTGCGACGCCCAGGGCCGCTTGATCGGCATTAATACCGCCATTGCCAGCCAAACCGGCAACAGCGTGGGCCTGGGCTTCTCCATCCCGGTTGCCCGCGTGCGGGAAGTTGTGAATGGTATCCGCACCAAGGGTTACGTGCCCTACGCCGGGCTGGGAATCAACTTCGCCTCGGCCGAGCTTGATCTGCGCAACCCGAATGTGCGGGCCGTGCTCATCCGCCGCTTTGGCATGGACCCGAATCTGCCCAAGGAAGGCGTTCTGGTGGCCGACGCCACCCCGAGTTCACCCGCCGGCCGGGCCGGAATTGGGGAAGGATCGGTGATCCTCGCCGTCAACGGCAAAACCGTGAGCGACGCCCGCGAATACAGCCGCGTGATGCTGGAGCGCAAGCCCGGCGAGAAGGTGCGGGTGAAGTTCTGGGCTGGCGGCCGCGAAAAGGAAGCCGAAATCACTCTCATTGACGTGGGTCGCTAAGGGTGCTGCATGCGTCCGGGGGTGCCAGGAGGCCCTCCCGGACCGCTCATTTCACTGGGTGGCGCGTATCAATAGCGTGGGGTTTCCCGTGGCCAACACGGAACAAACCTAGTGAATCCCCCATCCATGGGATGCAGGCCGGGTGTGTAAAGATTTCTTTACAAATCGCGGCTTCGCCCTCGACGACCCCGTCTCAAACATATCTTGATGCCCACTTTTAGCGATGGATTGATGCAACTGCTGGAGGTTTTGCCTCCCGTAGTGCGAGAAAAGCTGATCGCGAGTCCGCATTTGCCGGAGCTCGTGGAAGTTGTGCTGGACTACGGCCGCCCGGCCGAAGCCCGGTTCATGCATCACGCCGACCGCTGGCCGCAGATCATCGTCACCGAGCACGACATTGACCATGTCGTCAAGATGATCGGCGACTTTAGTGGCGACAACCGCGCGGGCATCGAGCGCACGCTCCACCGCATCTCGTGCATCCGCAACCGGCACGGGCGCATCATCGGCCTCACCTGCCGCGTGGGCCGCGCCCTGGAAGGCACGATCGACATGATTGACGACATCGTGCGCAGCGGCAAGTCCATCCTGCTCCTGGGTAAGCCGGGGGTGGGCAAAACCACCAAGCTGCGTGAAGTCGCCCGCGTCCTGGCCGACGAGGTGAACCTGCGCGTAGTGATTGTGGACACCAGCAACGAGATTGGCGGCGACGGCGATGTGCCGCACCCGGCCGTGGGGTCGGCTCGCCGTATGCAGGTGCCGAACCCCATTGACCAGCACGGGGTGATGATCGAGGCGGTGGAAAACCACATGCCCGAGGTCATCGTGATTGACGAAATCGGGAACGACGCCGAAGCCGCCGCCGCCCGCACCATTGGTGAACGCGGGGTGCAACTGGTGGCCACCGCGCACGGGGGCAACCTGGAGAACTTGATGCTGAACCCCTCGCTGTGCGACCTTATCGGCGGGATTCAGACGGTAACGCTCAGCGACGACGAAGCGCGCCGCCGGGGCACGCAAAAGACGGTGCTGGAGCGCAAGGCCCCGCCGACTTTCGACGTTGTCATTGAATTGTTAGAGTACGACCGCCTGGCCGTACACCACAGCGTGCAGCAGACGGTGGACAACATGCTGCGCGGCTTGCCGCCGCGCCCCGAGATTCGGGTGCGCACCGG
>CAZDWU010000057.1:9797-13624 GCA_964509165.1 uncultured Chthonomonas sp. | reverse complement strand
GTGGTGCAGGTGGCGGATCGACTGCGCGAACGACGTATCACGCTCAACCTGACGGACGAGGCGCTTACGGCCCTGGCGAGCATTGGCTACGACCCGGCTTTCGGGGCGCGGCCGCTCAAGCGGGCGATCCAGCGCGACCTCATGAACCCGCTGGCCAAGCGCATCTTGGCGGGCGAGATTCACGATGGCGAACAGGTCAATGTGACTTGGGACGGGACGGACTTCCAGTTCGCCCGGGGTGCCTAGCGCACGCTCAGGCCGAGCTCTTGCATCTCTTGCTTGAGGACCTGCACGGTGGTTAATCCATCGTGCAGGATGCCGGCCAGAAGCACCGCATCCGCCTTCCCTGTTTGCACCGCATCCACCAGGTGCCCGGCATTTCCGGCGCCCCCGCTGGCAATGACAGGCACGGAAACGGCCTCGGCCACGGCCCGCGTGAGTTCCAAATCGTAGCCCTGGCGGGTGCCGTCCCCGTCCATGCTGGTCAGCAAGATCTCCCCGGCCCCGCGCAATACGGCTTCCTGCGCCCACTTCACCGCATCCAGGCCGGTGAAGGTACGGCCGCCGTGGGTGGTCACTTCCCAATGATCGCCCTGGCGCTTGGCGTCAATGGCGACCACCACGCACTGCGCGCCAAAGACCCCGGCCGCCTCCGTGATCAGTTCGGGCCGCTGCACCGCGGCCGTGTTCAAAGAAACCTTATCCGCCCCGGCCAGGAGCGCCGCCCGCACTTGCTCAACCTCCCGGATGCCGCCGCCCACCGTAAACGGGATGAAGAGCACTTCAGCCACCCGCCGGGCGAGCTCGACCACCGGCAAGCGCTGGTCTGACGAGGCCGTGATGTCAAGGAAAACAATCTCGTCGGCGCCTTGGGCTTCGTAGTGGGCGGCCAGCTCCACCGGATCGCCGGCATCTCGCAAGCCGACGAAATTCGTCCCTTTCACCACCCGCCCATCCTTGATATCGAGGCACGGAATGAGGCGAACGAGATTCATGTCGTCATTTTCCGTTTGATGCGCGCCTGGCGGATGGGTCCGGCACGTTCCAACTCGACAATAAACTCGCAATCAAAGTCGTTCATCGTCTGGGTTTCGGGCAGTTCGCTGGTTCGCAGGGCCTCGTGGGCCAGCTTGATCATCAGACCTGTAGCGATCACTTCTTGGTCGGCGGGCACGGGGTAGGTTTCCACCTCCGGCAAGCCCCGTTTTCGCAACCCCCGGGTTCGTACATGGCCGGTGCCATCTTCCCCCGGCACCCAGGCTACATTCACGTGGAGGGCGGGGCGATTGGCGTTGTTGTTCTTGCCGAGTTCGGCTCCGAGTTCGTCCGCCAGCCACACGCTGCCGCTCACGCGGTCGTAGATCGCTGTGCCGCCCATTAGGTCGCACAGCGAGTGCGCCAAGTGAGGCAAGAACTGAAGGTGATAGGCATTCCGCAGCGGTGCCCGGCTGGCATAGCGCACCTTGGCGATGGCCTTGGCCGCCGCGATCGCATCCAGTTGTTCGGCATTGGGGGCCACGTCGTCGGTGAACAGGTCAGGCCGGAAGGCGTAAGGGTTCTTTTCTCGCAGGGCCACCGCAATGTGCAGCCGCACGTCGCTGAAGATCATGCCTTCCTGCGCGCCAATGCAGGGGCGGCCGGGCCGGTTATGCGGATTGGCCGAGATCATCCGGTCCATCATCTTCTCCGCCGGCGGCAGTTTGGTCTCCTGCACGTACACCCAATATTCGTTCTCAGCCAGATAGCCGCGCACGGGTTTGCGGTGCCACCAACGGTAAATAAGAGCCGCAACGAGGGCCGCCAGCAGGAGAGAAACAACGAGGATGGGGCCCATAACGACGAACTAGGGACCGACGCCCGCCATCCATCTCTCCATGAGTTTGAGTTCCTCACGCGAGAGAAAGGGGATGCAACTGGCGCACAAACCGGCCTCATTGACCCCTTTGGCGCGGCACAGCAGGCAGCCATTGCGCCGCCGGGCGTGGGCGACCATCTTGGGCTGGGTCAACGCATAAATGAGTTGCTCCCTTGGTATGCCTTCGCTGTTCACCCGGTCCACTGCCTTTCTTCCACGCCTCGCAATCAGATATTGTCTCGAAATGGTGTCACATTGGGAGTCCCGTCCGTGAAGGTTGCGACCTTTAACGTCAATTCGCTGCGGGCGCGCTTGCCTGTCTTCTTGCACTGGCTGGACACCACGGGCATTGATGTGGTGGCCTTGCAAGAGATCAAAACGGTGGAGGACACCTTCCCGCGGGCCGAAATCGAGGAGCGGGGCTACCACCTGGCCATTCACGGGCAAAAGACGTACAACGGGGTCGCCATCCTCTCGCGCACGCCCATGGAGGATGTCGTTAAGGGCCTCCCGGGCGAGGCATTCAACCAAGATGCCCGCGTAATCAGCGCGACGATCAATGGGGTGCGCATTGTCAACACCTACGTGCCCAACGGCACCAAGATCGGGAGCGACAAGTTTGCCTACAAGCTGGCCTGGTTGGAGCATTTCGACGAGGTGATGCGACAGATCGAGTCCGGGCCGGCGCTGTGGCTAGGCGATATCAACATCGCCCCGACGTCCGATGACCTTTTTGAACCCGAGAAAAAGCTCGGCGTGGTGGGCTATCACCCCGAAGAGCACGTGCGCCTCGCCCGCCTCACTGATCGCGGCTGGACGGACATCTTCCGCCGGGATACCGAGGGTCCAGGGCACTATACGTTCTGGGAATACATGATCCCCAACGGGTTCAAGCGCAACCTGGGCTGGCGCATTGACCACATCTACGCCACCCCCAGCCTGGTGGACCGGTGCCAAGACTGCTACGTGGACAAAGACCCGCGCGGGATGGAACGCCCCAGTGACCACACCCCGGTGGTGGTCACGGTGAATCCAGCCTCGCCCTAATTCCCTCGCTCGCCCAGTTCGCAAGGGCGCATTCCCGAGCTAAAAAGTGGTATGCCCCTTGCGATGAGACGTTCCTCGTCTTTGCTGATTCTTCTGGCGGCAGCTCCCTTTGTGGGCAGCACCGCGCAGGCGCAACCCTTGCCCCCGCCGAAGACGGGGTACACGCTAGAGCGCCTGAGTTCTTATCCTCTCATTCACGGTCGTTCACCTGCTGGCGCCGTCATGAGCCCCGATGGCTCCAAGATCGTTTACGGGTGGAACACCACCGGCGAACGACGCCTGGATGTCTACGTGATGGACTTCCCCAGCGGGCAAACCCGCCGGATTCTGGAATCCAACTCGGTGCCCCAGCCTCTCCGTCAGGACGACAGCCGCACGGAACTGCAGAAGAAGGAAGAGGCCCTCTATGATGGCGGGATCAGCAACTTCATCTGGTCGCCGGACGGCCACGAGATCCTCTCGTCCTACCGGGGCCGCACGTGGACGTACTCGCCCGACGGCAGCAATCTCAAGCCGCTGTTCGATACCAATGAGCCGGTTTTCTCCCCGGCGTACAGCCCGAATGGGCGGTACATCGCGTTTATGCGCAGTGGCAACGTCTTCCGCTGGGACCGCGTGGAGCGTGACCTCAAGCAACTGACCTTCAACAATCGCCCTGGCACCACGGTGGATGGCTTTATGTGGAGCCCCAACAGCAAACGTCTGGCGATTTCTTGGAGTGACAACACTCGAGGCGGCGGCCACGTGATGATGGACTACACCAAGCAACGTGCGGAAGTTGTGCAGATCGGCCGCATGTGGAACGGTGACCGCTCGGTGAACAATCAGGTGGGTTTTGTGGACGCCGATGGTGGCCTCATTACTTTCGTGGAGGGCCTCCCGCGCTATATGTGGATCACGGGCATGGAGTGGTCACCCGATAGCA
>CAZDWU010000057.1:1251-9697 GCA_964509165.1 uncultured Chthonomonas sp. | reverse complement strand
AACCACGACGTGGTGGGAATGATGCGACCCAAGAATAGCGATCGCTTGTTCTTGGTGACCATGAAGCGCGGTGGCACCATCACCGAGATCACGGTTCTGGAACCGAACGGCAAGGAAACCGAGCACATCGTGTTCGAATCCGGGATGAACACCCCGTCTCAGTTCGATGACTGCTCGCCGCCGATGGTGAGCGAGGATGGCACCAAGGTGGCCACCCTGGCCAACACCTTCGGTCAGCCCAACGAACTTTACGCCCTGGAACCCACGGCCAAGCGCCTGACCAACAGCCAGCCGGAAGAGTTCAAGAAGATCCAGTGGGCCACGCCGCAACGCGTGAGCTTCCCCGGCCCGGATGGCCGGATGATCGGGGCGACCCTGCTGGTGCCCCCGGGAGCCAAGCCCGGCGACAAGCGCCCGGCGGTGGTGACCAACATCTACGCCAACAGCGGCAAGGTGGCCTGGAGCGGCTACAACGACAACTACCTTGTCATGGAGCTTGGATTCGTAGTGCTCAATGTGGACTTCCGCGCCTCTTGGGGCTACGGCGGCGAGTTCAACTCGGGCTACTACGAAAAGATGGGCCTCATCGACGCGGACGAAGCCGTAAAGGCCAAGGAGTATCTGGTCAGCCTGGGTTATGTCAATCCGGATCGGGTCGGCATCTGGGGTTGGAGCTACGGCGGATTCCTGACCTGCATGGTGATGAACACCAAGCCCGGCGTGTTTGACACGGGGGTGGCGGTGGCCAGCGTCACCGACTGGCGCCAATACAACGAGTGGTACACCCGGCGGCGCATCGGCATGGTTTCAGAGAAGGAAGACATCTTCCTCAAGAACTCCCCGGTGAACTCGGCGGCGACCATGGCGGGCAACCTGTTCTTGGTCCACGGCATCCTGGATGACAACGTGTTGTTCCAGGACGTGGTGCAACTCTCGCAGAAGTACATCGAGAATGGACGACACTTCGATTCGCTGTTCTATCCGCGTGGCGACCACGGCATGTGGCGGGATGATGAGCGGCCGCACATCATGTCGGCAATTCACCGGTACTTGTATCACAAGCTGACGCGCCCGGCGGATGCGCCGGTGGTGCAGCCCGTCACGGCGCCATAAAGAGCGCCCTTACGGAATCCTCTGCGGGCTCTCTTCGAGCCCGTGGAGGATGGCCTGCAAGAGCTGCTGGCCCTTGCTATCCAAGATGAAGACCGGCGGACGCGGCGGGCCAACTTCTAGATCTTCGTGCTCCATGATCGCCCGGGCGACCCGCGCCCCGTGCCCGTGCCGCAAAAGCGCCACCGCGTAGCGGCCCAGTTGATCCCACTTGGCAAAGAGGCGTTCCATCCGGGGAATGCCCAGCACCGCGAACGGCGTACAAATCCAATCGTTGAGTTGGAACTCGTCACCGGTGGCAAATCCACCCACGAGGCGCGAAGCGTCCCATTGCGGTAGCCCCACCCCGTGCACCCCTTCCAGTTCATCCATGCCCGGCGGCAAGGTGAGCGCGACCGGAATGGTGACGTGACGCCGCAAGACGGTGGCGAGCATGGCCAGTTCGTTCGGAGTGAGCGGCACGTGGCGGCTCGGCACGATGACTAAGTGCTTGACGCCTGCATCGGCCGCTTCTAAAGCGAGGTCCACCGTCATGGCCGTGGTGATGGCCGGAAAAGTGGCAATGACGGGCTTGTCGCCCGCACTGCGCACGGCGTACTTGAAGAGAGACTTCTTCTCCCCGATGGCGAGGGCATGGCCTTCGCCCGTCGGCCCCCCGATCACGAACCCACTTGCGCCCCGCTCGGCATAGAACTTGACAATGCGCCCAATGCGAATCTCGCTCAGGGTGGACGTGTCGTCCGTGAATGCAGTCGGAAGGGGGACGAAGTAAGAAGGCACGTATTTACACCGGGTCTTCTATGAATATCGGAATGGATTGCACGAATCTTTGGTCCCCGACCTGAACAATCACGCCGATGACGAAATCGCCCGTGGCCCCGGCGGGCGCTTCAATCTCGTACCGAGTCCCGGCTTTCGCCCGGGCATGGTAGATCGTGAACTTCGATTCATCGCCCCGCAGCATGCGGAAACCCTCGGGCAAACGATAGGTCACCACGCCCTGCACGCGCTGGGTGCCGTTGCTTTGCAGGTCCACCGTGCCCCGGATGCGCTGCGGTCGTGTGCTCTTCTTCTGGGCGGGAATGGGTGAAGCGATGATGTCCAAGAGCGGCGCAATGCGCACGCTGCTCCGCACCATAAACTTGAGGTTATCCGGACCCGTGATCTCCGCGCGGACGATCCGCCAGCCGATTTTGGCCTCTGGGCGGATGGGCGACTTCACGCCGAACATCGTCCGGTTGCGGTTATCAAACGGCTCGATGGGGTACTCAAATTTGCCGAGGTCATCAATTCCGATGCCTTCGGCGCGGAAGGCAAATCGATCCGGGCGGGCCCCATTCGGGTCGCGGGTCAGCGTGTAGTCCACCGCAAACCCGTCTTGCGGCACCATGTTCCGGTTCACAAACCGGGGAGACCACTGCAGACCCTCCGGCAACCCCACGTGCGTGTCCAGGCTCAGCCGGACGTTGGCCATTTGGCGGGGGCCGACACGCTCGTCAATGGCGCCCGGCACCTGCCCATCCACCCGCACGCCCATGGTTTTGCCCTCGGCGGGGGCCAACGGGCCGGGCAGCATCAGCCGGGCTTCCATAGTCCATCGCCCGCCCGAGCGGCGCGCTTCAAACTGGATCATGTCCGGCGGAATCTGCCCACTTTGCCAGGCGGTGGCGCCGTTGGGTTGGTTGTTTAGGCGGCGGACAGCAAACGTAATGTTGGGGCCGCGCCAGCCAATGCGGATCTCGAAGTTATCCGGGCCGGTGGTCCAGCCATCGGCCAGCGAATCCAGGCTGAACACGATGTCTTCGTTGGCCGGGGCTTCCGCGGCCCAGTAGATCCATCCCGGCTCCCACTGCAAGTAGGTGGTGGCATTGCCCGCCGTGGCCAGAGGCTCCCATTCGCCCCCTCGAATCACGCCATCGAGTTCCGGCGTGAGGGCCAGACGCCGCAAATTCGCGACCGGATAGGGCGACTCCCAGGTTTGAGCCTGTGCTTGCGCGGGGAGCGCCAGACCCGCGAGACTCGCCAAGAGCCCCGCCCCCAAAAAGAAAACCGCCTTCACATTAGTCCAAGACGTGTGAAGGCGGCGGAGGGACGCAGTCCCGGTGCGGTTTAGGCTTCTTCGGTAGAGGCTTCGGCTTCCGGAGCTTCGGCCACGGCCGGAGCTTCGGCCGGTTCTTCTTCGGCCACCACTTCGGCGGTCGGGTCTACCACGGCCACGTTCATGTGCATGGCCACGTCGCGGTGCATGTCAATTTCGATCGGGTACTTGCCGGTGCGCTTGATCGGGAGCAGCAGAGCCACGTCCTTCTTGTCGATGTTCACGCCAAATTCCTTGTTGATCTGGTCGGCGATGTCTTGGCTGGTGACGGCACCGAACAGGCGACCACCTTCACCGACCTTGACTTCCATGCGCAGGGTCTTGCCGTTGATCTTGGCGGCAATGGCTTGGGCGCCGGCCAGGGTTTCGGCCAGCTTGCTGGCGTCGCGGGCGTTGCGGGCTTCCAGAGCGCGGATTTGGCCCTTGTCAGCCACCACGGCCATGCCCTTGGGGAACAGGAAGTTGCGAGCAAAGCCCGGCTTCACCTTCACCAGTTGTCCAGCCTTGCCCACCTTGGGCACCGCTTGCTTCAAAATCACTTTCATGGTTTGCGTCTCCTAACGCCGGATTCCGACCCCGACCGCGAGGCGATTGCGATCGAATAGCCGTTCGACTCCGAACCAGCCGTTCACTCCCTGACCAAACTCGTACCGTAACTTGGCATCAAGCTGAGTCTGGTTAAGGCCGAACAAGTCTGCACGCACGCCTAACCGAGAGCTGACGCGTGAATCTACCCCAACTCCGGGTTGGCCGGCATAGACCCCGTACCGAAGGTCGGTCTTTGGTCCGAGGGGGCGACTGATCTGGGCGTTGATCTTGTTCGATTCAAAGGCGTCGTAGAGGCCGATGTTGAGGTGCTCATTGCGGCCAATCGGGATGCGGGCATTCACGTCGGTGCGGATGCGGTCCGGCCCGGACGTGCGAATGGCGTCGGCCTCAAGTTGCACACTCGGGAGCAGGCTGCCACTTCCCTTTTCGATGCGATCTACCGTCTGATTGAACTTGTCAATGAGGCCCTGCACGTTCTCGGCGATCTCGTTGGCCTTCTTCATCAGGGCCACCGTTTCCTCGCTGATGACCACACCATTGGCCGTCATCTGCTCCATGTTGGTGGCCAGCTTGGGGGCACTGTCACTCGCGATGCGCACATTCTCGAGGGTGTCTTTGAGCGATGCTCGCAGTTCGGGGTCGGAGGTCAGGGACTGCACGTCCGCTACCAACTTCTCGGCACGCACGGCACTGGCGTTCAGGCTGTCGAGCAGGGCCAGGGTCTTGTCCTGCATCTGGCCACTGGCCACCAGCTTACTGAACTCGCTGGTGACCTTCTGCAGGTCAGTCAGAGCGTTGGAAGCGGTGATAAGCGACTTACGGGCCGTAGCTTGATTTTCGGCCACCAGCCCGTCAATGCGGCGCACCAGCTGCCCCACGTCCCGGGCGGTGCCTTGGCTTTCTTTCAGCGTGCCTACCAGGGCGGCTTTTAGTTCTCGGTCGGCGAGCAAGGTTTGCACCGAGGCCAGCGTCTTGTTCACTTCCACCAAGGTCGGCTCAAAGTCGGGCACGATCTCTTCGAGCGGATCTTGCAGGCGGCCGGTCAGCGGCAAAGAGGGATCGTGCGCCGCCGTCCCCGGGCGGGCCTGCACCAACCGCAGTTCCGTCACACCGATCGAAACCAGGCTGGTCGGCACCATTGCCTCAACGCCTTGCCGGAGTTCCAAATCTTTCTTGACCTGCAGCACCACTTCGGCCTTGGCGTCGTCGGTGAGACCGACGGTCTTCACCCGGCCCACTTCCACACCCGCGAACATCACCTTGCTGCCCGCCGCCAATCCCCCGGCATCTTCGAAGACGGCGGTGTAGGTCCGGGCCTCGGCCCCGGCGCCCGTTCGCAAAAACTGACCCGCGTATACGGCCAGCGCCCCCGTCACGACCACCATCGCTCCTACCCGTGCCGCTGCATTCATGTCCTTTATTGTAGCGGCATTGAGGCCCGACAAGAATACGGGGCTCAGCGGTAAGGTGAGAAGCAGAACAAGCCGACAATGACCTATAGGCGCAACAAGGGTCATTTGGCGAGCTAGCCGGCAACAATTTGAGGTCGGAGTTCGTCGAAAAGGCATAGCTTCCGAAAGGTGAGCCCCGCTCACCGGACGGCATGACCGGAGACAGAAAGAAAAATCTAATGTGGCAACGCTTTACGGAACGAGCAAGGAAGGTCGTCTTTTACGCTCAAGAAGAGGCACACAAGTTTGGTGAGGGCTACGTCAGCACCGAACACCTGCTGTTGGGCCTGGTGCGAGAGAACGACAGTGTCGCGGCTCGTGTCCTTGAGCGCCTGAATGTGGGCCTTTCCCGCATCCGCACCGAGGTGGAAAAGCAGCTTCCGCGCGGCGATTCTCGCCAGACGCAAGAACTCAGCCTGACGCCGCGCGCCAAGCGCGTCATTGACCTGGCGTACGACGAAGCTCGCAACCTCAACAACAATTACATCGGCACGGAGCACCTGCTCCTCGGCCTGATTCGGGAAGGCGACGGCCTGGCCGGTCGCGTGCTGGCGAAGCTCGGCATCGAGCTCGACCGCGCGCGCCGCGAAGTGATGGCCCTGCAAGACACCGAATCTTCCAACCGCTCCAACCGAGGCAGCAGTGAACGCGCCAAGGAAGGGGGCAGCACGAACGCCCAGGCTAAGACGCAAACGCTGGACGAATTTGGCCGCGACCTGACCGAACTCGCCCGCGACGGCAAGCTCGACCCGGTGGTCGGCCGACAGCAAGAAATTGAGCGCGTGATGCAGATCCTGAGCCGCCGCACCAAGAACAATGCGTGCTTGGTGGGTGAGCCGGGCGTCGGGAAGACCGCCATCGCCGAAGGTTTGGCCCTGCGCATCGTGCAAGGTGACATCCCCGACCTGCTGAAGGACAAGCGCCTGGTGGCGCTCGACCTCGCGGGCCTGGTGGCCGGTACCAAGTACCGAGGCGAATTTGAAGAGCGCATGAAGAAGGTGATGGAGGAAGTCCGCAAGGCGGACGGCCAGATCATCCTCTTTATTGATGAGCTTCACACCCTGGTGGGGGCTGGTGCCGCCGAAGGCGCGATTGACGCCAGCAACATCATGAAGCCGGCCCTGGCGCGCGGTGAACTCCAAGTGATTGGGGCGACCACGCAAGAGGAGTACCGCAAGTACGTGGAGAAGGATGCCGCGCTCGACCGCCGGTTCCAAGCCGTCAAGGTGCGTGAACCGAACGAAGACGAAGCGGTGGACATCCTGAAGGGTCTGCGCGAGCGCTACGAGGCGCACCACGGCGTCGAGATCACCGACGAAGCTCTCAAGGCTTCGGTGTCTCTCAGCCAGCGCTACATTAGCGACCGCACCCTGCCCGACAAGGCGATTGACTTGATTGACGAAGCCGCCAGCCGGGTGCGCCTGCAACTGAGCATGCCGCCCGTGGATGTGCGCCAGGACAAGCAGCGCCTGCACCGACTCTCGGCCGAAGCGGACCACCTGCGCCGCCACGATGCCGAAGGCGAAGCCCTCAAGAAGCTGAACGAAGCCATTGAAGAGCTTTCGGATTCGATCCAGGCCCGCGAGGATGCCTGGGCCGCCGAAGAAAAGCCGCCCGCCACCGTGGGTGAAGCCGAGATTGCGAGCATCGTGCAAAGTTGGACTGGCATCCCGGTGACCAAGCTGGTCGAAGCCGAATCCGCCAAGCTGCTCCGCATGGAGGAAGACCTCCATGGCCGCATCATTGGCCAAAAGGACGCCGTCAGTGCCGTCTCGCGCGCCATTCGCCGCGCCCGCAGCGGCCTCAAGGATCCGAAGCGCCCCATCGCTTCCTTCATCTTCCTCGGCCCCACCGGGGTCGGGAAAACCGAACTCGCCAAGACGCTGGCCGGATACCTCTATGAGAAGGAATCCAACATCGTGCGCATCGACATGTCTGAGTACATGGAGCGGTTCGCGGTGTCGCGGCTGGTGGGGGCCCCTCCGGGCTACGTTGGTTACGATGAAGGTGGCCAGCTGACCGAGCAAGTGCGGCGCAACCCGTACTGCGTGGTGTTGCTCGACGAAATCGAAAAGGCGCACCCCGAGGTCTTTAACATCCTTCTGCAAGTGATGGAAGATGGCCACCTGACGGACAGCCAAGGCCGTACGGTGGACTTCCGCAACACGCTCATCATCATGACCAGCAACGTGGGCGTCCGCCCGATCGAACTGGAAAAGGGTCTGGGCTTCCGCGAAAGCAAGCAGGACCTCAACGACCCGCGCACCTACGAAGGCATGAAGAACCGGATGCTGGAAGAAATGAAGAAGCTCTTCCGCCCCGAATTCCTCAACCGTGTGGACGAGGTCATCGTGTTCGAGCACCTAAAGAAGGAAGAAATCTTGCAGATCGCCGATCACTACCTCAAGCGCATCAACGAGCAAGCCAAGGAAATGGAAATCACCATCGCCCTCTCGGACGAAGTGAAGGACATGCTGGTGGAGAAGGGTTACGACCCGAACCTCGGCGCCCGACCGCTTCGCCGCGCGGTGCAACGGTTCATCGAAGACCCGCTCTCTGAGCAGTTCTTGATGGGTACGTTCAAGCCGGGCGATCACTTGATTGCCGAGCTGGACGCCGATCGCAACGTCGTTTTCCGGCGCACCGATGCGGCCCCCGGCACCGACGACGAACCGACGCTGATCAACAACTAAGGCCCGTTCTTTGGTCGAAATCCGCCCTCTGCTCCCATCCGGGATCAGGGGGCGTTTTGTTATGGAAATGTTATGAACTTTAAGGGACTGTGAAGGCCAGATTAAGCGTTGTTTAACCTTTCCGGAGGACGTCCCGGAACGGGCAAAACTCGCTTCATTCGGCCCGATTCGTGTGCCTAAATTTCGTCGGCTCGCGGGATCTCCAGCCCGCGGGGCATTGGAGTTACCCTTATCATGAAGCGCAGCGCGTTTACGCTCATCGAGCTCTTGGTGGTGATTGCGATCATCGCCATCCTCGCCGCTATCCTCTTCCCGGTCTTTGCCAAGGCCAAGTTCGCCGCCAAGAAGACGGGCGACTTGTCCAACGTCAAGCAACTGAGCCTGGGCATGACGATCTACACCACGGACTACGACGACATCTACCCGTCGGCTTACTTCCACCGCGCCTTCAACCCGGCGCTCGGCGGCACGAACTCCGGCTACATCCACTGGTCCGCCATGATTCAGCCGTACGTGAAGAACACCCAGCTGTTCGTGAGCCCGCT
>CAZDWU010000057.1:0-1151 GCA_964509165.1 uncultured Chthonomonas sp. | reverse complement strand
ATCGCGGGCTTCACCGACAACCTGAGCTGCTTGGCTTCGGCCTCCATCACCGCGACGGTCCGCAGCGCTTCTCACCGAAGCACCAACGGATACTCGGTGGACCAAGCCAACACGCGCGCTTACTTCGGCAGCCAAGAAGATGGCGCCACCCGACCGACGATCTGGGCGCTGAACAATCGCCAGGTCACGACGGGAGCCAACCAAATCTTCAACCTCTGCAAGACCACTCCGCGCACCGACTACCCGCTGGCCGTTTACACGGGCGGTGGCCGCATCGAGGGCGGTGACAACTACGGTCTGGCCGACGGTTCGGCGAAGTACCGCAAGTTCAGCCAGACCCTGAACGTGAACCAGTACATGTGGGGTGCCCGCGTTTACACCGACGGTGGCGCTCCGGTTCTGGACCCGCTCACCGGCGTCGCCCTTCCGTAAAGTTGGCTAATCCTCGGGCCTTCCGGGGATTGAGTCAAATCGCGCTCGGGCAAAACGCTCGAGCGCAAACCTGAAACTAGGCGGCCCCCTTCTCGCGGAGGGGCCGCCACTTTTTTTGGGCGCGCAGCTTAGCGCGGGCGCTCGTTTGGGCCGAAGTTGGCCCGGTAGTACGGCACCGTCACGCTCTCCGGCGCGAAGATGCGATCAACCGCATCACGAGTCTTGTCGTCCAGCACAATGCGGCAGGCCTCGACGGTCTGCTCCAGTTGCTCAGGCGACTTCGCACCGATGATGGGCACCGTAATGCCCGGCTGTCCCGCTACCCAGGCGAGGCTGAGTTGAGTGAGCGTGAGTCCCGCCCGGTCCGCCACGCGCTTGAGCTGGGCTACTTTCTTACTGGAGGCGGCACTCACTCGGTTCATCGGGTCGCTCTTGCTGTAGCGGGCATCCTTCACTTCGCCCAGGTACTTGCCTGTCAGCTGCCCACCCGCCAGGGGCGACCACGGAATGACGGCATAGTTGTAGGTGCGGCAGAACGGCAAGAGCTCTCGCTCGATGCTGCGGTCGAGGAGGTTGTAGGGCGGCTGCTCGCACACAAAGCCCGCCGTGCCCATCTCCTTGGCAATGTAGTGCGCTTCGGCTAGTTGCCAAGCCCCGAAGGTGCTGGCCCCCGCGTAAAGGATCTTGCCTTGCCTTTGCAGTTGGTCGAGCGCGCGCAG
>CAZDWU010000056.1:11240-14357 GCA_964509165.1 uncultured Chthonomonas sp. | reverse complement strand
TCCAGCGCGTCGGCGGCGGGCTGCATGGTCGGCAAATCGCTGTCCGACCCCATGATAATGCCGACGAGGGGGGTCGAAGTTGCGTCACCCATAGTTCACAAGATACCGCTCAAAAGGGGCGGGGGCAAGCTAAACTAGAACCATGAGCCAGACGCCGTTCGACCCGAACAAGACCATGGTCGGAGGTCCGGGGAATCCGACGGACCTGAATCGCACCCAGGCGATGACGGCGGGCCCCCTGAGTGCCCCCACCGGCGAGGTGACCACGGCGTTCCAGGTCACGCCCGGAATCAGCATGACGGTGATCAACGGGCGGCAGGCCACGCTGGCCAACGGCCCGGCCCGGGAGCAGTTTGTGCTGGAGATTTCCGCCGGCGATGGGGTGGCTTTGCCCGGTTTGGGCGCGGCGGGTCCGCGTACGCCGCTCAATCTGTGCCTGGTAGTGGACCGCAGCGGCAGCATGGAGGGCGCGCCCCTGGCCTACGCCAAGGAAGCCTGCCAGATGGTGGTGGACCAGCTCGGCCCCGACGACGTGCTGAGCATCATCACGTTCGACGAGAAGGTGGACGTGCTGATGGCCCCCCAAAACGTGACGGACCGCGAGCGCATCAAGCAGGGCATCGCCGGGCTCACGGCGGGCTACACCACCGACCTCTACGGCGGCGTGCAGATGGCCGCCGGGATGCTGGCCGAGCGCCGACACGCCAGCCGCGCCACCCGCATGATTGTGCTGAGCGACGGGGAGCCGACCTCGGGAGTGAAGGGCTTCGCCGAACTCACCGAACTCGCCGGGGCGACCAAGGCGCAGGGGATCACGGCGACGTTCCTGGGCTTCGGGCCGGATTACAACGAAGAATTGATTGCCGCCATGGCCAAGCGGGCCGGGGGCAACTACTATTACATCCCGCAGCCGCACATGCTGCCCGAGATCTTTGGCAAGGAGCTACGCACGGCCATGAGCGTGGCCGCGACCAACCTCAAACTGCGCCTCAAGCTCAGCCGCTGGGTGGAACTGCGCGAAGCCGCCGGGCACAAGGTGGCTCCGGGGTCACGGGAGTTCACGCTGGACCTCGCCGACCTGGAGCGCGGCCACAGTTTGCGCCAGGCGTTCGATTTGGAGTTCCCCAACCACCCGCTGGGGCACTACCGGGTGATGAACGGGACGTTGGCCTTCGAAGACACCGCCAGCGGCCAGGTGCGCACGGTGGATGTGGACTTTGTGCAGGAGTTCACCGCCGACCGCGAGCGGTTTAGCCAGCCGGTGGACCCGCGCGTGGCGGGGGCACTGGAGGTTTCGGCGGCCTCGCGTATTGTCGAGCGCACGATCATGGGGCTCAAGACGCAGCAGATCAACCTCGCCGAAGCGATGGCCGAACTGCAGAAGACGCAGATGATCCTGACCTCGCAGGGGCGCGGGCAAGAGGCGCAGGAAGTTACCTTGGCCATGCAAGCGATCCAGAAGGGCGACCTCGGCGGGGCCGAAAAGACCCTGATGGGCACCGTGGTCAACCTGGACCAGGGCAAGGTCTAGGCGACGGGATTTTCGAGGCGCATTTCGGTGCCGCCGATGCGGAGCACATCCCCGGGCCGCATGGGCGAGGACGTGACGCGCTGGCCGTTGACGTAGGTGCCGTTGGTGCTGTTGAGGTCGGTGACCGTCACCTGGCCCGCCACCATGCTGACCAGGCAGTGCCGCCGGGAGGCTTGACTATCGGTGGTGAGCCGCAGGCCGGTGCCTTCTCTGCCGATTTCGAACTGGTCGGTGAGGAACTGCCGGTGCCCGGCCATCGGGCCGCTGAGGACGACTAACTGATAGGCGGACGTGGCCATGGGCTGCGCCGGAATGGCGACGGTGGCGGCGCTCATCGGCTGGGGCATGGGCTGTGCGGTGGGGTTTTGGACAGCCGGGTTTTGGACGATGGGCGTCATCGGGGCGGGTTGCGCGCCCGGGTTCACCATCGCCACGGGCTGGGGTCGCCCCATCCCGCGCAAGAAGAACTGCAACTGGTGCCCGCCAATCTGGAACGTGTCGCCGTGCTGCAACACCGCTTGGGGCACGCGAATGCCGTTATGGCCAATGCCCGCCGGGGTGCCTGCATCCACCAGCATGTACTGCCCGCCCTGGCGGACGATGGTGGCGTGGTGCGGGGCCACGCTGCCATCGCCAAAGAGGGGAATCCCTGCCCGCTCGTCGCGGCCAATCAGGGTCTGCTGATTGTCAATCGGCCAATCGCGGCCTTCGTTGCGGCCCACCACCAGGCGCACCCAGGCGCGGCGGCTGGCTTGCTCGGCCAAGGCCGTGAACAAACCGACTAGCAGGCCGATGCCCGCCGTGAGCACCGCGCGGCCCGGCGCCCCAATCTCGACCACTTCGCCGGGGTTAGCGTTGGCCACCATGGCGGTGCCCAAAACGGTGGAAATGGGATTGAAGATCATCCCGGTCACGGCCCCGCCGATGAGCCCCCCAAAGGCTCCCGACATCGCGCCGCGCACGTTGAGCTGAGAAACGCCCAGCCCCAGGCCGATGCCAATGCCGAGGGGGATGAACGTGAACACCCGCACGATGGTGGTGGGGTCGCCGTCGCGCTGCGCCATTACCTGCGCGCCCATCATCGCCTGGAAAATGACGCCGCTGACCTGCCAGCCCATCATCCCACCCACGAATGTAAACACGGCCGCGAGCAACGTGGTGACCCAAAGGTGGTGGCGGCTGCCCTTGGCGAGGCCCTGGATGAACCCGCAGGCGATGCCGATGGCGAGGATGGTGCCCACGATGAGCGCGCGCTCGGCCCGCACCCATTCGGGCGAGGCGGAGAAGGCGATGCCAAGGTTGCCCGCTTTGGGGAACATGGGTTCCACCACCAGCCACACCAGGGCCCCCGCGAGGAAGCCCGCGAGCGCCCGCCCGATGGCCCCCTGCACCAGCACGCGAAAGAGTCCGTTCATTTAGCCCTCAAAGCGAAGGACGATGGCTCCGCACTGAACGGTGTCGCCCGGCAGCACCGGGGTCGGCCCTGAAATCTTGGTGCCGCGCACGTAGGTGCCATTCGTCGAGCCGAGATCCGTGACGGTGAGGTGGGCGCCATCCCACTCGAACTGCGCATGGCGTCGGGAGAC
>CAZDWU010000056.1:3157-11140 GCA_964509165.1 uncultured Chthonomonas sp. | reverse complement strand
GTCAAATCGAGCCGGGCGATGCGGGTGAAGTCTTCCTTCTTCAAAGTCCAGGCGGCGTCTTTCACCTCGCCCAGCGGCTTCACGGCCAAGAGATTCGTTTTGCCGTCCAGCACGTAAACGCTGGGCTTGTCGCCAGCGGCAACCACTTTCACTTCGCCGCTGGTGCCCTGAATATTGGTGGCGCGGTCAGTCTGGAAGGTTTCCGACTCGCTCTGCACCCAAACCAGGTACTCCGCCTGAGCGGGGAAGGTGAGTTTAACTGAGTCCGGGGCCGCCCAGGCCGTTAAAACTCCGAGCCACCCAAACAGGAGAACGAATCCAATCCGCACGTTCCCATCATTGTAACTCGTGCCCGGGGCAAAGCATCCGCAACTTCGTGCGCCAAAAAGCCGACGGGGCCGATATTCTCCGCCGCCCAGTCGCCCGCCGCCCCGTGCCAGTAGGCACCCACCGCCGCCGCGTGGGCCGGGGGAAGCTCCTGCGCCAGCAGGGTGGCAATGACGCCCGCCAGCACGTCGCCCATGCCCGCGCTGGCCATGCCGGGGTTGCCGGTGTTGTTCACGATGATCGGCTCGCCTGGCGAACGGATGAGGCTGTACGGCCCCTTCAAGAGCACCGTGGTTTGGTACTGTTCCGAGGCCCGGGTGATCGTGTCAAAGCGGTCGTTTTGCACCTGCGCAATGGACTCCTGCATCAGGCGGCTCATCTCGCCGGGGTGCGGGGTGATGACGGTCGGCCCGGCCGGAAGGGGGATGCCTTCGGCCACCAAATTGAGGGCGTCGGCATCAATGCAGGCGGGGTGCTCCCAGTTCTCCCACACGCGTTGCAAGAACTCGCGCACCGGAGCTTGGTGCGTAATGCCCGGGCCAAACAATGCGGACTGGAATCGGCGCGGATAGTTGCGAATCACGTCCGCCGCCGCCGGGGCGATAACCCCATCCACCTCGGGCAACGGAAGCAAGATCGCCTCGGGCACCTGCGCCATCACCGCCTGGCACACGCTGGGCACGCTCGCCACGGTCACCAGGCCCGCGCCTGCGCGCACGGCCGCCTTGGCCGCCAAAACCGCCGAGCCTGGCATCCAGTGGCTGCCCGCCACGATCAGCGTGTGGCCGTTGCTGCCTTTGTGGCTGGCCCGGAACCGTTCCGGCAGGAACTGCCCCACCCACTGCTCGTTCACCAAGAACGCTTCGGTGGGTTCGCGCAGCACTTCGGCGGGGTAGCCAATGTCGGCCACCGTCCAAAACCCCGAATGCTCAATGCCAATGCCTTGGAAGAGACAAGGCTTGGGCAAGCCGATCGTCACCGTGCGGAGCGCCCAGATGCTCGCCCCGAGTTCCTCGCCGGTGTCGGTGTGCACACCGCTCGGGATGTCCACCGAAACCACGGGGGTGCCGCTGCGGTTCACAGCCTCGATGGCCTCGAGAATGGGGCCGTGCACCGGTCCGGTAACACCGGTGCCGAGGAGCGCATCAATCACGAGGTCACGGCAAGGGATGCTTTCGAGCCGCCGTGTCCAGCCCGTTTCGCTGGCAAAGTGGGGGGTAATGCCCGCCGCGACGGCCTTCTCAAACTGCAGGGCGCAGAGCGGGGAGAGATCGCCAGGATTCTGGGTCGCGACCAGGCACTCGACGCCGTAGCCTCGTTCGTGGGCCAGTCGGGCCACCACAAAGCCATCGCCGCCGTTGTTGCCCTTGCCGCACAGCACGGTGAGCGAGCCGCCATCCGGCAAGAGCTCGACCATGGCCTCGAACACGAGCTTGCCGGCACGTTCCATCAGCTGGTCTCCGGGAATCCCGAATTCTAGGGAGGCCCGTTGGTCCATGCGCTGGCATCGTTCAGCGTTCGCGATCCAGGTGGTCATCGTTGCGGTCAACTCGGCAAAGCTTGCCTAGAGAGAACCTACGAGGGCACAAACCTATTCGTCAACACGGCTGAAGTAAATCACCGTACAAAGATGGGCCGGGGTGACGAATTCCCCGTAGATTCGCGTGAGCAACGCGATCACTTCGTCCTCGCTGCGCAGTTCCGGGTTCTCCCGCTCGATATCGCGGGGGCTGAGTTCGGAGATCGGTTTCACCTCCACGCGGTCCAAAATGGCGGCGAACAGCTTTTGGCGTCGGCCAAAGCGCGGACCCACCGTGACCCACACGATCATGCCCGTTTGATACTTGTCCGCCTTGTCCCCGAGTCGGATCGTAGCCGTTTTGCGGTTGCTCAGCAAGAGATCGTCGTATAACTCGGAGTAGAAATTCAGAGCAAACATCAGCGTTGCTCTCATTCTATCCATTTCTGTCTTATGCCCAGTTGGTTCCAACCCGTTTTGATCAGCCTTGCGATCCTCGCCGGGGGCGTCGCGGGGTTGTATTTCTTGGCGCTTTACTTGGCGGCAAGGTTCAGCGTGTATCCCATGCGCGTGCCCCACTGGATTGCGCCGGGCGAGTTGGGCATCCCCCAAGAGGCGGTGCTCATTGAAACCACGGATGGACAGCGCCTCCGGGCCTGGTGGTGCGACGGCGACCCCGAAGTTGTCATGGTTTTTGCCCACGGCTACATCATGAACCGAAGCGAGTTTGTGCCTCAGTTGGCCCACTTGAACCCCCGCCCCAGTGCGTTGTTCTTCGACTTTCGGGCGCACGGAGGCAGTAGCGGGCGGATGTCTACCATCGGGCCGACGGAAGCCAACGATGTGCGGGCGGCGGTGGCCTATGCCCGCCAGCGATCCCCGGGGGCCAAGCTGGTCTACATGGGAAGCAGCATGGGGGCGGCGGCGGGGCTCTTTGCCCTCAGCGAGCAACCCGAAGCCGTGGACGCCCTGATCCTCGATGGGGTCTACGGGAGCCTGGACGAAGCTGCGGAAGGGTGGTGGGAGTTCATCGGGCGGAACAAGTACGCCAAGTACTTGAAGCCCAGCCAGTTCTTCGCCCAGCGGATGACAGGCATTCGCCCCTCGGATATCCGCACCGACGGGCCGCTGGCCAAGCTGGCCGGCAAACCCATCCTGTTTTTGCACGGAGAGGCCGACCCGCTGGTGCCGCGCGCCACCCTGGAAAGGTTGGCGGAGATTGCCGGTCCGCAGGCTTCGGTCGTGTGGTTTCCGGATTCCAGCCACGGGCGGGCACGCCTGGACCACCCGCAAAGGTATAAGGAAGCGGTCACGACGTTTTTTGATGCCGTCCGGAAAGGTCCCCCTGCCTGCGACGAGTAAGCATCCAACTCCGTCTTGAACTAAGGTGGACGAACAAGGGCGTTCTTCACTGCCGACTACGAGGTAACGCCATGTCCGAAGTTAAGCCCTGGATCCTGCCGCAAGTGGAGCGCATGGCGCTCGAGCGTCCCGGACGCATTGCCTCGGCCCTGGCCGCCATCTTCGCCAACGATCCGGACCTCGAAATCGAGCTGACCGCGATGGCCGTGCAAGAGGACATGGTCGAGCTGAACGAAGCGGCTGTGTACCTCAACCTTTCCCCCGAGGAATTGGCGAAGCGAGTGACCGCGCTCAGCGAGCAAGAAGAACTCAGCGACGACATGGCCCGCGTCAAGAAGGATGTGGGCGGGGTCGCCCGGTTGGTTTCGAGCCCAGTGGCCATTTGGGAAGTCGTGCGGGAATATCGCCGCCTCGGTGCGGTGGACCAAGTGCTGGAGTGCATGCCCATGCTGTCCGAGCTGGATGTCCGCGCCGCCTTAAGCTACGCGGGTCGCAACCCTGACGAAATTGGCCGCGATATCAAGCGGTATGAAGAGCACCTGGAACGGACCCGGGCCGCCTATCCCTTCGCCGACGCGCGCTGAAGGGAGGCGCGGCATAATGTCCGCATGAGTGCTTTGCTGACGACGGAATTGCCCGGGCTCCCGGCCCCGTACAAGGGCAAAGTACGCGACGTTTTTGACCTCGGTGACTGCCTGCTCATCGTGGCCACCGACCGGATTAGCGCCTTCGATGTGGTGATGGCCAACGGTATCCCGGACAAGGGCCGCATCCTCAACCAAATGAGCCTGTATTGGTTCGAGCGCTTGGGCCAGAAGGTGCCGCACCACGTGATTAGCGGCGATGACCGGGTGATTGCCGAGCGGCTGGGCTTTGACGATCCGAAATTGCACGGCCGGTGCGTGCTGGCCCGCAAGGCGCGCCCCCTGGGCATCGAGTGCGTGGCGCGGGGCTACATCACGGGCTCGCTCTTCAAGGAGTACCGCACCCAGGGGCCCAACGTCCATCAGTACGACTTGGTCCACGCCCTGAAGGATGGCGACGCCTTGCCCCGCCCCATCTTTACGCCGTCCACCAAGGCGCAGACCGGGCATGACCAGAACATTTCCCGCGCCGAAGCCGTGGCCATCGAAGGCGAGGAGACCGTGGCCCAAGCCGAAGCCTGGACCCTGAGCCTTTACACCGAAGCGGCCGCGCACGCCCGCAAGGCCGGGCTCATTTTGGCGGACACCAAGTTCGAATTTGGCCACACCGACGAGGGGCTCATCTGGATTGACGAAGCGCTTTCGCCCGATAGCAGCCGGTATTGGGATGAGAAGCACTACCAGCCGGGGGTGGCCTTGCCGGGGTTCGACAAGCAGTACGTGCGCAACTTCTTGGAGCGGTCGGATTGGGATAAGACCCCGCCGGGGCCGGAACTTCCCGCCGACGTGGTGGCGCGCACTCGCGACCTCTACCTCGAAGCATTCCGCCGCATCGTGGGCGGCGTTCCGCACTCGCTCAGCGGGCCGTAGTCCATGGTTCTCCTTTACAATCTCTTGCTTATCCTGACCTCGCCGTTCTGGTCGGCGTGGATGTGGTGGCGGACCAAACAGCGATCGCCCGCACCGAACTGGAACGAGCGAGTGGGGCAATACAGCCTGCCCCGCCCCACCAAGGAGCGACCCCGGGTGTGGTTGCACGCGGTCAGCGTGGGCGAGGTGATGGCGGCCCGGCCGATCCTACGGGCGATTCGGGATCGGTCTCCGGAAGCCGAAATCGTGCTGAGCGTGACGACCAGCAGCGGCTTTCAGGCGGCCCAAGATGGTCCGGCGGAGCTGTTCGACTACCTGGTGTACGCGCCAATTGATGTGCCCCGGTTTGTGCTGAACGCCATGGCGCGGGTGCGCCCCAAGGTGTTGGCGATCATGGAAACCGAGCTGTGGATGAACTGGCTGTGGGTGGCGCGGCAGTGGCGCGTACCGACTTTGCTGGTCAACGGCCGGATTAGCGACCGCAGCTTCCCTCGGTCCATGCGGATTCGGCCGTTCTACGCGGCGCTCTTGAAGTTCTTGGATCGGCCGCTGATGCAAACCGCGACGGACGCGGAGCGCATTACCCGCCTGGGAGCCAAGGACGCCCAAGTGCTGGGCAATTGTAAGTTCGACGAAGCAGCCGCCGGCGAGAGCAACCCCTCAAAATGGCGCCAAGAATTGAGGCTGAACCCCGAGCGTCCCGTGGTTGTCATCGGCTCGACCCGCGGGGAGGAGGAAGAGGCCTTCGTTGCCGAGGCACTGGCGGACCCGAGACTGGCGGAGGTGCAGTTTGTGTGGGCACCCCGGCACCTAGAACGAGCCGATGCTATCGCGGAGCGGTTGCAGGGGCAAGGCGTAGCCGTGGGGCGGCGCAGCCAGGGCACTTACGAGCGAATCACCCTGCTCGATACCTACGGCGAACTAGGCGAAGTGTACGCCGTGGCCGACGTGGCGGTGATTGGCGGAGGCTTTGCCAATCTCGGCGGGCAGAACCTCATTCAGGCCCTCGCCAAGGGAGCGCCCGTTGTGCACGGGCCGCATATGCAGAACTTCCGTGACGTGGCCGAGATGGCCAAGCGCGAGGGGGCAGCGCAGGTTTGTGCCACCCCGGATGAACTGGCGCAACGGCTGGTCGGACTGCTGGCCGACCCGGCCCGACGCCAAATGATGAGCACCCAGGCCCGCGCCCTTGTGCAACAGAACCTGGGTGCCAGCGCTCGGTACGCCGAGGCGATTGCCGAAGCCCTCGCCCAGGCGCAAACCAAAACCGCGCCGCGTTAGCGGACGGTGATCTCGAGTCGGGGACGCACGGCGGCGTCCGGCGCGTTGCGGGAGAAGAACTTGTAAACCCCCGTGCGGCCGACTTCGGAAGCCGGGGCCGTGCTGGTGAAGGCAAAGGCCGGACCGAGCGGGTCACTCAGGAGTTCGCGCAGTTTGTCCACCTGGGCGATTTCAAACACCATTTCGAACGAGCCGTCCTCACGGGTTTCGCCGAACTGAGCCGAGCCCAGCACTCCCGGGCCGGGCCAGTGCGTCGCTCCGAGGGCATGCGCCCACGACTTTTCGCTAAAGCCGCTCTTCACGGATCGAATCTCGATCGGGTACTTGCGGACGTTGGCGCGCTGGCCGCCTTCCGGGTTTACGTGGGTGAGGACCACTCGGGCCGAAACAATGGCCCCCGCCGGTACGGTCACGGCCGGGAAGCGCACCAGACTCACGCTATCTTCGCCGTCTTCGGTGAAGGTGGCGAGGTCAGCCCCCGTACCCCACACGCGCAGGAATGAGTCGCTGTCCTGGTTGGTGGCGAAGGGATAGAGCCACACGTCGTCCGTGGCATCGCTGCGAATCGTGGTGGTCTGCGGGTCCACCCAGTCGGCGACGTAGATGTTGGTTTCGCCTTGCTCCTTCCCGAATCGGTTGCTGCCAAAGACGAGCTTGGTGCCTTCCCGGTTGAACATCGGGAAGCCATCGAACTCGGGGGTGAAGGTGATCTGCTTCAGGCCCGTGCCGTCGGTGTTGACCACAAAGAGGTCGAACTCGCGGCCCTTGGGGTCGTGGAAGTTGCTGCTAAAGATGATCTGGCGACCGTTGGGGTGGAGGAACGGCGCAAAAGACGCACCGCCCAACCGGGTCACGCGGCGATTGTTGCCGCCGTCGGCGTCCATCACCCAGATATCGAGGCGGCCGGGCCGCACGAGGTTTTCGGCCAGCAGGCGTTTGTAGTCGTTGATTTCGGTGTCGGTGCGCAGGTCATCGCGTCGGTAGACAATCTGCGAGCCGTCCCAACTGATGAACGGGCCGCCGTCGTAGCCCACATTGTTCGTCAAGCGCTTGATATTGGTGCCGTCCAGATTGGATCGGTAGATCTCCAGGTCGCCGTCCATGGTGCTGGTCCACGTCATGTAGCTACCATCCGCGGCAATAGTGGTCTCGGCGATGTAGGCGTTGCGCTTGAGAATCGGTTCGAGCGCGTTGGTGGCCAGGTTGCGGCGGTACAGCGAGAACTGCGGGTTCACCTTCCACAGGTAGCCCTGGCTCATGTCCAGCGGAGCCTGGGCACCCTTGTTCACTTCGTGCGTGGAGCTGAAGTAGACGTGCTTGGCGTCCGGGGAGAAGTAGCTGCAGGTGCAGCGGCCCTCGCCGGTACTCACCAGGGTCTTCTTGGAGCCATCGGCGTTCATCGTGATGATCTGCTCGTCGGGGTACTCCGGCTGGCGGGTTTGGTAAGTGATTTGGGTGCCGTCCACGCTCCAGTAGGCCTCAGCGTTTTGGCCGCCAAAGGTCAATTGCGTGACGTTGGTCAGGTGGATTTCCTGCGGATGATTGGGCTGCTTCTTGCTATCAGGGGCGTCCTGCGGAGCCCCGTGCTTCGGTGCAGGCGCAAGGGATGCAAGCAGGCCGTGGGTGGGGCAATCCTGCGCAACGGCGAGCGGATTGAGGACGGGTGCGGCAAGCAAAAAGGCCACAATCATTCTTTGATTGTGGCCCGTCGGGAGAGGCAACGACTTGCCTCTGCTGATGAAGTCCTTACCCGCGCTGACGATTTCGGCGGCGGAGCATGGCCAGCAAGCCGAGGCCCATCGCCGTCATCGTCGCCGGTTCCGGCACGGCCGGGACATAGCTGATGAATCGGAAGCTGTCCGTCGTCGGGTTGCTATAGATGTCGGTGAACTGGTTGGTCGCCGGATCGTACGTGCCGAACCGGGTGCCGCCCGTCCACAGAATCTTGCCGTTGCCGAGTTCATAAACCCCGCGCAGACC
>CAZDWU010000056.1:0-3057 GCA_964509165.1 uncultured Chthonomonas sp. | reverse complement strand
AGGTACTGAGCTTGACTGGCGGCCACCAGGCTCAGGGCCGCGAGCGTCAGCATGGTCTTCACTTGCATGCTTTCACTTTAGCCCCTTCTCAGCGCGAACGGGGGCCTTCTCCGAGCCAATCTCGCAAATGTGCCGGGCTGATTGCCCGAATCCAGGGGGGAAAGAGGGCATAGGGACCCTTAGGGGTGCCCACCTCGCGGGGGATAATGACCACGCTCCATGAGTGATCGCTTGTTCTCCCAAAGCACGGGGATGTTCATCGCCGAAACCCACACCGATGCGGTGACCTGGCACTTCTCCGTTGACCGATTCCTTGTGGAAGGCCACACCCAGTTCCAGCAGTACCAGATCGTCGAAATGCCGACCTTCGGCAAGACGCTGTTCCTGGACTACAAGATTCAAAGCAGCCTTCTCGACGAGTACGTGTATCACGAGAGCATGGTCCAGCCGGCCATGACCACCCACCCGAACCCGAAGAAGGTGCTGGTGTGCGGCGGCGGCGAGGGCGCGACCCTGTGGCAAGCCCTGCAGCACAACACCGTAGAGCACTGCGACATGGTGGACCTGGACGAAGAGCTGGTGGACATGGTGAAGGTGCACATGAAGGAGTGGCACCACGACTGCTTTGATGACCCGCGCGCCAACCTGGTGCACAAGGACGCCCGCAAGTGGGTGGAAGATCACAAAGGTGCCAACTACGACGTCATCCTGAGCGACCTGCCCGGCCCGATTGAAGGCGGCCCGGCGCTGTACCTCTACACGAAGGAGTACTTTCAGCACGTGGCCGAAGCCCTCAGCGATGACGGCGTGTTTGTGCTGCAGAGCGGCGCCTGCAACGAGACGTACCCGTACTGCTTTGCGGCGGTGCACGAGACGCTGGATAGCCTGAAGGAGCAGTTCCCGTACGTGCGCGGCTATTACGGCCTGGTCACTACGTTCCAGATGCCGTGGGGCTTCATCTTGGCCAGCAAGAAGCATGACCCGCTGGAACTGACGCCGGAACTGATCGCCCAGCGCCTGGCCGAGCGGGGCGTGACCACCAACCGGTACTACACGCCGCGCTTCCACAGCGCGATGTTCACGTTGCCGGAATACATGCTCCGCGCCATCAAGCAGCACGGTCGCATCCTCACGGATGCCGAACCGTTCCTCTGGGAAGCGTAAGGCGCGCCGAAGTGGGGTTCGGACACCCAAGGGCTTAGGCCCGTTGGAGATAGTCCGTACCCCTCTCGCGCCGGTATGGAAAACTACCGAAGCTTCTAGCAGGGCCGACCAATGGTGTTCCGCCGAATCTACTGGGTAACCGAACAACTGAACGCTGAGGGCGTTTCTGACGTGACCGGGGTCTACACCTCGATCCCCGACCTGATGGAGAACGGTGTGCGATGGCTGGAGAGCAATCCCAAGCGCGACGGATTCCGAATCACCCTGGTCAAGCTGGATAGCAGTGCCGCCCCGTTGGGCGTGTGGTCCGGACCGAGTTACCTCGGGATTGAAGAAGACCTGGCCCCTTACGTGGCCACCAAGGAGTTCAGCGCCCAAGACGTTGAGGTTCTGGCCGCCAAGCTCCGCTCCTTCTAAACCCAACCAACTTAAAAGAAAAGCCTCTCCCGGTTTCCCCGAGAGAGGCTTTTTGGTTTCAGGGTCCGGGGGCTTAGTCCACGATGGCGAGCGGCTCAGTGCGCGCCCATTCGCCACGCGTGAAGTCCGGCACGTCAATGCTCTGGCTGCGGTTGGCCACCGACCACTCGCTGAGCGGGGCAATCACCGACCACGACGCGCCTTCGTAGACGTTCTGGTCCAGTGGCAAGCCGTTGCGCAGGCAGTACATGACGCGCCAGTTCATGATGAAGTCCATCCCGCCGTGGCCACCGTTTTTCTGGGCGTCGGCTTCCAGGCGCACCCACAGCGGGTGGTCGTACTTCTTGTAGTGCTCCGCCAGGTCGCCACCTTGCACCCACGAATCGGTGTTCGGGGTTTCGCCTTCAATGACCACGCGGCCCGGGAACCCGGTCCACACCCCGTTGGTGCCTTGGATGAGGTTGTGGCGGGTGTAGGGGCGGGGCAATTGCTCGTCCCACTGGATCATCAGCGTGCGGCCAAGCACCGTCTTGACGATGGTGGTGTTGATGTCGCCGCATTGGAACTTAATGTCCCGGCGCGGGTGGCCTTCGGGGAACGCGGTGCGGGCGTAGATGGCGCGCGCCATGCTGGGCGAACTCACCGACGTGAGGTAATCCATGCGGTCGCCGCGGTCAATGTTCATGTATTGCGCCACCGGGCCGAGGCCGTGGGTGGGATACAGGTTGCCGTTGCGCTGGGCGTAGTGGAACGTGCGCCAGCTACCCGTGCCGTGGTCAATCTCGTGCATCTGGCCACGCAGGTCGTGGATGTAGGCGGCTTCGCCGTGCAGGAGTTCACCCAGGCGGCCCTGGCGCACCAGGTTCAGCACCATCAGCTCCTCGCGGCCGTAGTTGACGTTCTCCAGCATCATGCAGTGGCGCTGGGTTTCTTCGGACACGTTGACCATGTCCCACAGGTCTTCTACGGTGTACGCCATCGGCACTTCGACCAGGGCGTGTTTGCCGGCGCGCATCGTGGCGATGGCCATGGGGGCATGCCATTCCCAGGGGGTGGCGATGTAGACCACGTCAAGGTCCTTCATCTCCAGCATGCGGCGGAAATCTTCCGGTCCGCGTTCCCCGAACGTCTTGGGGGCCGGGCGGCCTGCGTCGGTCACCATCTTGACGGCGCGATCCAGCGAGGGCTTGTGGGTGTCGCAAATGGCGACCACTTCGCAGCCTTCAATCACCAGCGCGTGCGCCAGGTGCCCGGGGCCGCGCGCGCCCACGCCGATAAAGCCGACGCGGATGCGGTCCATGGCCGGGGCGGCAAAGCCACCCATGTACTTGCCCTTGCGAGCAGGGACGCGCAAGAGGTCTTCGCGCTTGCGGTTGGCGTCATTGCCCTTGGTTTGGGCCAGGGCGCTTGCCCCTAAGATTCCGGCTCCGGCGGCCACGGCGGCTCCCTTCAAGAACTCTCTGCGTTCCATCGTGA
>CAZDWU010000055.1:8110-14513 GCA_964509165.1 uncultured Chthonomonas sp. | reverse complement strand
TCCCAGTTCGAACCTTCCACGATCAGCGCGGTGTTCGAGATGTCTTCGACTTGGGTCGTGCTGTAGGACGGGGCACCCGGGATGGCGAGCCACTGAGCCGCGCTCGGGCTCCAACCCGCCACGCCTTCGTAGCGCACCACGTTACCGAGGTGCGTACCGCGGAAGTGGCCTTGGTTCACAACCGTCGTGTTGGTGGCCGCAGCGGCGCGAGACGGCATGGCGAAGTGCTGGAGTCGCTTGAACTCGATTTCGTCAACGTTGCCGGTCGGCTTGTCGCGCTTCGGGTTTTCGACGATCTGCAGGTTCTTCATGTACGGCTGAACCGTGAACTGCCAGCCGATCTTGTCGTCAATATCGCCTTGCACGCCCGCGCCGTCACCCATGGTGGGGAGCAGGTCATCGTAGTCCGCGCTGTAGATGTTGGCGGCCACACCCATCTGCTTCACGTTGTTGAGCAGGGCGGTGTTCTTGGCGGCTTCCTTCGCCTGGGCGAAGACCGGGAAGAGGATAGCGGCGAGGATCGCGATGATGGCGATCACCACGAGCAGTTCGATGAGCGTAAACGCCTTTCGAGTCATTTTTTGATTGGTCTCCAGATAATGGTTTCCCGTGAGGGACACGACAAGCGAACCTGTCGTTACCCTTCGGACGCCGTGACTGTCTGTTTGGTTCCCAAAATTATTTGAGTGGACAAACCGCCCAGCGAGGCACGGGAATATACCCACAAGAACTTGGCCAAAACGGCGAGGCAAGGAGTCAAAAGTCCCGCATTCCCGTAGTTTCGCGGGGAAAGGGCACGAGCGGGAACTCGTGATGGGCTGAAAGAGAAACCCCCGCCGAGCCGATGGGCTCAGCGGGTGTCGAGTCGAGAAGCCGGAAGGCTTAGATTCCGGTCGGGTTGAGACCCTTAACCACAAACACGGCCGGGTTGTTGACACTCGGTTCCGGGTTGTAGAAGTGCTGGCGGAAGTTCACGCTCTTGGCGCTGGAGTCCGTCGCGGTGTAGGTGGTGCGACCACGCGGAACCGCACAGAGGGCGGCGCCGTGCCTAAGACCGCTCAGGCCTTGCTCGGTCTTGGTGGTCGTGGTGATCGGGTAGCTGAAGTTCGTACCGTTCGCACTGAAGTTCGCCGGGTTCCAGCGGACGCAGCTGCTGAGCGGGCCAGCGGTGGTCGTCGCGTGTTAAAGCCAAATCACGGATAGGGGGAAAAAGACCAAAGGTCCCGGTTTGAACTTGGGTTTGCCCCGCATGTATAGGGGGTAGGAGATGCCTGAGGCAAGGAAAAGGCCGTCCGTCCCGGAGGACGAGCGGCCTTTTTGGATCTAGACGGAGAGGTTTAGATGCCGGTCGGGTTCAGGCCACGAAGCACGAAGATCGTGGGGTTGTTGGTGCTCGGGATCGGGTTGTAGAAGTGCTGGCGCATGTCTACGCTCTTGGCACTCGAGTCCGTCGCCGTGTACGTGGTTCGACCACGCGGAACCGCGCAGAGGGCGCCACCGTGCTTCAGGCCACTTCGGCCGTCCACCGTCTTGGTGGTCGTGGTGATCGAGTAGCTGAAGGACGTACCATTGGCGTTCCAGTTGCTGGGGATCCATCGCACGCAGTAGTTGAGGGGGCCAAGGGAGGCGCCATCGCCGGAGATCAGCGAGAACCAGCCGTCCCAGTTCGAACCTTCCACGATCAGCGCGGTGTTCGAGATGTCTTCGACTTGGGTCGTGCTGTAGGACGGGGCACCCGGGATGGCGAGCCACTGAGCCGCGCTCGGGCTCCAACCCGCCACGCCTTCGTAGCGCACCACGTTACCGAGGTGCGTACCGCGGAAGTGGCCTTGGTTCACAACCGTCGTGTTGGTGGCCGCAGCGGCGCGAGACGGCATGGCGAAGTGCTGGAGTCGCTTGAACTCGATTTCGTCAACGTTGCCGGTCGGCTTGTCGCGCTTCGGGTTTTCGACGATCTGCAGGTTCTTCATGTACGGCTGAACCGTGAACTGCCAGCCGATCTTGTCGTCAATATCGCCTTGCACGCCCGCGCCGTCACCCATGGTGGGGAGCAGGTCATCGTAGTCCGCGCTGTAGATGTTGGCGGCCACACCCATCTGCTTCACGTTGTTGAGCAGGGCGGTGTTCTTGGCGGCTTCCTTCGCCTGGGCGAAGACCGGGAAGAGGATCGCAGCCAAGATGGCGATGATCGCGATCACGACGAGCAGTTCAATAAGCGTAAATGCGTTTCGCTTCATTAGATTTCTCACTGGAGATGATTTCATCCCAACAAGGCAGGCAAGCCCGGAGGCAGTCTCCCTCGCTGGGTCATAGGACGCACTTCGTCGAGTTCCTGTTCCCAGGTAATCGGATCAAAGTTAGACCTATAGACCTAATGTACCACAACCAAATGCACCCCTGAAAAGGGTTTTCACAAAAAAAGTCCCGCTCTTCGTCCCTTTGGCGCCGATTCGGGAACTTATTTGAACTGAGCAAAAAAAGTTGCGAAAACAAAAAAATCCCCTGGCCAACGGCCAGGGGATTGAGGTCCGATACCCGAGTTAGATGCCGGTCGGGTTCATGCCCTTCACGACGAAGATCGCCGGGTTATTGGTGCTCGGAGTCGGGTTGTAGAAGTGCTGGCGGAAGTCAACGCTCTTGGCGCTGGAGTCCGCAGCGGAGTAGGTGGTGCGACCACGCGGAACCGCGCAGAGCAGGCCGCCGTGCTTCAGACCACTTCGGTTGTCCACAGTCTTGGTGGTCGTGGTGATCGAGTAGCTGAACGAAGTGCCGTTGGCGTTGTAGTCAGCCGGAATCCATCGCACGCAGTAGTTGAGGGGGCCAAGGGCGGAACCGTCGCCACCGATGAGCGAGAACCAAGCATCCCAGTTGGAGCCTTCCACCACGAGCGCCGTGTTGGAGATGTCTTCAATCTGCGTGTTGCTGTAGCTCGGAGCGCCATAGCTACCCGGCCAGGGGATCGTACCGGCAGCGGGGCCACCGAAACCAGCGATACCTTCGTAGCGCGTGGCTTGGCCAACGTTATTGCCTTGGAAGTAGTTGTTGGTGCGGACCAGGGCCACGTTGCTGGTGGCAGCGCGGGCCGGCATGGCGAAGTGCTGCATGCGCTTGAAGTCCAGGAACGCGCCGGCGCCCGTCGGCTTATCGCGCTTCGGGTTTTCGACGATCTGCAGGTTCTTCATGTACGGCTGAACCGTGTGCTGCCAGCCCGTCTTCCACCATTCGGTGCCGCTGGCACCGTCCACCGTGCCCATGGCCGGCATCAGGTCGTCGTAGTCGGCGCTGTAGATGTTGGCGGCCACACCCATCTGCTTGGTGTTGTTGAGCAGAGCGGTGTTCTTAGCGGCTTCCTTCGCCTGGGCGAAGACCGGGAAGAGGATGGCAGCGAGGATCGCGATGATTGCGATCACGACGAGCAGTTCGATGAGCGTAAACGCCTTTCGAGTCATTTTGGATTGGTCTCCTAGATAATTGCGCTGAACCGGAGGGGTTTCCCCGTTCCTTCCAGCTAGGTCATTCGGCCCTGCATGGGCCGTTCGACGTAGTGCAATTTACCCACGCTGGTTTCGGGCCAATGCCGCAAGCGTGGGTCTAAAGTCCCGCATAAACTCAAAAGGGGCTCCCGGAATGAACTTCCGGGAACCTTTTGAAGAGTGAGGGGTCCGCCCTGGAGACCAATCGAGAGCAGCGTGCCCCTCTTTCTTCAGATATTTGGCTTTAGATGCCGGTCGGGTTCATGCCCTTCACGACGAAGATCGCCGGGTTATTGGTGCTCGGAGTCGGGTTGTAGAAGTGCTGGCGGAAGTCAACGCTCTTGGCGCTGGAGTCCGCAGCGGAGTAGGTGGTGCGACCACGCGGAACCGCGCAGAGCAGGCCGCCGTGCTTCAGACCACTTCGGTTGTCCACAGTCTTGGTGGTCGTGGTGATCGAGTAGCTGAACGAAGTGCCGTTGGCGTTGTAGTCAGCCGGAATCCATCGCACGCAGTAGTTGAGGGGGCCAAGGGCGGAACCGTCGCCACCGATGAGCGAGAACCAAGCATCCCAGTTGGAGCCTTCCACCACGAGCGCCGTGTTGGAGATGTCTTCAATCTGCGTGTTGCTGTAGCTCGGAGCGCCATAGCTACCCGGCCAGGGGATCGTACCGGCAGCGGGGCCACCGAAACCAGCGATACCTTCGTAGCGCGTGGCTTGGCCAACGTTATTGCCTTGGAAGTAGTTGTTGGTGCGGACCAGGGCCACGTTGCTGGTGGCAGCGCGGGCCGGCATGGCGAAGTGCTGCATGCGCTTGAAGTCCAGGAACGCGCCGGCGCCCGTCGGCTTATCGCGCTTCGGGTTTTCGACGATCTGCAGGTTCTTCATGTACGGCTGAACCGTGTGCTGCCAGCCCGTCTTCCACCATTCGGTGCCGCTGGCACCGTCCACCGTGCCCATGGCCGGCATCAGGTCGTCGTAGTCGGCGCTGTAGATGTTGGCGGCCACACCCATCTGCTTGGTGTTGTTGAGCAGAGCGGTGTTCTTAGCGGCTTCCTTCGCCTGGGCGAAGACCGGGAAGAGGATGGCAGCGAGGATCGCGATGATTGCGATCACGACGAGCAGTTCAATAAGCGTAAACGCCTTTCGAGTCATTTCGGATTTTGCTCCTTAGATAATGGTTTGGCTAGCATTTCTGCCGGCCCCTCGCTGAGTTCCCGAAGCTTCAATTCAAAGAGATCGAAGTGCCGAAAGCCCCAATGAGGTGTTGCTACGCTACCCGCAAGTCCTAGGCCTCTTCCACTGCCGTGAATAAGCTGTAGGTCTAAAGACCTAAAATGGAAGCGTCGAGATGAGTCGGGGAACTAATGCCAGCAGATCGTTGCCGGCGCAATAAAAAGCCCCCTTTTGCGCTCGCAAAGGGGGCTGGGAGATGGAATGTTAGGGGAGAAGCTAGCGGCCGCCGACGTCTTCGCTGCCGGTGCGACCTTCGAAGGACTCGCCCGCGTGCGGCATCATCAGGTCTTCCACGGCCGGGCCAGTGGTGCCTTCGTGGAACACCACGTCCTCGCCGCCCAGGCCCACATCCTTGCGCAAGGGGAAGCCCACCCAATCGTCAGGAAGCATGAAGCGCTCGCCCACGAGTTCGTTGCCCTCAAAGACAATGCCGAAGAGGTCGGCAATCTCCTTCTCCGGGTACTCCGCGCCGAGATAGATGTGCTTGGCGGTCGGGATCGGTTCGCCCTCGTTGGTGCCAACCTTGAGGAAGAGGCGCTCGCCGTGCTCGACGCTATAGAGGTTGTAAATCACCTCGAAGCGCGTGTCGAGGTCGCGTGCGTGCGGCCATGTGAGATAGTCCACCCCCACGCACTCAGCGAAGTATTCGTAATTCAGTTCGGGGTCGTCGCGGAGCAGGGCTAGGGCGTCCACAATGGCGTCGCGCTGCACCATCACGTAGGTGTCGCCGCGGTTCTCCTTCACGGCGAGGACGGAGGTGCCCAGTTCCTCTTGCAAGCGCACGACGTCGAGGCGACGATTGTCAACCACCGGGAACGGCATCTTAGAGCGTGCCCTCCGCGCCAGAAGTCGTCGGAGTCACCGGTCGCACCGGCACTGTGCCAAAGCTCGCGCCTTCGTATTTCTCTTCGGCGATGCTGGTGGCGTCATCCCAGTCCACGGCCCCGACCTTGAGAACGTAGGCGTCGCCCAGGATCCACAGCGCCATATAGACGGCCACGACCGCCCCGGTGAAGAGCTTGAAATCAAGCGGCGCAGTCTTGAAGACCGTCAGCCAGCTCCATAGGAAGACTACTTCGATGTCGAACAACACGAAGAGGATGGCCACCAGATAGAACTTGATGGGGAAGCGCTGGAGCGCGTCGCCGAGGGGAGCTACGCCGCACTCATAGGGCGACTCCTTATAGCTACTGACTTTCTTGGGACCGAGCACCCAAGAAAGGGTCACCATGGCGGCACAAAGGAATGCCGCAATCGCGACCAAGAAGACCACCGGCAAGTAATCGCCCATACGCACTTCAAAGTTACCCGAGTCCAACCGAGGCCCGCAGTAAACTTGGCCGAATGGGGCGGAAGTGGGCAACTCGCTAACGGAACAACTGCTAAACCGGGGCGACTTGACGGCGCAACAAGCGGGCGATGCGGTTCGCTATCTGCTGGACCCCAGCACCAGCGATGTGGGCCGGGCGGCTTTGCTGGCGGCCTGGCGGAGCAAGGGTTACATCGGTGCGGAACTGGCCGGCGGCGTAGAGGCCGTGCTGGAGCGCAGCGTCCGCGTGGACCTGGCTACGCCGAACCTGGTGGACACCTGCGGCACAGGCGGTGGCCCCGCGGGCCTGAACCTGAGCACCGGGGCCGCCCTGGTGGCGGCGGCGGCGGGTGCCAAGGTGGCCAAGCACGGCAACCGCAGCGTGAG
>CAZDWU010000055.1:0-8010 GCA_964509165.1 uncultured Chthonomonas sp. | reverse complement strand
ATCCGGGCCATGATCCGCGATGCGGATGCGCCGCGCGGGTTCCACCGGGCTTTGGTGGAGGCATCGGCACCGGTTTCGCTCATTGCCGAAGTGAAGCCGGGGAGCCCGACCCGGGCTGTGATTCGGCCGAACCTCGACCCCGTGACCGTAGCGCAAGCTTATGAGGAGGCGGGTGCGCACTGCCTGAGTGTGCTCACCGACGTCAAGCACTTTGGGGGAAGCGAGGCCAACCTGCGGGCGGCCCGAGCGGCGGTGTCGCTGCCGGTTTTGAGAAAGGACTTCGTGGTGGATGCCTACGACGTCGAAGAAGCCCGCGCCATGGGGGCCGATGCGGTGCTCCTGATCGTGAATGGACTGAGTGATGGCGCGCTCCGGGAGTATCGGGAACTGGCGGAATCTTTGGGCATGGATGCGCTGGTTGAGGTTCACAGCTCGGGCGAGGCGGAGCGAGCGGTGGCCTCGGGGGCCAAGCTCATTGGGGTGAACAACCGAGATTTGGAGTCGTTCCAGACATCCGTGGAAGTCGGCTTGGCGGTTCTACCGGGGTTGCTGGGCAAAGCCACTCTGGTCAGCGAAAGCGCGCTGACGAACCATGAGGATGTGAGCCGAGTGGCGGCGGCGGGGGCACGGTCCGTACTGATTGGTACAGCCTTTTGCGAAAGCGCCGACATCGAAGCCCGCGTGCGCGAGGTCATGGGTTGGCCACACTCGTAAAGTTCTGCGGGTTCACCCGGCCCGCCGACATGGAGTGGGCGTTGGCTCATGGCGTGGATGCGGTGGGGGTCGTGGTGGAACCAACCAGTTCCCGCTACCAGAGTCCGGATTCGGAGATTTGGTCGGTGTTCCGGGCGGCGAAAGCCCGGCGGGTTTTGGTATTCGGCCACTTTGCGCCGGAGCGTATGGGCGAGTGCGATGTGGTGCAAGCGGTGGATATCCCGCACTACACCGTGGACGCCGAACGATGGTGGACGGTGAGGCCCAGCACGCTCCCGGCGGGGTGGGAAGGCCAGGCCGCCCAAGTTCAGCGGGTGCTGGTGGACGCCCTGGCTCCGGGCGCCTACGGCGGCACCGGCCACCGGGTGGATCCCGAAGAATTTTTGGCCGTCCGGGCCCAGTCCCCGGTGCCCTGCATCCTGGCCGGAGGACTCAATCCGGACAACGTTTACGATGTGGTGCGAATCTTGCGTCCAGTCATGGTCGACCTCGCCAGTGGCATCGAGTTTGAACCCGGAAAGAAGGACCCCGCAAAAATGCAGGCGTTTTTGGACGCCGTAAGGGCCGCCGACCGGGCACGAAACGACGACGAACATTGTTGAGGACATTGGTAAGTCCCCCGGTGGGAAGGGCCGAACGCACCCGGTGCAGACTCGGCTATAATCCCGCCCGGACCCTTAGCGGAGGCATGATTCTCTTTTGAGCTTAGCGATCGAAACGATTGATCTTGTAAAGACCTACAAACACCGGGGCGGTGCATCCAACACCGTGGTGGATAACCTGAACCTTCAGGTTGAATCGGGCGAGATTTTTGGCTTTTTGGGCCCCAACGGCGCCGGGAAGACCACGACGATCAAGATGCTGCTCGGCATCATTGGTCAGACCTCCGGGGTGGCCAACGTACTGGGGCGCGAAGCGGGTGACATCGAAATCCACAAGCGCATCAGCTACCTGCCCGAGAAGCCGTACTACTACGAGTACATGAGCGGCCTCGAGCTGGTGATCTTCTACGCCTCGCTCTTCGGAATTCGGGACAACGATCGCTGCAAGGAACTCCTCCGCCGCGTGAACCTAGCCAACGACATGAACCGGCCGCTCAGCACCTACTCCAAGGGGATGCAGCAGCGTGTGGGTCTGGCGCAGAGCCTGATCAACAACCCTGAGTTGCTGTTCTTGGACGAGCCGACGGGTGGTCTGGACCCCATCGCCCACATTGAAATTCGCGACCTCATTTTGCAGTTCCGCGAAGAAGGGAAGACGGTGTTCATCTCCTCGCACGAGTTGAGCGACGTCGAGCGCATTTGCGACCGCGTGGCCATTATCAACAAGGGGCAGCTGGTGGCCCAAGGCCGCCTGACCGACCTGCTGGCCGGGGGCCGGGTGGAAGTGACCGCCGAAGGCGTGAGCGATGCCGTGAGCGATAGCCTCCGCCACGAGAACCGCATCGTGAGCTTCAAGGACGGCCGCCTGATTCTGGACGCGCCGGACTCGGACGACCTGAACGGCATGATCGACGCGATCCGCAACGGCGGCGCCCAAGTGGTCAGCGTGATCCCGCGCCGCAAGCGCCTGGAAGACCTCTTTATCGAAGCCGTGGCCGAAGACGACACCGCCAAGGGTCGCCAGCGCGGCCGCATGACCGACGGAAACTCGGATGGCACCAAGTCGGCCGAAGTTGAAGAAGTGAAGACCGGAGAAGGTGACCCCTCGTGAACGCAGTTCTTTCCATTGCTCGAACCACGCTCGGTGAAGCCATTCGCCGCCGCGTTCTGCTCGTTATCCTGCTGATTGCGCTCCTCCTGCTGGTCATTGCGCCGGGGATGAACGGCCTCACCGCGCGCCAGTCGCAGACGGTGTTGCTCTCGCTCATCCTGGGGGTTCTTCAGCTCTCCAGCGCGGTCATTGCCATCGTTCTCACGGTCTACATGATCCCGAACGAGGTGGAGCGCCGCACCATCTACACCATCTTAAGTAAGCCGGTTCTCCGCTGGCAGTTCTTGCTCGGCAAGTACCTTGGTGCGGTCTCGGCCCTCGGCCTGATGATCATGCTGATGACCGGCACGATGATTGCGGTGTTTGCTGCCTTCCAAGGTCCGAACGTGGAAACCCTGGCCAGTCTGGCGCGGGTGGCCATGATGTACTTCGTCCAGATGTGTTTGCTGGCGGCCGTCGCCATCTTCTTCTCCACGTTTGTGCAGCCGGTGGTCAACTTCTTCCTCAGCGGGGGCGTGTACCTGGTGGGGACCGTGTTCGGTTCGCTCTTTGCCACTATCGCCGAGAGCCAGCAGCTGCCCCAAGTGGTGCGCCTGGCCGCGCAACTGGTCATGTTGATCGTGCCGAACTTCGGCCAATACAACGTGCAGAACTCGGTGATCAACTCGGGCGCCCAGATCGTGGGTGAAGGGATTTACTACACCAACCTAGCGGTGTACGGGATTGTTTACATCTCGATTCTGCTGCTCGGTGCGATGCTGATCTTCGACCGCCGAGAGGTTTAACGCATGAAGTGGACTCGTCAAGGCAAACTGGTGAAGGCCCCGATCTACGGGCTGATGCTGGTGTTGCTGCTCATCGGCAGCTTTGTTCAAATGGGCCAGACGTATCCGTTCTGGCGCAAGAACTACATGCCCAAGGTGACGGACCTCGGTCAGCTGACGGGTGAGCAACTGCTGTTCGCGTTTGCCGGGTTCCGCGAAATGATCGCCGGGATTCTGTGGGTGCGTGCCGACTCGTTCTTTGACAACGGCGACTACGACTCGATCCTGCCGATCATCCGCTTGGTGACCTACCTGGACCCGAAGCAGATTGACGTGTACGCCACCGGGATGTGGCACATCGCCTATAACTTCACGGACCAGGAAAACCGCGCCGACCGCCGGAACATCCCCATCGCCGTGGCGTTTGGTGAAGAAGGCGCCCGCAACAACGACTACACCTACGAGCTGTTCTACGAAACGGGCTGGCTGTGGTACCACCGCATCCAAGACAACTTCCCGATGGCCGTGACCTGGTTTGAGCAGGCCGCCGAGCGCAAGGACATCCTGCCCGCGCGCCACAACTTGCTCTCCCACGCCAAGCTCCGCGCCGGCGACTACAAGGGCGCGCTGAAGACGTGGTACGAACTCTTGGAAGCCGCCGAAAAGGAGATGGAGCGCAACAAGAGCCAGCGTAGCAACTACGCGCAGCGCGACACCGTGGAAGGCAACCTGGACAACCTCCTGATCCGCTTGACGCAGCGCGGCTACTTTGCCCGTGAGAACGGCTGGTACGACCAGGGCAACTACGACACCAAGCCGCCGTTTGACGTGCGGTTCAGCGCCAGCGTGACCGTGACTGAAAGCCGCGTGATGCTGGTGGAAGGGACGTGGAACGTGTTCCCGGTGGGGACGCGCGTTCGTATGATCCTGCGCGATGCCGACTACCCGAATGCGGGGGCGGCGGGTCTGGACTGGGAAGGCGGCGATGCCAACAACTTCACCGCTCCGGCGGGCCTGACCTACGTGCAGGACGAGCTCTTTGTTCGCAACCGCCGATTCCGCAAGGCGATCGACCTCAGCCGCGACCCCACGATCTACCCGTTCGTGAAGGACAAGTACATCCTTGAGTTCTACTACACGCCGCGCGTGGCGCCGGAACACATCAAGGACAAGTTTGGCTACAACGGCGAAGGGATGACCGACTCGAACTTCCTCAATACGGAGATCCGCGAAAATCAGCGCGTGATCTACTGGAAGACCGAAGTGACGCGGGACCAGATCCTGCGACGTGGCGAGTACGGCATGGAAGGCATCATTCCGGTGTTCAAGACGCCGAACTACGTGGCGCCGCGCGTCCGCAACCCAGAGGATGACCTGGTGAGCCCGGGCACTCGACGGGTGGAAGGCTAACCCCGGTTGGCCCAAACCGAGTAAAACAAAGAGCGAAGAGACGCCCGAATTCCGGCCGTCAGCCCCTAGGTTGATGGCCGGGAACTGCGCGACGAACGGACGACGAACTCCGCCAGGGCCGGAAGGCAGCAACGGTAAGACGAACCATCGGGTGACGCACCCTTCCCGGCGTCTCTTCGCCATTTTATTGCCCGTGTCCTACACCGCCCTTTACCGCAAGTACCGTAGCCAGACCTTTGATGATCTGGTGGGGCAAGAGCACATCATCCGCACTTTGCGGCAGGCCGTGGACCAGGGCAAGATCAGCCACGCCTACCTCTTCACTGGCCCTCGGGGGACGGGCAAAACCAGCACCGCCCGCCTGCTGGCTAAGGCGCTGAACTGCACCGACGGGCCGATGAGCAACCCGCCCGAAGACGACCCGATTTGCATCGAAATTGCCCAGGGCAGTTGCATGGACGTAATCGAGCTGGACGCCGCAAGCGAGAGCGGGGTGGACAACATCCGGCGCGCCGTGGTGGATGCCAGTAGCTATCAGCCCGCCTACTGCCGCTACAAGATCTTCATCATCGACGAAGTCCACGACCTCTCGGCCAGCGCGTTTGACGCTTTGCTGAAGACCATCGAGGAGCCGCCTCCGCACGTCATTTTTGTGCTGGCGACCACCGAGTTGCAGAAGGTGCCGCCGACCATCCGGTCGCGGTGTCAGCGATACGAATTCCACCGGGGCTCGCTCGAGAACCTGGTGGGGCGGCTGCAGTTCGTGGCCGAATCCGAGGGCATGGAGATTGAACCGGCCGCCCTGACGGCGTTGGCCCGGATGGCGGACGGCGGGTATCGCGATGCGCTGACCCTGCTGGAACAAGCGATCTTGACGGCCGAGGGGCCGATCACGCTGAACCAGGTTTACGAGCAACTCGGCTTGATCGCGGCGGACGAAGTGGACAGATTGCTGGAAGCCCTGATGGCCAAGGACATCGCCGAGATTCACGCCAAGTTGGATGAGGTTTTCCGGAGGGGCCGCGATGCCGAAGCGATTGTGGAGAGCATGACTTACCGGCTGGCAGATCTCACGCGGACCCTCTTTGGCGTGGAAAGCAAGGGCGGCAAAGATGTGACCCAGGAGGCCGCCGCGGACGCCATGGCGCGGCGCTTGGGGATGGACCGCATCCTGTTCTACCGGGCCGCGATGGCCCAGTTTTTGGCGACCGTGGGGCACGTGACGTTGCCTCGGCATTGGATTGAATCTGAAATGGTGCGACTGGCGATGAGCCCGGTGCCGAGTGCGGCTGCGCCTCGCCACCCGGCGGAGCCGGAAGCCGAACCCCGGCGGGAACGCCCGGCGGCTTTGCGCCAAGAATCTAAGCCTGCCCGCACCGTCGAGCCCGAGATGAAGGAGCCCGAGGTGAAGGAGCCCGAGGTGAAAGCCGCTGTGGTGACTCCGCGGGAGGCACCCACCCAAGAACCAGAGACCAAGCCGCTCACCCCGAAGCCGGAAGCCGCACCGGTGCCCTTATCGGAGCCCGAAACCGAGCCGGAAGCCGCCCCAACCCCGAGTGGGCGCACGCTAGAGCAAGCCCAGGAGATCTGGCGGCGCGTGGTGGCGCACTGGAGCGAAAAGAACGACAAGGCCAAGGCCTGGCTGGCTGGCACCGAACTGGTGCGAGTGGACGGCAATGAGTGGACGGTGGAGTTCCCGCTGCGCATCACGCTGCAGCGCTACCAAGAGAAGCCCAAGGCCGTGGCCGCCGTGGAAGAAACCGCGCGGGAATGGTCCAAGAGCGTGATCATGTTCCAATACGAATCCCGAGCGGACGGGGGACCGGAAGCCGACGTCGCTCCCATCGTGCCGACAAGGGCGGTAGAATCGGTGTTCGAAGGTGACCAGCTGGTCGAAGAGATTCAGCGGGAATTCGGCAGATCAGAATCATGAAACTTCCCAAGGGATTTGGTGGCCAAGGCATGGGCGACATGATGGCGAACATGCGCGGGGCCATGGAACGTGCGCAGACGCTTGAAGACGAACTGGGCAACGAGCGGATTGACATCCGCAACAGTGGCGTGGAGGCCGTGTTTGACGGTCGCGGCGAACTCGTGGACCTCAAGATCGACAAGGCTTTGGTGGACCCGGACGACGTGGAAGGCCTGTGCGCCGCCATCACCGCCACCATGCGCATGGGCTTTGAAAAGGCCGTGGAAGTGCGCGATGCCCGCGTGAAGGACATCATGGGCAACGTGCCCAACATTCCGGGCCTCGGCCTCTAAGCGGACCGGATGGGATTCGCTCGCCCCCTGGCGGAACTGATTGCGCAATTTGAGCGCTTGCCAGGGGTCGGGCCGAAGTCAGCGCAACGGCTGGCGTTTCATGTCTTGCGCATGCCTCTGGAGGATGTGCGCCGTTTTAGCCATGCCCTCACCGTGGCGCGCGAGTCGCTGGGCGTGTGCAGCATTTGCCAGAACATCGCCGAGGGCGAGACGTGTGAGATATGCCGCGATGGCCGGCGCGATCCGCACCTCATCTGCGTGGTAAGTGAGGCCCGCGACATCATGGCGATGGAGCGGATTGCCGAATACAAGGGCGTTTACCACGTGCTTCACGGTCTGCTGAATCCCTTGAACGGCGTGGGGCCGGAGCAACTTCGCATTCGTGAGTTGCTGGCGCGCATGAGCGGCGGCGTACAGGAAGTGATCCTGGCCACCAACCCGACGGTGGAAGGGGACGCGACCGCGCTCTACCTGGCCAAGCTCATCAAGCCGCTGGATATCCGCGTGACGCGGCTGGCCCACGGCATGCCCATTGGAGGTGAGCTGGACTACGCCGATACCGCAACCCTGCTGAGCGCGCTGGAGTACCGGAGGGAACTATGAGAATTTTGATTGTCGGCGGAGGCGGGCGCGAGCACGCGTTGGCCTGGCGGCTCACGCAAGAAGGGCATGAGATTGCCGGCGCACCGGGGAATCCCGGGGTTGGCCAACTGGGGCCGTTGTTTGACAACGTGAGCGATGCTCTGCGTAGTTTTGAACCCGAGCTGGTGGTGATTGGCCCGGAAGATCCGCTCATTGGCGGGATGGCGGATGAGCTCCGTCAGCGGGGCATTCCCACCTTTGGCCCCGGGGGCATGGGGGCTCGCCTGGAGGCAAGCAAGGCCTGGAGCAAGAAGATGATGGAGGAAGCCGGGGTGCCCACCGCCGCCGCCACCATCCACACCGATTACCAAGAGGCGTGCGAGGAAGTCGCCAAGCGGTTTGCGAGCGGAAGGCACGTGGCCATCAAAGCCAGCGGGGCGGCCCTGGGCAAAGGGGTGATTTTGTGCCGAGACGAACTGCACGCGCGCCACGCCCTGAGCCGGATGCTGCTGGATGATGAGTTCGGCGATGCCGGACGCCTGGTGGTGGTCGAAGATTTTCT
>CAZDWU010000054.1:4331-14594 GCA_964509165.1 uncultured Chthonomonas sp. | reverse complement strand
TGAAGGGGCAATCCTCGGGCTCACACCACTTCACCGAAGACTGGTTGATCGCCAAGGACCGGATGAACGCCAAGCCGCTCTCGTAGCCCGCCCGCGAGGACCACGCGAATTCGTTGACCTCCAAGATTTCGTAAAAACCCTTCACCCGGGCGTAGACATAGGCTTCTGCGGGGCTGCCCAGCACAAACAGTTGCGAATCCTGGCTGGCCAGCATTCGCGCCCACCGGTCCGGGTGCCGGTCCACCGAAAGGGCATACGGGGCCACAAACGCGGCGTGGCAGGCCGCCAATCCATCGACATCTGCCGCTGTGGCCACCCGGGCGTCAAGCGTCTGCGCTAGCGAAGGCATGCGATCCACGGGCACGTGGAGTTCCATCCGGTGCGCGGCCCCGCTGGCATAACCCTGCTTGCGATAGAACTTGTCGCGGAAGGCATACAAGGCACCCGCCACCATCCCTTGGGCGCGCTCGGCCCGGATCACCTCGGCCATCAGGCGCTGGCCGTAGCCGCCGTTGCGATGGGTCGGGGCAATGCCCACGGTGGCTACTCCCGCCAGAGGCAGAAACCCATGGGCGTGGCGGGCTCGGAGAGTCAAACAGTTGGTGACCCCTACGGGTTGGTCGTCCACCCGCGCGAGGTAGCGGCGGCCCCCGCCGATGATGTCGGCGAGGTGGTCGGATTCTTGGGGCGGTCGCCCGTCATAAACCCACGAGCGAACCCACAGGAAGTCGCTCTCGTCGCCGGGGCCACATTCCTGGAATCGCCAATTCATGCGAGGAGTTTAGACCGGGAGGTTCCGGGTTTCCTTATCCACGCCCAGCACAAAGCAGCTGTGAATCTTGCCAATGCCTTGCACCTGGCTGAGGTGCTGGTCAATGAAGTCGCGATACGCGTTCATATCGGGCACCACAATCTTGAGCAAGAAATCGTGCTCACCGCTGATGTGCAGGCACTCTTGGACTTGTTCAATTGTCGTCACGGCTTCGCGGAAACGCGAGATCGCTTGATCTTGGTGGAGCGACAAGCTGACCAAGGCAATGACCAGCAAGCCGTAGCCCATTTCTTCCCGATTCAGCTGACAATGGAAACCATCAATCAGTCCGCTTTCCTCTAACTTGCGGATGCGCTGCAGGGTGGAAGGGGCCGACAACCCAATGCGGCGGGCCAACTCGGCATTCGAAATCCGTCCATCTTCCTGGAGATCGCGCAGAATCTGGCGATCTTTCTCGTCCAAGGCGACCCGGGGCTCTCCCCACTTAGGTCCTTTCGTCTGAACAACCGGTTGCATATGACTCTCGCCTGCTATCGTAGCACTTAGGCAGTTATGGCAAGCACCCTACCCCCTACCCATTTGCCCACATGGGATTTACAGTTTTTTTATTCAAGCTTTGATTCAGCCGAGCACCTGGCCGCACGCCAAGACCTGGAAGCTCAGTTGACGGCGCTGGAAGCCCAACTGGATCAAGAAGGCATTGACGGCGGCGACGCGCTGCCGGCCGATGCCACGCAGGCTCAACGTGCGCGAAACCTAGTAGATCGCCTGAACCACCTGATGACGAGCATGACCCCCATGCGCGCCTACGCCTATGGCCGCTTGACCACCGACGCCGGCGACGAAGAAGCCCAGGCCGCCATCGGCTATCTCACCAAGCAGGGCATCCGGGCCAGCAAGATCGAAACCCGGTTCACGGCTTGGCTGGGCCGCTTTGATGTGGCGCAACTCGTGGCCCACGACGCGGTGCTGCAAGATCACGCTTTTGCCCTGCACAAGCGGGCCACCGAGGCCAAGCACCAGATGACGATGGCCGAAGAAGCCCTGGCCGCCGACCTCGGCGAAACCGGGGGTAGTGCCTGGTCTCGTCTTTACGGCAATTTCAGCAGCCAGATCGAAGTCTTGGTCAACGGCGAATCGATGCCGATGAGCGCGGTGCGCAATCTGGCTTACGATTCGGACCCGAACGTGCGCAAGGCGGGCTACGAAGCCGAACTGGCCGCGTGGTCGCGCAATGAGATCCCCATTGCCGCCGCCATCAACGCCATCAAAGGCGAAACCCTGCTCCTGGCCAAGCGGCGAGGCTGGGGTCACCCGCTGGATTACGTCCTGTTTGACAACCACATGGACCGGGCGAGCCTGGACGCTATGATGAGCGCGGCCCAAAAGTCGTTCCCGGATTGGCGCCGCTACCTTCGCGCCAAGGCCAAGGCGCTGGGCCACGAAGGCGGCCTGCCGTGGTACGACATGTTCGCTCCGCTCGGCGAAGAACGATCCTACGAATACGGCGAAGCCGAACGCTTTGTGGAGGACATGTTCCGCCGCTATAGCGACAAGATGGGCGATCTCGCCCGCACCTCGTACGACGAGCGCTGGACGGATGCCGGACCGAAGCGGGGCAAGCGGGACGGCGCGTTCTGCATGAGCGCCGGGCAAGGGAAGAGCCGTATCCTCATGAACTTCAAGCCCGCCTTTGGCAGTGTGGCCACCCTGGCCCACGAGCTCGGGCACGCCTATCACAACCAGTGCCTCGCCGTTCGCCAGCCGCTCCAACGCGACACACCGATGCCCTTGGCCGAAACCGCCAGCATCTTCTGCGAGACCATCATCAAGCGGGCCGCGCTGCAAGAGACGGAGGGAGCCGCGAAGGTGGCCATCCTCGAGGCTTCTCTCCAAGGCGCCTGCCAGGTGGTGGTGGACATCACCAGCCGGTACCGCTTTGAAGAGTCGGTCTTCGCAGGCCGGGCCGAGCGCGACCTCAGCCCGCGCGAACTGTGCGACGCCATGCGCGCCGCCCAAGACAGCACCTACGGCGATGGCCTGAGCTGCGGCCACCCCTACATGTGGGCGGTGAAGCCGCACTACTACAGCTACGGGGCGTACTACAACTTCCCGTACATGTTCGGGCTGCTGTTTGCACTCGGCCTGTACGACGTCTACACGCAGGACCCGGATGCCTTCCGCGATCGCTACGACGACTTGCTGGCCAGCACCGGGATGTTCGATGCGGCGACATTGGCGCAACGCTTCGGCATTGATATCCGCGACGAAGCCTTTTGGCAGCGCTCGCTGGGTGTCTTGGTCGAGGACATCAACGAGTTCGAGCAACTGGTCACAAACGGTTGAGACTCGACGTTACCGAACCCGGGCGGCTGGACAAGCTGATTGCCACTGCCCTGGACGGCGTGAGCCGGAGCCGCGTGAGCGAACTCATCGACGCCGGTCAGGTGCAGATCAACGGTGTGGTTTGCACCAAGGGCTCGCAACGCGTGGCGGCAGGCAGCGTGGTGACGCTGGGCGAGATTCCGGAGCGCGAAGCCCCGGACCTCACCCCGGTGCCGATGGAACTGGAGGTGGTCTACGAAGACGACCACCTGCTGGTGGTGAACAAACCCCGCGACCTCTCGGTGCACCCCTCGCCGGGTTCAAAGCGTCCCACGCTGGTGCATGGCCTACTGGCGCGGGCGCACGCCTTGGCCCAGGGTTCCGCCCCGCACCGGCCGGGGCTGGTGCATCGCCTGGATAAGGACACCACGGGCCTCATCCTGATCGCCAAGAACGACCGCGCCCATGCCCACCTGGCCGAGCAAATCCAGACCCGCACGGCCGGGCGACGGTACTTGGCCATTGCCCGGGGTTGGCCGCCGCACGAGCGATTTACCATTGACGCGCCGCTGGCCAAGGACCCCAAGCGTCCGCTGGCCCGCGCGGTGCACCCGGATGGCAAGCCCGCTATTTCTCACGTCAAGCGATTGGTGCGCTTGGATGAGGGCGCGCTGCTGGCGGTGAAGCTGGAAACGGGCCGCACACACCAGATTCGTGTGCATCTGGCTTCCGTGGGCTTTCCGGTCGTGGGTGACTCCCTCTACGCCCCGCCACCGTTCGATCAAGGGCCGCTGCAGCTTCACGCCGCTTACATGAGCTTCGCCCACCCCGTGACGGGCGATATGATAGAGCTGTACGCCGCGCCACCCGAGGATTTCCGGATTCAGGGCCACGACGTACGAGAGCAGGTGGTGATATGGTCGTAAGGGAAGGCACAGGTTGGGCGCGATTGCAGCGGGCAGGGGTGGCCTCAGGTACGCCCATTGACTTGCTGACGCTGGCCCTCTGTCGCGATCCGCAAGATCTGGAAGCCACCGAGCCCCACGCGGCGCATCTGTTACGCCAATACCGCATGCGCCAACTGGGAGATGTGAGTGCGGCCGAACTCCAAGAACGGGTGGGGATGGATGCGTACGAATCGCTCCGCTTCTTGGCCACATTGGAGCTTGGCCGCCGCGTGGGGGCGAGTTCGCACGGGGAAGTCAGCACCATCACCGGCGATAAGGACGCCTACGAGGCCGTGAAGCACATCGAGGATGCCAAGCAGGAGAAGGTCATCACGGTGCTTCTAGATACCAAGAACCACATCCTCGGCACCATCACGGTGCATATCGGGACGCTAGATGCGAGCCTGATTGGCCCGCGCGAAGTGTTCCGCGATGCGGTGCGCGAGAATGCGGCCGCCCTCGTGGTGGCTCACAACCACCCCAGCGGCGACCCGACTCCCAGCCCGGAGGATATCGCGGTGACCAAGAGGCTGAACGAAGTGGGCGAGATCCTCGGGATTCGCCTTCTGGACCACATCATCGTCGGCAAAGGGAAGTACGTGAGTCTGCGCAAGGAAGGCAAGTTTTGAACCCCATCTGGGATGATCTGCGCGCCCGTTTGGACGCCGAGCACGAACAAAGGGAAGCCGCCCTGGCCGGCACGCGCCAGATCATTCAGGCGAGCTCGAAAGCCATCCGCGCTTGCCACCGTCAGGAGACCGACAAAGCCCACCAACTGGCCAAGGAAGCCCGGGCCAGTGCTCTCCAACTCCGGGAGGCCATGCAAGGCACGCCCCGCATGCTCTACGCCGGTTATTTGCAAGATGCCGAGAAGGAAATGGTGGAAGCCGTTCTGCTTCTCGCGATGATTGAGGGGCAGGAGTATCCCTCGGCGCAAGACCTGGGCGTCGAAGCCCACACGTACGCTCACGGCATCGCCGAGGCCGCCAGCGAACTCCGCCGCACCATTCTCGACCAACTGCGGGCCGATAACTACGCCGAAGCTCAGCGCCTGATGGGCGCGATGGAGCTGGTCTACGACGAGCTGATTACGTTGGACTACCCGGATGGTCTCACGGGTGGACTGCGGCGAGCGACGGACGCGCTACGAGCCGTTTTGGAGCGCACCCGAGCCGACTTGACGATGACAATCGTCCAAGACCGGCTCCGAACTGCGCTCCGAGTTGACGAACTTCCCTGAGGCTTACTCGACGGCTTGCACAGCGTCCGGGCCGTCGCCAGCCGGGCGCTCGGCGCCAGCGGTGGCACCACCTTCAGCGGGGGCAGCTTCGCCTTGCGAGCAGCCGAAAACGAACGTGGCGGCCAAGATCGCGATCAGGGCCAGATTGAGGATCTTCATGATGTACTCCAACCGAACCGCAAGGCCCGGATGTTCGCAAAGACGTTTTGCCTTTGCAAAAAGTCACACCGAACCCTGAGTTCTGCCCGAAATAGTACGGTGGACCCAAGGTTCGGCATAGGGACGAGCGTAGGCCTTACTTTTCTTCGGCCGTCACTGCGTCCGGACTAGAACCCTCCGGACGACTGGTTTGGGTGTCCGTGTTGGCCTGGGGTTCCACTTCCTTCGTGCAACCAAACATGAAGGCGGCGGCGGCAAGCACCAGCAAGAACGAGAGCGTGAGTTTCATTGTCTTCTCATCCGGCCTCGGGGATTCCGGAGCCCGGTACATCGTTGACGCGAACCCGGGGGGACAGGTGACACGACTAGGGCTCATGGATTCTTGCGAACCCATGAGCCCCGTTCTCCTTTTGGTCTAAGAGAGGATCAGACCTTGGTGCCAAGACCCTGCGCCATCACGATTTCTTCAGCGTGATTGACGGTGAAGGCCACGCGGTGGGTCAGGTACTCCAGCGCTGTTTCCGCCGCCGGGTTGCCGTTGCCGCTGCCCTTGACCCCGCCGAAGGGCAGGTGAACTTCCGCCCCAATGCTCGGCAGGTTCACGTAGCCCAGGCCGTAGTCGGCGTGGTCGCGCACGTAGCGCCACTTGCGGAAGTCTTCCGTGATCACCGCCATGCTCAGGCCGTATTCGGTGTCGTTGTAGACCCTCACGGCTTCTTCCAGGCCGTCGACGCCAATGATGGCGCAGTGCGGGCTGAAAGCTTCTTGGCGCAGGCAGAACGTGTTCTCCTTGTACTGCGCAAAGCGGTAAACGAACGGCGACGCAAAGTTGCCATTCACATGGTCCGGGCCGGTCAGCACTTGGCCGTCCAGAAGGATCTCGCCGCCTTCCTCCTTGGCCTTGGCGTTGTGGTGTTGCCACTTGGCCAGGCCGTCCGGGTTGATGAGCGGACCCATGAACACCGACGGGTCCATGCCGTCGCCCACGCGCACCCGCTTAGCAAGGTCGAGGAAGCGCTCAGTGAATTGCCCTTCGATCTTGCGGTCCACGATAATGCGGCCGGAGGAGACGCAGCGTTGACCAGCCGTCTTAAAGGCACTCAGCAACGCCGCATTCACGGCGATGTCGAGGTTGGCGTCTTCCAGCACGATCACGGCGTTCTTGCCGCCCAGTTCGGTGGCCACAAACTTGTGGGCTTCGGCCGCCGCGCTTTGCTGAATCATCTTGCCGACGGCGCGGCTCCCTGTGAAGAGGATCACGTCCACGTCTTCGTGGCGGGCCAAGGCATCGCCGGTCGTTTCACCGTCGCCACTCACAAAGTTGATGACACCCTTGGGGAAGCCGGCATCTTCAAACGCCTTGGCCAGGCGCCAGCCGCAAACCGGGGTTTCTTCGCTCGTTTTGATGACGACCGTATTGCCCGCGAGCAGCGCCGGCAAGGAACCCCAAAGCGGAATGGCCACCGGGAAGTTCCACGGCGTGATGATGCCCACCACGCCCTTGGGCTTGCGCAGGATGTAGGCGTCCTTTGAGGGGATTTCGCTGCTCAGCACGTGGCCGGTTGGCAACCGACCGAAGCCCGCCACGTACTGCGCGGTGTGCAGGGACTCCACCACGTCGGCGCGGCCTTCGTTGTAGGGCTTGCCGCACTCGGTGGTGACGAGGACGCTGAACTCTTCGAGGTCACGCTTCAGCACCTGGGCCAGGTTGTCAATGAACTCGGCGCGTTGCACCCAGCTCAGCCGGCGCCAGGACGTGTAGGCGGCCCGGGCGGCCTTCACCGCTTCGTTCACTTGGGCGCGGCTGGTCATCGGGGCCGTGCCGATCACATGGGTTCGGTTGGCGGGGTTGGTGCTGACGAACGTGCTGTCGCCATCCACCCATTCGCCATTGATGTAGTTCTGGGCCTTGACGTCGCGCATCACCAGCGAAAGCAGATCAGGAGTCACCGTTGCACTCATGGCCGGGAGGTTACCAGGGGGGTAGGGGCCAAGCCGGGTAACTTTGAGGCCGTGCGTCAGGTTTGGTTGGGTTTGCTGGTGGCCATGGCAGGGTTGGCCTCGGCGGCCGATGTCATGCCCCAGGATGGTTGGGTGGTGGTGAACGAGGTTCTCACGCTCCGGATGCGCACCCGGCCCGAGGCGGCCACCGCGATTGCACAACGGCTGCTACCTCTGCCTGATGCTTCGAAGTTTATCGCCGAGAAGCGCGAGGAGGCTGTGATCATCTCCAGCGGTACGAGCCCGATTCTCACCGTCACACCGGAAGAAGCCCGCGCCCAGAACAGTGATGCCATGGCTTTGGCGCAAATCTGGGCACGTCGCCTGGAAGACGCCTTCGCCCTGCCTCCGCTGAAGTCGAACACCCATGACGTTTTGCTGGCCATCGGCCAAACCACGGAAATCCCGCTGGTTGGACGAGGCGCTCGCCAAGCCCAACTGGTAGCCGAACCCGCCGGAGCTCTGCGCATTGAGCGGCGCACCGGCATGGTGCGCATTACGGCCAGCGGCAAGGGGAACGTCAATCTCACCGCCAAGATTGGCAACGAGACCTGGTTTTGGCGCGTGAACGCCGCCCCCTGGGCGGTGAAGCAGAACACACCCCTGCAAGCCCAGGTGACGGGCACCACCGCCCGCGCCGAAGTGGTGGCCGCGGCGGCGGCCGCGGCGGTGCAGAGCCGATTTGTTACCGAACCGGGCGCGATGATTCGTTTACGCGGCATCCGCACCGGGGCGCTTTCAGCAGGGAACTCCGGGCGAGCCTTGGTGGATGTTTTGGTGCATGGGGTGGGCCTCTACCCCTGGGCTGGCACTGTGGACGTGCGCATGCAGAACATCACGGCCCGTCGCGAAACCACCGAACAGCTTTGGTATAGCAACGAGCCCGAGAACCTGCGCGACCCGCAAACGCTTTATAGTCACTGGCTGACGACGGGCCGCCCCGCCCGCCTGCTGACCCACCAACGCAACCGGGGCACCGCGCCGCTGGTGTCGTTGGTGAAGCTGGTGAATTACGGCCAGATCACTGCGCGTGTGTCGCTCATTGCCGGCGACGGGGGCGTGGACCAGAACCCCACCTTGGCGGGGTACCGCGCGGGCGAAGCCTTTATGCCCGACTGGAAGGAAGGGGCCAGCCTCGTCTTGCAGATCCCGCCGGGAAGCTCGGTGCCCGTGCAAGTGCACGAGCTGGAGTACGGTGACACTTCCTCGGGTCTCTATGTCTTCCATATGCTGGAGGGAGCGCCCGACAGCGTGATGATGGTGCACGAGGCCGTGGCTCCGGCTAGCATGCCCCCGAAATGGCGGGAAGCATCCCGGGTTGAGCGGCCCTACACCATGGCGCGCCCCGAAACCATTCCGATCGGCACAATCATCATCAACCGCACCAATTCGCCGGTTTTCCCGGAGCCCAAGCGCGTGGAAACCTTCGACTACGAAGCCGGGGGGCGCATTACGTTCTTGCGCCTGGGGCAGCAAGCGGTAACCGGTAACGAAGGGGAAGCGCTGCTGGGCAATTTCGGCGTGGTTTACGAGCTCAACGGGACGATCAAGAACCCGACCGACCGCGTGGCCCCGACGGAGGTGGTATTTGAATCCAGCGCGGGCTACACGGGGGCGCTGATCTTCGTCAATGGCACGTTGATGAAGATTCCGCTCCTGCAGCCCAAGACCGAGCACCGGATGCGGCTCTTCAACCTACAGCCGGGACAATCCGTGCGCATGAACATGGTCACGATCCCGCTCTCTGGCGGCAGTTACCCGGCGACCATCACCATCCGACCGGTGGAGTAAGGACAAGAATCATGAGACCGGACCCCAAAGAAACCGAACGCGTCAAAAAGGCTGAGCAACTGCGCCGCAAAGGGCAGCGAGCGCTCAATGACGGCGATTACGAGAAGGCGATTCTGGCGTTCCGCCATGCTCTGAAGCAGGGCGGCGACCCGGAGATCTTGCTCACGGAGCTGGGCGCAGCCTACGAAGCTGGCGGCATGGCTCCAGAAGCCTACAAGCAATACGCCCGGGCGCGGCAGTCGGTGGCCAGCGGGGAACTGGAAGCGGCCATGGCGAGCACTCTGAAGCAGCAGGGTCGCGGGCACGATGCCGTGCGGCACCTGCAAGAAGCCCGACGTCTTGAGCCCAACGATCCCAACCTGGCCCTCCAACTGGCGGAAACCCTGCGCTCTATGGGCAGCCGCCGGGCGGCCTTTGCCGCGATTATGGAAGCCGTGGTTTTGGCCCCGGATGATGCGTTCTTCCACCAGTGGGCCGGGGAACTGGCTTACGAAATGGAGCGGTTCCCCGAGGCAGTATCGAGTCTGCAAGCGGCCAGCGAACTCTCGCCGGGTGACCCGGAAATCTTTGGCATGGGAGCCCTGGCAATGTGGGCGAATGCCCAACCCACGGAAGCTCTGCGCGCCGCGCAGATCGCCAGCGACTTGGACCCGCAATCGACATTCTTCCGCGCGATTGTGGCCGTGCTGGCTCACCATTCGCCCGGGGCCACCCCGGCGGAAATGCCAAACCTGGACGAATACGACCTTGACCGGTTGAAGCGTTGGTTGCGCCCCATTGGCCTTGCTTTGCCGCCCGCTCCAGAGACTCCTGAAAGCCCCGAACTCCCAGAGACATCTCATGAATCCGATCCAAGTTGAAATCGTGGCGTGCAGCGCCGATGACGCCGTAGAAGCCGCCCGCGGAGGAGCCTCCCGGCTCGAAATCTGTGGTGCCCTGGGCCAGGGCGGCCTGACGCCCAGCGTCGGCCAATGGCGCGCCACCCGCGCTCAGGTGGATCTGCCCGCGATCGTCATGATTCGCCCCCG
>CAZDWU010000054.1:0-4231 GCA_964509165.1 uncultured Chthonomonas sp. | reverse complement strand
CACTATGACCAAGCGGTTATGGATGGTATCAACCACAGCGTTGCTGGCCACCTTGGCCACCGCCCAATGGGGCACGTCAACGACCGTCTCTGCCTACGGCGAAGGCACCTGGGAAACCGGTGGCCGCCGCTACGAAGTGGAGCGCATGTCCGTTCGATTCGACGGCAGCAGCCGGATTCGTATCACCTGGGATGGTGACCGAAGCGACGCCTTTAACGCCGAGTACATCAACTGCGGTGACAATCGCTACGAGATTGAGGTCCCGACCTCGCCGCCCTTGCGAGGCACCCTGGACCTCGATTCGCGCGGCAACCTCTCCCGTCTCGATCTGCGCTCGCCCGGCAATAGCCGCCGGCAAAGCCTGACCTTCCGCGCGCAGCGCCCCATCAATGATGGTTGGGGCAACGATGGTGGTTGGGGCAACGACCCCTGGGGCAACCAAAACGGATGGCTGCAGCTAAACGAGCAAGTGCGAGGGCGCGGTTCGTTTACCTACAACGGTCGCCGCAATGACCTGCAGGACGTGCGGGTGACCGCCGACCGCAACGGGCGCATCACGCTGGCCTTCCAGGGCGGTGGCTACATCAACCTGCGGGGCGAATACGGCGAGCGCCGAGGCAATAGCGTGTCGTTTGAACTCTACGAAGGTTTGGGCCGCTACGACATGAGCGGGCGCGGCACGCTGGAGTTCGAAGACGACCAGCGCACTGTCCGGCGCATCTCCGTCAGCGGCACGGCAGATCGCCAGCAGTTCCGGCTTGATTTTTCGCGGGGCCTGGGCAACATCGACGAGACGATCTACGGGCGGGGCGAGTTCATTCTGGGCCGCGATGACTTTACGTTCAGTTCGGCACGGGTCGTGCTCTCCAGCAACGGGCGCTTCAGTGTCCGCACTGAGGGCCGCCGTTACACCGAGTTCACGGGCACCTGGCGTGAAGAAGGCGACCAGTACGCACTGTTCGTCAATAGCGTCTCCGGCCGCCGACTTAGTAGCGGTCGCGGATGGGTGCAAGTGGACCGATATTCCGGCCGCGTCATCAGCATCAACCTCACCGGGGTGGCGGATGAACAGCGGTTCGAAATGAGCATTGGCCGGTAACCTGCATGACGAGAAATGGGGCTTCTGCGACAAAGCGGGAGCCCCCAGACCCCGGACATCGTCCAACACTATGAGCAACATGAAGAAACTCCTTGTTCTCGCCGCCGCGCTTGCGGCCTCCGCCCTGAGCTTTGGGCAGCATGCCTCCACTACGGATGGCTCGGGCACTTATCAGAACCCGGATGGTAACGTCTCCATCCGTCGTGCCACGGTGATCCTCAACGAGAATCGCCAACTCCAACTGACGCTGGAGGGCTCGCGCCAGGTGAGTTTGTTCGGTTCTTGGAGCCGCAGCGAGAATGGCCGCTACGAAGTCTCGGTCAAGACCGCGCAGAACAACAGCACCCCGCCGATGACGGGCCAAATTGACGTTGGCAACGGCACCTACGTCCGCCGCATTAACGTGGCGAGTGCTGATGGCAACTTCCGCTGGAACATCTCCTTTGTGGGCACGCGGGAATCCACGGGCAACCCCACCAACCCGACGAATCCCACTAACCCGACGAACCCCACCAACCCCACCAACCCGAACTTGCCGGGCGCGCCGATTGACGTGCTCCGCTTCACCGATGCTCCGCGTGGCAACGGCGATTGGCAGTATCTGGGTTCTCGCGCCAGCCTTAACCGCGTGACGGTGGACGCCCAGCGCGACGGTCGCATTTCTTTCGAGTTCCCGGGCATTAGCCGCTTCAAGATCGTGGCGCGCTACAGCCGCCTGCGCGGCGACACCCTGCCGGTGGAGATCTACGAAGGCTTCGGGGCGCGCGACGTACGTGGTACGGGCGTGGTCAGCCTCACTCGGGACCACACCAAGGTGCTGCGACTGACGCTGAACGGCACGGCCGATGGCCAGCGCTTCAATATCAGCTTCATCCAGGGCCGCCTGGCGATCAACCAGAACGTGCAAGGGAGCGGAACCGCCGAAGTGGGCCGCAACAACCCGCAGCGCGTGTACGCCGCCCAGGTGATTCTGGACCAGCAGGGCCTCTTCACCATTCGGGGTACGGACGGCAGCAACCTCCACGTCAACGGCACGTGGACGGAAGATCGCGCGGGCGTCATCACGCTCAGCGTCACGGACATCCGGGGCCGACGCACCAGCTACGGCCGGGGCACCCTGAACCTGGATACGCGCACCGACCAAGTGCGGTCTTTCAACCTCTCGGGGACCACCGACGGCGAGTCGTTCTTCTTCGACTTCACCGTACGCTAAGGACTGACCAAAGACAAAAAACCCCCGGAGCCGCAGGGCAGCCGGGGGTTTTGTATTGCCTGACTGAGTTAGGCGCCCGAGCGGCTCGTGCTGCGATCAATCATCAGCACACCCCGCGAATCGCTGCCACCATCGGCCCGCACCCGCGCCCGCAGTGTGACTTTGGTGCCCCGCGGCAAGAGCGGCAGATCGAACTTGTACGTGTTGTCCCGGCTGGTGCCGCCCGTCACGCCAAAGCGATCCGAACTGGCCACCACTTGGGTGCCGTACAGAACTTCCACCGAACTGATCTCCAGTCGGTGCCCGCCCTCGGTGTATTGGAAGGTGATGGAGTACGGCCCGCTGGCTCCGATGCGCTCGGTGATGTCCCACTCACGAGTGATGATGGTTTCTCCCACTTCACCGGGCGCCCAGCCGGCCATCGGCTCGATCTCAGAGCCATCCAGGCGGCGGTACATGATATCCCGCAAGTCCATGCCCACCAGGTGGACGGTTAGGCGAGCCAGGAAGCTCTCGTAGTTCTTGCGCTCCGCCGACGTCCATCCGGTTTCCGCAATCGCGTAGAGGCGCGGGAACGCCATGTACTCCACCTGCTTGGGGTGGGGCATGTATTCCGTCCACAGGTTGCCCTGCAGGCCCAGGATGTGCTTGTGGAACTCGGGCTCCAGCGCCTCCGGAATCGGCTCGTACTCGTACACGCGCCACAAGGGGAGGTAGCCCCCAATCGCTCGGGGTTCACCGGCCGCATCGCGAGTCTGGTAGTAGTCCAGGTAGCAGTGGCTAGTGGGCGACATCACCGCGTCGTTGCCTTGGCGGGCGGCTTCCATGGCGCCGTTAGGGCCCAGCCAGGCCATGACCGTTGCGTTCTGGGCGAGGCCACCTTCCAGGATTTCGCTCCAACCCACCATCCGGCGTCCCTTGCTGGTGATGTAGTCGTCAATCTGGCGGATGAAGTACGACTGCAGTTCGTGCTCGTCCTTCAGGTTGTTGGCCCGCATGATGGCCTGGGCTTCTTCGCTGGCCTTCCACTCATCCTTCGGGCACTCGTCCCCGCCGATGTGGATGAACTCCGAGGGGAAGAGCTCCATCACTTCGTCCAGCACATCCTTCAGGAACCGGATGGTGGCCGGGCGCGGGCTAAACACCGTGCTGATGACGCCCCATTGCGTGCCGACTTCTAGTTGGACATCCGGGCGGTTGCCCAGTTCCGGATAGGCGGCGATGGCGGCGCGGGCGTGGCCCGGCATTTCGATCTCGGGCACCACGTTGATGTGCCGCTCGGCCGCGTAGGCGACGATCTCCTTGATCTCTTCCTGCGTGTAGTAGCCGCCGTACCATTCCGGACCCTTGAACATGGTTTGGTAGCGGTAGCGGTGCGGGTTTTCGTTGGCCAGCTCGTCCACATTGCGGCGCCAGGCCCCCACTTCGGTCAGGCGCGGATACTTCTTGATCTCAATGCGCCAGCCCTGGTCTTCGGTCAGGTGCCAATGGAACGAGTTGAGCTTCATCGCGGCCATTTCGTCCAGGAACTTCTTGATGAACTCCTTGGGCTGCATATGCCGGCAGGAATCCAGCATCGCGCCACGCCAGGCAAAGCGGGGAGAGTCTTCAATCTCGATGGCCGGGATCGTCCACTCGCGGTTCACCGCTTGGGTGGCATGGATATCCGTCGGCAGCAGTTGCTTAAGCGACTGCAGGCCGTAGAACGCCCCCGAGGCAGCCGAGGCCCGAATTTGAACGCGGTCGGCGGTGACACTGAGTGTGTAGCCGTCCTTACCCAGTCTCGCGAGGCTCGGATCGAGACGAACGTCAATCGTGTTGGAGCCTGCGCGCCCGTCCAGGCGGAGGTCAAATCCGAGGGCCGGTTCCATGCCTCGGCCGACCAATCGTCGAGTCGGTAAGGTCGCCTCATCCCCCGT
>CAZDWU010000053.1:2913-14832 GCA_964509165.1 uncultured Chthonomonas sp. | reverse complement strand
CCTCCACGATTAGGAGCATCGCGCCTTCCGTTGAAGGCCAAGTCCCGCGCCATCGTGGACACCGACATGCCCAGGTGAGGAAGTACTGGACTCAAACGCCGGCGCTCAGGAGTGAGCGCTTTCGCCTCGTCCCCTGTCAATGCAAACGTCATCGCACAAGGGAAGCCTAGAGGCGCACCGCCCGCAACCCAACTACTTACCGCCCGTCGTGGAGATACCCTGGATGAACGTCTTTTGAGCAAAGAAGAAGAGCAGGATGATGGGCAGCGTGAACACAACACTGGCCGCCATCAGTTGCGTCCATTGCCCCCCGTATGCACTCATGAACTGCTGCAGACCGTAGGCCAGCGTGTACCGACTGGGGTCGTTGATGTAGATCAGGGGCCCCATAAAGTCGTTCCATGTGCCAAGAAACTGAAAGAGAGCACAGGTAGCCAGCGCCGGTTTGGCAAGATGGATGATGACGCGGCTAAAGATCTGAAACTCGGTTGCGCCATCGAGCCGGGCTGATTCGGCAATTTCTTCGGGAATGGACTTGAAGAACTGCGTGAGGAGAAAAACGAAAAAGGGTGCCGAGGTAAAGCAAGGAATGATGAGGGGAAGATACGACCCGTACCACCCGAGGGAGCGGAACAGCTCGAAAACCGGAATCATCGTGACCTGGCCAGGCAGGGCCATGGTGGCAATGAGGATCGCAAACATAGCCTTCTTGCCTCGGAATTCAAGTCGTCCAAATCCATAGGCGACCAGAGCGCTACTAAGGACTGCCCCAATCACGCAGACGACGCCCAAGAAAAGGGTGTTGCTTAAGTAAACATTGAAAGGAACTGCCTCAAGAGCGCGAGGATAGTTGTTCCACATCACAGGGTTGGGGATGAGGCTTGAGAGCTCAAAACCGGTTCCGGTCGTTCCCGCGTAGATCTTATCATCAGACTTAAGCGAGGTGGAAACCATCCAGATAAGTGGCAGGATGGCCGGCACGGAAAGAATGAGAAGCACAAGGTGTGTCGCTGTGCGAGAAAGCTTAGTTGTCATAACCCAACCTCTCTCGTCGTTTGAGTTCCTCGCGAACTTCGTTTTGAACCATGCTCATGGCTTCCTGCGGCGTGATCTTCCCTCGCAGAGCCATTTCTTCGGCCCTGCGTATCGTGTCGTTGACAAAGACTTGGTAGGAGACGGGAGGTTGAGCGTGAATATTGGCGCTGCGAATCGCTCTCGCAAAGGTTGCGAATTGGGGATGCTTCTGCAAGTACTCCTGATATATTTTGGCCTGAGCAACCTTATCGCTCGGGGGTAGCCAGCCACCCCAAACATAAAATTCGGCCGCGACTTCGGGGTTTGTCATGCCGGACCAAAATTTCACAAAGTCCCACGCACCCTCCTTTTGCTTGGCCGTCCGCGGGATGATCATAAAGTTGCCGTTTCCTAGGCCAGCGCCCTCAGTTCCGCCCTGGGGAGGGGGGAGCAACGCGACTTCATACTCGAGATCTGGGGCATGCTTCGCGATTTGTTCAACTCGCCAGGGTCCGTCCACCGTGGCGGCATAGGCTCCGCTAATGAAGGGCCAACCGCCCGCGGAAGAGCCCGTATTGAGTCCGGCTTGAAAGCGGTTGATCGCGTCATCGCCATCGCGTGTTCGGAGGTTCACGAGGGCCTGGAGGGCCTCGAGGTTCCGGGGATTTTCCAAGGTGAGCTTGTCCTCGTCAAAGTCGTAAAAGCCACCACCAAACACCTGGGCGGTTTCCGCCCAGCTGCCTGGCAAGAAGCCAAGCCGAGTGATCCCTGTCGAATCACGTTGGGTCAGTCGCTCGCTCTGTACAACCAGTTCTTCCCAGCTCGCGGGAAACTCGGAGATTCCTGCCTCTTCAAAGGCTTGTGGTAAGTAGAAGATGCCTTTGACTTGCAGCCCAATCGGGAAGCCAAAGGTCTTGCCTTTGTACTGTCCGACTCGCTTGACAATAGGATAAGAGTCAGCTTCAAAGGCTCGTCGCTCCTCGGGGGTCATGAGCTCCTCAAAGGGAGTGAGGAGTTCACCATCCGCCCACGTGGGGATGACGGGATTCCATTGCGCCATGACATCGGGTGGATTGCCACCCATTGCACCCAGCAAGAACTTTGAATCCGCGCCGCCCGGAATGGACAGCGCGACGACTTCATACTTATCTTGGCTCTGGTTGTAGCGCTCAACAATTCGGTCGATCACCTCCTTCCACTCAGCAGACCACATGTGCCAAAAGCGCACTTCAATACGCTCGGGGTACTTACGGGCGCTCAATGCGGCGGGGAAGAGAATCGGCATGGATGGAACGCCGATGATCACGATGGCGAGAAGGACGGTTAAGACCAACCGCATTGACTTAGTGGCGATAATGCACCCACCTCTTTTGAGTCGCGAACAAGATCGAGGTAAGGCCCACGATGATCAGGAATAGAATCCAGGCCATTGCACTGGCATAGCCCATATCAGAGTATCGCCAAGCTCGATCGAACAGATACAAAGAATAGAAGCGAGTAGAATCCTCTGGTCCGCCCCCGGTCATGATGTAGGCCTGCGTGAAGTACTGGAGTGAGCCAATGACCCCCATTACTAAGTTGAAGAAGATGACCGGCGTGAGCATGGGCAAGGTGATCGAGAGGGTGCGCCGCCAGGAGTTGGCTCCATCTAAGATGGCGGCTTCGTAGAGATGCACGGGGATATCTTTAAGTCCGGCAAGATAGATCACCATGCTGTTGCCGACGCCCCAGAGCCCCATGAAAACAAGGCTCCAGAGCGCCCATTTGGGGTCGTTGAGCCAAGCGGGACCTTCGATTCCGAATCGCGAGAGAATGCCATTGACAAACCCAATCTGTGGGTTCAGTATCCAAATGAAAATTGCCGTTGACGCAACTGTGGGAACAATGGAAGGGATATAGAAGAGGGTTCTATAGATGGTGATACCCCGGATATTCGCGTTGAGGAGAAGGGCAAGTCCGACTCCAGCGATGATTCCGAGAGGCACAGAAATGACGGTGAACTTAAGGGTTACGAAGATGGCGTTCCGGAAAGCGTCGTCGTTCGTAAGCAAGCTCTCGTAGTTTGCGAATCCAACAAATTTCGGGGGACGAACAATGTCGTACCGAGTAAACGATAGCCAAAGGCTGCGCAGAAACGGCCAAGCCGTGAAGAGAACGAAGCCGATCAGCCAAGGGGAGATAAAGGCATAGGCCACGAGATCGCGCCGTAGACGTGGATTCATGGCTTTCTCGTTAGCCTCAAAACAATGCAGTCCATAGGCGGAATGGCCAGCTCAAGTACGCCCTCGGCCATGCCCTCGACGTTTGTCCAAAGTTCTTTGGACTGCCAGCTGCCTTGCAGGTCAAGACGGCCCATTGGTACGGAGACCGCCCGCGTTGCATTCCGGTCAAAGTTGAATGCAGCGACATAGACCGTGTCCTCATCTTCACGATAGATAAACAGGTCACCAGCTCTTTCCCCCGTGTTGCCTTGCACCGGGCGGAAGGACGGAGTCCTTTGGGCGAGGGAAATGAGGGACTGGTTTGAGAAGATTGCTCGAACTCGTTCGCGGGCAATTGGGTTCGTGAGATTATCGCCTTGGAGCATCATGCCGCCGCCAATGACAGCGGCGACAAATCGGGTGCGGCCCTCTGCTTCAGAAGTGGGTGCCTCTCCTGCTGCCTGATAGACACAGACGTGGTCAGGGTCGTTGTATGGGTAGAGCCGGCCAGCCTGCCACCAACCGTAGTTCTGAGAATTGAGAAAATACTCGCTGGCGGAGATGTCCGAAAATGTGTCGCAAGAGATGCGGCGGGCATGAGCGTAGCCGTGCGGGAACATCGGCGCGATGCTAATGCTGATAAAAATCGGCCTGCCGGCTCGACGTTCATCAAGACACTTGAGCACCTGCGCCATGCCGATGTGGTACGCCTCGGTTCCGGTGTCGACGTCTTGGTTGTAGTGTTCGCCTTCTAAGGAGCCGTGCGTGAGGAAATCCAATTTGATGTAGTCAAATCCCTCTTTGACGAGTCCATCAAGGGTCTCTTCGATACGCTGGAGCGTGCCCGGATGGGTTGGGTCGAGAGGCCAAGCTCCGGACAGTTTGGGAAGGTAGTTTCCAGATGCGTCCTTGAGTTGAATGTCTCCGAATTTGTAGCCGGCAACCGTGTTCCAGTCGGGCTCACCCCAGTTCACAAAGGGCGCCCAATAGACGCCCGCCTTAAGCCCGGAAGCCTGCGCTTTCTTCACAAACGCTTGGCGCTCTTCGGGCGTTAAATTGTCCCAATAGGAGTCGAGATTGATGTAGGCGACGCCGCCAGACCGGAAGCCGGGGAGTTCGTCGCGGATAAATTCGAGAGCCGCATTTGCATCTGCTGCCCGGACGGCGGATTTGTGTCCGGACCATGAATTCCAACCGAATGGCACTTCGCCTTCCCATTTCAGGGGCGACTTGACTTTCGCATTGATGTCGCCGAAGCGCTCCAGGCCTGTTCGCCAGTCGTCATACCGTCCCACAACAAATCGAGGACTCTGCACCTCGGCGCCTCGAACGGTACCGTGGGGTTGGGTGTCGTGCGTATATCGGTTCGTAACCCCGGCCGTTGCCCGCAGGCCACCCTCGCGGGCAAACCGGATCCCTGACTTCCAGGTGTCATGGTCAATGCTTCCGACGATAAGCCCGGTGCGCGTCGAGTCGTTGTAGAGTGCCCCCACTTCGCTACTTACATCGCCCGCGTCTCGCCCCTGATTCCAAGCGTCGCTACTAAATCGAGCGTACTTGTCGTTATCGTAGGGGACGAAAAGGGAATGGAGAGCTCCCGACTCGGGGAACGTCACGGCTCCGCTCACGATGGGGGCCATCTGATTGGTGCCCCGGCTTGAAGGATCAAGCAGATCGAGCCGGACAATCACTTCAGAGTCATAGATCTGGAAAATTTGCCGAATTTCAACTCCAAACCGGCCCGAGTGCAAAACTGTGACTTCAGTGGCTTGCCCGAGAAGGTCGTTCTTCGATTCGGAAGTGACCTGGCGGACGGGGAACTCCGTTGTCTTTGCAATGGTGCCGTCACTGAGCTTCACTTCGCCGAAGGCATGATTGATCCTCATGCCCTCGCCGAGTGCGATGCTGAAATATCCAGTCAGGTTGCAGATTTCGAGAGTTGCGCCTTCCGATCTAAAGGTTTGGCTATGCAACGCGAAGCTGGCAACAATGAGAGAGGAAAACATTGCTCTAAATGGTCACTATGGGTCGGGCCGAGTGTGGGCTATCTCTGGCTACTATTGAGTGTCACTTGCGCCCATGGGAGGCTCAAGCGGTGGAGGCGTGGTGCTCTCCTGTTCCACAACGATCTGCTTGGCATCGTAATCGCTGGCCCCTGATAAAGTACAGCCTATTTGAGTGATCACCATAGCAGCAATGACCAAGCCAGCGATTCGAGGCAGCATGATTACTTCCACTCGCCGATCTGGCTCATGTAGAAAGTCACGGCAGGAGCTCCAGGCCAGCTGGATCCAGGGACACGAACCTTATACATGCCATAGACGTCGTCCGCAAACGACTTGTAGGCGTTCATCGTTTTCGCATGTCCATCGAAGAAAGACATGGTGACTTGCTTGCTTCCGACGCCTCGGGCGAAAGTCGTTTCGCTCGCGGCTCCACACCAATAGCTGTCGCACCGGTAGGCGAAGTAGCGCGAATAGAAGTTGGGGAATGGTGTTCTGGTACCTACGATCATCGCAGTCCCCGAAATGTTCTCGAGGCCCAACGCATTTCCACCTCCTCCACGGATATAGAGATTCGGGTCCCCGTTGTAGGTGTAGGTTCGCGACCAGACGGTGGCGTCTTCGGACTCCACATCAGAATCCCCAAGGTTTTCGTTCTTGCCCGCGTCGCAGTTCAGGGCGTACGCACGCGGGAACCGGCTACTTGTGTCGCCTCGATAGATTCCTGAACCGCTATCGAAGTTCGCCCAGTTGCCATCGTAGGTGGGGGATCCAAAAATGCCGCCATCAGACTGCTCGGCAGCCGTGTAATAGGAGCCGTCGCTCTTCAGCGGCTTCCCGCCGTTCTTGATGTACGGATAGACGACGTCTTTCCACAGGATCACGCGGTGGCGCGGTTCGCTCCAGTTGGCTTGGTAGATCAGGGGCAAAATATCATCGTAGTCGCTTTGATACATGATGATGCCAAGGGAGATGTTCTTGACGTTGCTCAGCTCTTGCGTGCGCTTTGCCGCCGCCTTGGCTTGGGAAAACACCGGGAACAAGATGGCCGCCAAAATTGCGATGATGGCGATGACGACGAGGAGTTCGATTAGCGTAAATGCGCGTTTCATTGTCTTACTCAGCCTCTCACGAGGACTTGGGGGAAGTCGAATTGTGTTGTCCATACTGAGTTGATTCGCGTACGATCAACTCAGGTTCCAGAATGATCTGCTGGGGAGGAAGGCCAGGCTCCTGCAGGTGCTTGATGAGAAATTGAAGGGCCAGACTGCACATTTCTTCAATGGGTTGGCGGACAGAAGTGACAGGCACCGGCAGGTGTTCCGCTTCTTCAATTCCATCGAAGCCCAGGAGTGCGACATCTTCGCCGATGCGAACACCAAGGGCCTGCAGGACGTGAGAAGCCGTAACGGCGGCCTCATCGTTCAAGCAATAAATGGCCTCTGGGAGTTCACGTCGGTCGACGAGTTCCGTGAGGGCGTTCTTGATCGGGAGGTACCGAAATGTCTCGACCGCAATGGTCTTTGGTTCGAGGCCGGCTGCCGACATGGCCTGGACGTAGGATTCGTAGCGTGGTCCGCCGGCCAAGAGGTCGGAGGAAGTGGGCGCTAGGTAGGAAATTCGTTGGCGCCCGGTTTCCAGAAGGTGAGCCATCGCTCTATCAGCGCCTTTTCGGAGGTCAATGCCGACGTAGCTCTTGCTTTCGGACCAGTAGGCACCCATGCTAACGAAGGGAATATTGGGAGCAAGTCGCTCCGAGTCGCGAGCAAAGGCTTCAACCGAATTGCTGGTGTCGAAGGCAATGATGCCATCGACGGGGATTCGAAGTGCACGTTCAAAGGAGTGAGCGGAACTGTACTCTTCGTCAATGTCCGTGACGGCAACCGTGAAATCGGTGTTTGCGAGCAGTGCCCGCATGCACTGAAGGGCATGTCCTCGGTAGGGGGAATAGTCGAGGCTCATCCAAAAGCCAATGAGCCCTGTGCGCCCGGTGGTGAGGGCCCGGGCGGCCATGTTGGGGTGGTATCCGAGCGCCTTGGCGGCGGCAAGAACCCTTTCCCGGGTTTCGGGAAGGATGGAGAAGTCGGTTCGCCCGCTCAAAACTCGGGACACCGTTGCCCCAGAGATGTTCGCCGCCCTTGCCACATCGTCCCTCGTTGGACGCTGTACGCGTGTAACTAACACGTGTACATTCTACATGAACAATCCTGAATTGGTTCCAAATTCGACAAAAAATCTTTGCTCGTATTGATCGCCGAACTCAGGATTCGGGATGGAGCACCAGCACGGAGCTGGTGAGGATCCCCATTTCGGGCCATGGCATTCCGGCTGACATGAGCTCTTGTCCAGAGTAAGCCCCCAAGTCGGAATCTCCATCGGGCAAGTTGATTTCGGTCACCCGGTAGAGGGCATTTGGATCAAGCCCCTTCAGGCGAAGGTTCCCGGCCGGGGCCCCCTGCGAAGCAAACACAAACGCAACGACTTGGTCGCCGTTTCGGTAGAGGACTGATGCCCGAGGGCCAGCGTAGGGCGATTCAAGCCGATAGAGGTCACCAAACTGCACGGTCTCACGGATGCCACGATAGGCCTTGATGGCCTGGCGACAGAACCCCCTATCTTCCGCCGAGAGCTTGTCGATATCGAGATCTAGCCCGAGGCGGCCACTCATGGCGACGTCGAACGCAAACTTGAGCGGTCGTTCTCCCCACGTGGTGACATGGCTCGCGCAGGCGATGGCGGGGATGAAGTGGGAGAAACCCCACTGGATGAAAATCCGGCGCACGGGGTCCGTCATGTCGCTTGGCCAGAGTTCGTGGGCGAAGCTGAGAGCGGCATAATCGACTCGCCCGCCGCCGCCCGAACACATCATGACTTCGACATTCGGGTGTTCAATCCGCAGGCGCTCCATCACCTTGTACAGCCCATGGGTGTACGCGGTTGGCAAATGGGTTTGCAGATCCCGAGCTAGGAACTGTGATCCAGGCTGAGTCAGGTATCGGTTGCAATCCCACTTGATGTAGGAAATGCCGGGTGCAGCCCGCAGGACATCATCGATCAAGGAGAAACAGAAATCCTGTACATCGGGATTCGATAGATCCAGCGTGAGTTGGTGGCGTTGCAGCTCCAATTCGCGGTGCGGCTGGCGGATGACCCAATCGGGGTGTCGTTCGAAGAGTTCGCTGCCCGGACTGACCATCTCAGGTTCAAACCAGAGACCGAACCGAAGAGAGTGGTCATGAGCTTCCTCGGCGATATGGCTCATGCCGTTCGGGAGCTTTGTGACGTTGGTTTGCCAGTCACCAAGGCCCTGGGTGTCGTCATTCCGGGGAAACTTGTTACCGAACCAGCCATCGTCGAGAAGGAAGAGGTCGACGCCCAAGTCCTGTGCACCCTTGAACAAGGAAAACAGCTTGGCTTCATCGAAGTCGAAGTACGTTGCCTCCCAGTTGTTCAGGAGAATCGAGCGGAGCCGATCTCCATCTCGCAAGACTTCCCGCCTGACAAAACGATGGAGCTTGCGGCAGAGGTCGCCAGTCCCAGAACTGGAACACGCCCATACCATTTTGGGGGTTGTGAAAGACTTTCCTGCTTCGAGCCTGATGACAGAAGCAAACGGATTGAGGCCGCAAACCAGACTCAGGTTGCCGCTCGGCAATTGCTCGAAACTGAATCGAAAGGAACCTGACCAACTCAGAGAACCAGCCAGCGCCCATCCGTGATCTTCGTCCAGGGGGCCGTTGCTAAGAAGAAACCACGGAGCGCAGAATTGGTGGGACCGGACGGCGAGCTTACTGTCCAGAATCTTAATCCCAGGTCGGAGAGCTTCGGTGACCATATTGGCCTCGTTGGCCCAGTCGCCGGAGAATTGGGTGAGGTGAAAATCCCCTGCTTCCAGCTGCATGGCCGCAGAAGCGATGGATTGGAGCGTGACGAATTGGGACTCCTCGTGACGCACTTCAACCCAACTCTCGATAACTTCCTCGTCTTCGAAGGTGCGGAAGAACAAATCGACGAAGAACTCGTACTCGCTGTCCTTTAAGCTGATCCGGGTCGTTGTCCCTTCCGATTGGGTCCCAATGACACGAAGATCCGTGGAGGTGTTGCCATCGCTATGCACCGCTTGAAGAGCGGGTTCGAAAACCCATCCGTCTCCCCATTGAGGGTAAGCGGGGCTGGAATTCTGCTTGAGCTTGGCATCTTCCCCCCATTCGAAATGAAGGCTGAAGCTGCCCGCAACGATATCGATGACGCCGCCAGGAACGGATCCGTCGCCCAACTCGTCGGCTTTGTCACAGAGAGGATGTTGCATGCAGGCGCCATTCTACCGAGACCCAATGACCGCGTGTACATTGGGTCCGTAAACGCGACCGAATTCTTGGGTCTTGGAGGATATCAACGGAATGGGCTGCAGGAGGCACCAGCAGAAGGCTGGCAAAGCAATACACGAGCCTGGGTGGCGCCCGCAAGTGCCATATCGCGCTCGAGCTGTTCCCTAAAGCCATTCGCTCCGGTGCGCTCGACGAACGCCATGCAGGAGCCGCCAAACCCCCCGCCCACCATTCTGGCTCCGATGCAACTTGGATGAGCCCAGCATGCTTCAGCGGTCGCATCCAATAGCGGTGTCGAAACCTCGTAGTCATCCCGCAACGACTCGTGTGACTGTCGAAGCAATGTGCCTAAACTTGAATCGTCAGACGAGAGAAGTGCATCCCGGAACGCAACGGCGCGGGCGTTTTCACTAACCACGTGTTTGGCTCGACGGTACAGCACATCCCCCAGTTCATTTCGATGCGCTTCAACCATTTCAAGAGTCGCGTCGCGCAAAACTCGCACCCCCAATCGCTGGGCGGCTTCTTCGCTTTGCTGGCGGCGAAGTGGGTAACCGGACTCGCCGATGTCGTGCTTCTCTCCCGTGTCGCAAATCACGATGCTGTAGTCGCTGGGGAGCTTGACAGGTTCAGGACGGCCGGGATCGCGCGTGTCGATGAACATCCCGTGGCCTTCAACGCCAGAGAGGCTCGCGAGCTGATCAAGGATCCCGCAAGGGGAGCCACAGAGCTCGTTTTCGCATTGTTGCGCCAGCTTGGCGACTTCGACCTTACTTCTCACTTCGCCTGCTAACGCGAGGAATCCGAGTGCATAGGCCACTTCTGCGGCCGCCGAGCTACTGATGCCGGCGCCGTGGGGTAGGTCACTCACAGAATAGGCATGCACTTGCGGTACTTCGACACCGCTCTCGATGAGTAGTGAGCCGGTTCCGGCCAGGTAGCGAATCCACTTCTCTGCGGGGAGCAGTTCTCGCGCACCCAATGAGAACTGGCATTGGCCAAAGCCGCTTGCGATGATGTGGGACTGCCCGGGTGCACGGCCCATGGCCACGACAACCGCCCGGTCTGTAGCACAAGGGAAGACGAAGCCCTCGTGGTAGTCGGTGTGCTCGCCGATCAGATTGATTCGACCAGGGGCCAACGAAACGAACTCGGGATTTGTTGCGAATGCCGCCTGGTAGCCCTCAACGGCCTGATGGATCAATTCGCTTCGATTCAGGCCCTTCTCAGCCTCTCGGCTGCCTCCTCGGGAGTTATGTCGCGCTGAGCTTCAGCCATCATTTCGAATCCAACCCAGAACTTGCGGATGCTAGCTGAGCGCAACAGGGGCGGATAGAAGTGGGCGTGAATCTGCCAAGCTCCTGCATTGTTGGCGCCGGGCGGCGCAAAGTGCCATCCCATGCTGTAGGGGAACGGGCACCCAAAGAGCCGATCAAATCGAGCTAGCCCATCGGCGAGAATCGAAGCAAGCCCGTCCAACTGCTCCTCGCAAAGATCTTCGAACCTGGACGCTTGAAAGCGCGGCAACAGAAGGACTTCAAACGGCCACACCGCCCAAAAGGGCACGAGCCAAACCCAGTGGTCGTTGGCACAGACCACTCGCTCACCGAGGGCCATTTCGCGGTTGGCGACATCCAAGAGTAACGGCGTGCCGTGATCGCGTAGGTAGTCGCTTTGACTTTCGTCCTCCCTAGCGACAAGGGTGGGAATCTCGTCCATCGCCCACACCTGGCCGTGTGGATGCGGGCTTGACATCCCCATGGTTGCGCCGCGATTTTCAAAAATTTGGACCCAGCGGAAGCGCGCCCCAAGCTCAGCCGCGGTGGCAACCCAAAGATCAACAACTTCCCTGATTTGACCCGTTGCCATGGTGGAGAGGGAGACATCATGTCGGGGTGAGTAGCACAGAACGTGGCATTCGCCACCGACGGGTTCGGCGCGGAATAGATCGTCTGTGTGGGGGCTCGAACTCGACCGTGGCAGCAGGGCCGGGAAGTCATTCGGAAAGCTGTATGTGCTTGTATAGGGCGGGTTGATTTCGCCGCTCGTGCGGGCATTGCCTGGGCAGAGGAAGCAATCCGGATCGTGAGCAGGAACCGATTCTGCCCTCGATTCGATCGCCCCTTGCCATGGTCGCTTGGCGCGGTGAGGCGAGACCAACACCCACTCGCGACGCAAGGGATCGAACCGCCGGTGGGGCTGGTCGAAAAGGTCGGGCGAATCCGGCATGGCGCGGTTTTACCATCGGTCCGGAATGGTCACCAGTCGACTGGTGCAACCGGATGCAACCCACCAAATGGTGGGGCCCAAAACGAGGAGCCGGCTCAGAGTGGCCGGTGCCATTAGGGTTGGTGAGGCAGGGGAGCGACCCCC